>JAKAQB010000073.1 GCA_021811865.1 Actinomycetes bacterium | reverse complement strand
TCCGCCGCTCGAGGTCGACGAGCCTCCGGAGCCGATCGATCCGCCGCCGCTCGAGGCGCCGCCGGACGTCGAACCGCCGTCGGAAGGGCCCTTGCCCGTGGGGCTGGAGGCGCAGGCGGAGAGGGTCAGCCAGAGCAGGGCGGGGATCCAGGCGTGCTTCGACAAAGCGGCCTCCACGGCCCCCCCCGGGGAGAGGCCCAAGTCTACCCCGGAGGGGGCAGCCGCAGCGCTGGACGATCAGGCGGCGGCAGGCGTCGAGAGCCTACGCTATCGCAGCCCGTACAAGTTGCCGTCGTCGGCGGCGAAGTAGATGGTGCCATCGCTTCCGATGGCGGGGGACGAGTTGATGGGGGCGCCCACCGGGTACTTCCACTTGAGCGCTCCGGTCGCCCCGTCGATCGCGTAGAAATTGCCGTCGGTCGAGCCGACGAACACCGTGCCGTCGCCGCCCACCGCGGGCGATCCGAGGACGAGACCGGTCGGGAGCTTCCAGCGCAGGGTCGCCTGCCCCTCGCCCGACGCGGGCGGGTCGAAGGCGTAGACGCCATCGAGGTAGCCCATCACGAGCCCGCCGTCGCCGAGCAGCGCGGGAGAGGAGTCTCCGATGATGGGAGTGCCGTCATTCATGAGGTAAGGGGCGGCGGGAGGCGCCATCGAAGGGAGGTCGAACCCGAAGTCCTGGTTCCCGGTCCCGAGGTTCACCCCCACGATGCCGCCCACGATGTTCGCGCAGGCGCCATCGAGGCCGGCGAACTGCACGACGGCATCGGCGCCCAGGATGAGGGGCGAGCCCTTGCTGTCGTTCCCGCAGCCCCGGCCTGGCTGGGCTTTGCCGGTCGCCATCTGGCCGTTGCCCGTCGCCATGCCCCAGAGGGGGGTGCCGGTCGCGCCGAAGGACATGACGTAGCCACCCCACGAGAAGACGCTCTCGCTCTCGTCGGTCAGCGCCGCCGAGAAGCTCTCGACGTGGGCCGGGACCAGGCTCTCGGTCGCGGACCAGAGCAGGGCGGGCTGGGCCGACCCGGTCGAGACGTAGGCGTCGCAGCCGGGCTGGTCGTCGTCGAAGAGGTAGAGGTTCGCGTTCGCGTCGAAGCCCGGGCAGGTGTCGAAACCGTCCCCCACCCTCGTGCTGCCTCCGAGCTGCGAGCAGTCGGTGCTTCCGGACGAGTCGAACGGGCAGCTGAAGAGCGCGCCGCCGACCGCCTGGACCCCGGACCAGAGGATGTTGCCGCTCGCATCCAGATGGAAGAACTGCGGATAGTAGCTCTGCTCACCGCCCGTCATGAGGTAGATCGAGTTGTCCGCGACGATGGTCGGCGTCGACTCTTGGGCCGAGCCCTCGGGCCCCGTGACCTGGGTCGCCCAGAGCTGGCTGCCGCTCGGCCCATCGACCGCATAGAGGAGTCCCGAGCCGGTCGCGGGCTGCCCCGGGCCCTGCCCGGGCTGCCAATTGGCGTAGCCGAGCATGTAGACGATGTCGTCGCCCGAGCCGGGGTCCGTCCCGACGACCGGCGAATGGAGGTAGCTCGCGAGCCCGGGGCCGCTGGCGACGGGCGCGCCGATGGACAAGCTCCACGCCAGCTTCCCCTGGTTGCGGCTCGTGTCAGCCGAGCTGAGGCCGGTGTTCGCGTTGTCCCGGTGCCACTTCGGCCAGGCCGTCGCGGCGTAGGCCGGGTTCTGCTCGGCGGCAGAGAGCGGCACGTCGATGGTGGCGCGGGTGGGATCACTCGTTCCCATCGACAGAGTGGCCGTTCGCAGGAGCGGCGGCAGGTTGCTTTGTGGCGTGAAGGTCACCGTGAGCGTCTGCGACTGGCCGCTCGCGAGGGGAAGCTGGCCAATCGTTCCGCCCTGCTGAAGCGCGAACTCGTTCGCCGGATCGTTCGGGTCAATGCCAATTCCGGTGAGCACGCAGAGCGAGGGCCCGCCGTTCGACAGGGTGACCGTTCGGCTGGCCGTCCTGCCCGCGAGCACCGTCCCGAAGCTCACCTGCGATGGCGTAGCCGAGAGCTGCTGGCAAGGGCTTCCCGTCGCTCCCGCCGAAACCGGCAGCTTCGCCGGAGTCTTCGGGACGCTCCCGACGGCATAGGCGATGTCCACCACGTCCGAGGCCGTGCTCTGGCCCGCCTGGCCGCGGTAGGTCACGACGAAGTAGGCCGCGCTGCCCGGGGTTGCGTTCGGAGTGAGCGTGCTCGGCCAGCTCGCCGCGTTCCAGCTCGCGTCCGTGGGCGTGAGCGAGAAGCCCGCCGTCCCCTGCTCCAGCGCGGGCGGCGCGGTCAGCGTCACCGACAGCGGAGTCTGAGCCGTTCGGGGATGCGAGATGGCCTGCACGATGACGTGCGCGGTCGCCGCCTGACCCTGGGGAACGGAGCCGAAGGCGACAAAGGGTTGCTGCGTGTCGGCGTCCAGCACGACGAACTCTGAATCGACCCCGGTACCGGTGAGGGTCACGTTGACCGGCGCGCAGCCGCCGCAGGCGGAGAGGGCCAGGGTCGCCTGGACGGGGCCCGCGACCGTCGGCGAGAAGACGACCCTCACCTGGAACGACTGACCGGGTCCCACGTTCGCCTGCGCCCCCGAAGGGGACGGCTGAAACTCCGCGCTGCCGGAGACCGGTCCGACCGAGATGGTCTCGGGCGCCGAGGCGCCGTTCGTCACGGTGACGATCTCGGGCACCGAGCTCGTGCCGACCTGGACCTCGCCGAAGTCGAGCTCGGTCGGCACGACCTCGAGCTCGTAGGAGAAGGCATTGCCGACGAGCGTCACCTGCGTC
The DNA here is from genome assembly GCA_021811865.1 of Actinomycetes bacterium. The sequence goes on along the minus strand of JAKAQB010000073.1, from coordinate 12,669 downwards.
GTGGGAACCGTGTTCGAATCGGTGCGCAGCGCGAGGACCGCCTGGTGCTTGCCATCCGACTGCGGCGAGAAGCCGACGCTCAGGGTGAACGACGCCCCGGGGAGGAGCGAAACCTTGCCCTGCAGCTTGGCCGGGAAGAAGCTCGCGTCACCCGTGACCGACACCGCCTCAATCGCGAGCGCGCCCGAGCCCTGGTTCGTGACGGTGAGCCCCTTCTGGTGCGTCGTGCCCGTCCCAACCGTGCCGAAATCGAGCGGGTCGGGTGCCAGCTTGGGGAAGCCGTCGAGCGGGACCAAGGAGTTCCCGTTCGAGCCGCCGCTCGAGCGATGCTGGCAGCAACCGCCGAGGGCCGCCGCGAAGGTCAGCGAGAGAAGGAGAAGGGCTCGTTCGGACAATCGGCGGACTCCCGTTTCGGTCAGTGACCGCCAGCATTGTTCAAGGAGATGACTGGAAGTCAAGCGCCCGCCCGTCTCCCTGATCCGAGCGTCGCGATGGGATTCTGCGGGCCCGGCCCGGTCGTTGGAAAGCGAAGTCTACGGGCTCGCGGGCACTTCGAGGAGCACGTACCGGGGCCGTCCGCTGCCGACGCGCGTGACCATCACCTTGATGACGGTCTGTCGGTGCAGCTCACGGTTGAGGGCGTCCGGGTCGCCGACGGTCGGCGAGATCTTGCCGCGGACCACCTGCGACGAATCGGCCAGCTTGAACTCGAAGACGCGAGCCTTGGGCAGCACCCCTTGAAGCTCGCCGGGGAGCTCCTCGGGCTCCTCTCGAAGGTTCTCCTGGCTCAGTCGCTGGATGCTGGTGCGCACCTGGCCAACATCGGTGAAGCTGACGATCGATTCGCCGAACTGCACGGTGCAAACGGCCTCGTTGTCCGCGAGCACTTCAAGGAACGCGCGAACCTTGTCGAGGGCGCGGCGATCCGCGTCGGCCGCGGAGTCGGCGAGCTCGTCATCGGTTCCCTGCGTACCGCGCAAGAGCGACTGCGTGCGATCGAGTGCCTGGGCGACGGCACTCCCGTCACCCAGCGTGAGCTGCCCGGTGCGATGCTCTTCGAGCTCGAAGCCGAACGAACCGAGCGCGGTGTTCGTGATGAGCAGCTGGTGCTGATCGCGGTTCGGAATCGGCCCCGTGGCGGCGAGCGGCGCGATGAGCGAGGCGGCCATGGCGGTGACGGACTCCGCGAACCCGTTCACCGCCTTCATGCCGAACTCGGCGAAGATGCCGTGGCTGCCGATCACCGGCCGCCCCTTGAACGTCAGCCGCACCCGCGCAGGCTCACGCTCGTTGGGCTTGGCCTCGCTCAGTGCATCTTCGATGCTCCTCAGGCGAGCCGAGAGGCTCGCGCGGTCGAGCACGTCTTCCTCGGGCGTCTCGGCGATCATCCGCTCGATGGCGGTCTTCTCGCCGAGCAGCTGGAGGTACTCGCCGCGGTTCACAGGCGACCTCCTGCGGTGGTGAGGCTCGCCAGGGTCGCCGCCGCCGCGGTGTCTTCGGCAGGGGCAAGGTCCACCTGCACGAAGCCCTTCCAAAGCTGGTTCCGGCGATGCGACCAGACGCTGTACCAGTAGGCGCTCTGGCGGGTAAGTCGCTCCGCGTCCATGCCGAGGTGCACGAGGTACCCATCGACGCGAAACGCCGTCTTGACCGAGGGATGGTCGAGAAGCGCGCGGGCCTGCGCCGCGAGCTGCGCCTGGGAGCGCCCCGCTGGGAGTCGATAGAAGGTGACGACGTCCACGTCGTTCGGGGCGCGCCCTTCGATCAGCTCCACATGTTCGAGGAAGCTTCCGTCAAGCCATTGAAAACCATGCACCACGCCCGCGGCGTGTAGCGCCGCACGGTAGCGGAGGAATCCGTCGAGGACAGTTCGTCGCTCGGCCGTGTCGCCGAAGCGCAGCACGTAGTCCGTGAGCGACACGACATACGGCGATCGCTCCGGAGACACCGGCTGCGACGCGTTGATTGGAGGGATCACGCCATCGGCGGTCCACGTGGGAATGGCCACAGGGCTCATGCCGCAGCCCCGTCCCCGGCGACGGAAGACGCGTGGGGGCTGCGACGTTCCTGGAGGGCGATGGCCAGCTCCGAGTCGCGAACCGAGGTGGAGTGGTCGAGGATCGCGTTCTTGGCCGCCTGCTCGCAGGCCATCGGGAACCGTTCGATTCGAACCTTTGCCAAGTGGATCCCTTCTCCCCGGGCGAGCGATGATTCGAGCTGGATACTATCGCGCGGCCGAGGACCGCGGAAGGACGAGCTCGCGCTCCAGGGCGGCTCGGGGCGCGGCGATCGGCGCGTCGCCCAAAAAAAAGGCCCCCGGGAGGACGGTTCCGAATCCGTCGTCCCGGGGGCTGGTCCCGCTGTCGCCAGCGGAGCCCCTATGTGACCCCGGGCTACTTGCCCGAGGTGCCGCCCGAGGCGTCGGTCGAGCCGCCGGAACCCGACGGCTGGGAGGTCCCAGCCGAAGAGCCCGGCTCCAGCAGCGTCGGCGGGACGGCAGTCGTCGTCCCGTCGGGCTGGATGGTCACGAGCGGAGTGCCGATCGTCTGGATCCCGAGCTTCTCTTTGGGGCCCATCGTGTGGCGCTTCTGCCTCGTGAGCTTGGCCTTGGCCGCCTTGACCGCCTTCTGCTCGGCGGTCAGGGGGGCGGGCTTCTTTCGGGGATGGATCCCGAACTTCTGGAGGATCGGATCCCCGGGCGGGAACTGCCCCTCAATCGCCTTGACGAACTGCGCGTATTGGGTCTTGAGGTCCTGCAGGGCCGCCTTGCGGGCCGCCACTGCCGCCTGATACTCGGCGTGCTTCTCGATCACCGCCGAAAAAACGGCGATGTCGTTGCCGAGCTCCGACGACAGCGAAGGCTGCGTGACGGTCTGCCCGCCAATGGTGAGGGTCGTCGTGGCCGGAACCATCGTGTCCACGCCCTGCTTCAGCAGCGTGAGCCCGAGGTAGAGCCCCTTCGGCGCGGACTTCTGCTGCGCCGAGGTGTTGAGACCCGCACCCGTGGTGTTGTTGCCCATGGCTATTCACTTTTCCTTTCTGCGCCTCTGGCTCCAGACGAGGTCCCGGCCAATCCGGGGAGAAGACCCATTCCCGCGTCCGAAGCCGCCGCGCTCTCTGCTGCGGTCTTCATGAATCAAGGTGGCCTGGCGCTCGAAGGGTGTGACGACTTTCTTCGAGGGCGCGTGAGACGAGCCTCAACCCGGCGAGATCACGGGCAGGCGCCGCTCATCCGCGAGACGATGCGGAGCGAATGCACGTTCACATCGCGTCGCCGGAAGAGGAGAGGCATGCCGAGATCGTCCGTGCGTGGCACGACCACTTCGACCGCTGAGGTCGAGATTCTGGGTCTGACGCCCCTCGCCCTCTGGCTGTGGGTCCGGGGCAAGGAGTACATGCTCGACTTCACCCGCTTCCCTTGGTTCCGCGACGCGACGATCCGAGAGGCCCAGCGGGTCGAGCTGCGTCATGACCACCTTCACTGGCCCGATCTGGACGTGGATCTGCACGTCGACTCGCTCGCCGAGCCCGAGCGGTTCCCGCTGGTCTCCCGGCGCAAGAAAGAGTGAGGCCCCAGTCCCGCGACATCGTGCCCATCGAAGAGCGTGACGGTCGATCGCGCGGGTAGACGGCACCCTTCTTGCGTTCTCCCCCTGGGTGGCCAGTCCGCTGCACGAGACCCTCGTGAACCTCTTCCGCGAGCAGCCTTCGCTCGCCCTCGACCTGGCGGGCGAAAAGCTCGGCCTACGGCCCGGCGCGGGAGTGACTCCCGAGCTACTTTCCGGCGAGCTCGCGCAGGTGGCGGCCCCGCAAGCCCGCGCCGACGCGGTGATTTCGCTCGTGCGCGATGGCCTGCCGGTCCTGTCGATCGTCCTCGAGGTGCAGCTCGCCCGCGACCCAGGGAAACGGTTCAGCTGGCCGGTCTACGTGGCGGGCGTGAGGGCGAGGCTCGCCTGCCCCACCGCCCTCGTGGTCGTGACTCCGTACCGGGGGGTCGCGAAGTGGGCCCGCCAACCCATCGCGCTTGGCCCCACGGGCGACCGCGTGCGACCGCTGGTCCTCGGCCCGGAGGCGATCCCGCCGGTGACCGATCCCGAGGAGGCCGAGCGAAACCTCGGCCTCGCGCTCCTCTCCGCCCTGTCGCGGTCGCGAGGCGAGGAGGCCGTCGAGGTCGCCTGGGCCGTGGTGCGCGCCGCGGTCGCCCGGGGCGAGGAGACCTGGAGGCTGTATACTGACCTCGTGCTCTCGGGCCTGGACGCGCCTGGACGCGCGAAGCTGGAGGCGCTGATGGACACCAAGTACGAGTACCAGAGCGAGTACGCCCGCAAGTACGTGGCCCAGGGCCGCGCCGAGGGGCGTGCCGAAGGGCGTACCGAGGGCGAGGCTGTCGGGAAGGCCGAGGCCCTGGTGGCCGTTCTGGCCGCGCGCAAGCTCCCCGTCTCGGAAGCCCAGCGCGAACGCATCCTCGCCTGCAAGGATCTCCCCGAGCTCGACCGCTGGATCGCCCGCGCCGCCGTCGCCGCGACCACCGAAGAGATCTTCGTCCCCGTCGCCTGAGCGGCACCGCTGGCTCCTCCCCCACGCGAAGCGTGAGAGAGGCTGGGAGGGCTTCACGAGCTCGCCCGAGTGCCAGGCCCGGGCCCCGAGGATGGCGGCGAACATCCCCGGGGCCCGGCCTGACGGGTCGACCCACGGCATGCCAGGAAGGCTCTGGCCGCGCGCGTTCTCCGCGACGCACCGGCGGGAGGTGGCGCCGGCTGCCGTGGACCGTCCCCCGCGGACCGGGGAGCTTTTAGGCCCCACCGTCCCGCGACATCGGGTTCGGCCCTACACAGAGAAAGGTGGCCTGGCGATCGAAGGGCGTGACAACTTTCTCGCCGGGTGAGAGCACGCGTTCGCGTCGTGAGCGGATCCCCTGCCGGTTCAACGCGCCCCCAGACGACACGGCCCCCGGGATCGCCAACCGCTCGACCCCGGGGGCCTCGACCACTGCTCACCTGCACCACTTCCCTTCGTCGCAGGAGCGGTCCAGGACGAGCTTCGCGGCCAATCCGCGCGAGGGCCAACCACGCTCGTCCCAGGCCGCCCTGCCTTTGGTTCTGGGCCCTCAACAAGCAAGGTGGCCTGGGGATCGAAAAGCGTGACGGTCGATCTCGACGAGGCCCGTCGGGGACGAGATCCCCAGCGCTCCCTTGCATCCGATCGCGGGCAATTCGGCACGACAAAGCGCCACCCCGCAGCGAACGGCAACCTGCGCGAGTCGAGGACCTGGACGAAGGGCGCTGTCCGACGGATCCGAAGTACCCGGTCTACGCCGGCTACATGCCGTGCAGCGGCGAGCTGCACGAGGCCGAGCACGCACGGCTCGTCGAGCGCGAGACGTTCACGCGCGCCCAGGCGCAGCTCGAGGACGCGACGAAGACGACGACGCACGGACGCAACCCCGAGTACATCCTGCGCGGCGTGCTCCGGTGCGCGTGCTGCGGATCCGGCTTCACGCCGGCGTCGACGCGCAGTGGTCGGATCGAGCACCGTTACTACCGATGCGTGAAGCGGGACAAAGAGGGCAAGGAAGCGTGCCCATCGTCTCCGCTGCCCCCGGGTGTCGTCGAGGTCTACGTCGTCATGCGCCTCCGCAAGGCGACTGCTGACGGCACGCTCGCCGCCGAGGTCGCCGACGGCGTGAAGGTGCGCGTGGGCGATCGGCGCAAGGGCCTCGTCACCGCGCGGCAGAAGCTGCCGCCGGAGATCGCCTCGCTGTCCGCCGAGGCCAGGCGCATCGTCGACACGATGGCGAGCCTCACCGGCACGGCACGCAAGCTCGTCGATGAGCGGCTCCAGGGGGTTGGTGACCAACTCGCACGCTGCGAGGCCCAGCTCACGGCCGCCGAACGCGAGCTCGCGAACCTCGACGCGCTCGAGGTCGAGGTCGACTGGGTCGCGGGCTGCCTCACCGACTTCGACGGCGTCTCGGACGTGCTCACGCCCGAGAACCGTGGCCGGCTCCTGCGGGCCGTCATCCAGCGCGTCGAGGTGAACGAGCCCTCGAACCGGGTGAGCGTGTTTCTGGCCGACCTCGGTGCGGAAGTGCCCGCCGAAGCTGCGTCGCAGCCCGCGCAGCAGGAGGTGTCGCCGTGACGAACCCGACGAGTAGCAGCACCGCAGCCGGACCGCGGGTGGTCACCGGCCAGCTTCACCGCGTGCAGCGCGGGCACGGGAAGCGCTTCGTATCGGAACCGCCGCCGGGCCCCGTGCGCCGCCCCGCACGCGTCGCCGTCATGCTCGCGCTCGCCCACAAGCTCCAGGAGGCGATCGCCCAGGGCAAGGTACGCGACCAGGCCGACGTTGCGCGGCGGCTCGGCTTCACGCGCGCGCGGATCACGCACCTGCTCGACCTCCTCCTGCTCGCGCCGGACCTGCAGGAGCAGGTGCTCTTCCTCGAGGCCGTCGATGGCATCCAGCCCTTCAGTGAGCGCGCGCTCAGGGCCGTGGCGCACCTCGGCATCTGGGGAAAGCAGCGCTCCGCCTTCACGACTCTCGCAGAGTCTTCCAGATCGAGGCTTGTTCCCGCAGAGGATTTATGACATCGTGGCGACCTCATGTTCAGGTCCCGACGCGATGTCTGAGCCGTGGGTGTCAGTCGATGAGGTTGCCAGTCACCTCGGCGTAGCGAAGGACACCATCTATCGATGGATCGAGTCCAAGGGGTTGCCCGCACACCGAGTTGGCAGGCTCTGGAAGTTTAAGCTCTCCGAAATCGATGAGTGGGTGCAGCGCGGCGGTGCTGCCGATCACGGTGACACGACGCCGACGAGGGGGGAGCCTTCGTGAGTCTGTCTCCGGACAGACGGAGCGTGCTGTCGCTCTTCACTGGAGCGGGGGGCCTTGATCTCGGCCTCGAGGCGGCGGGATTCGAGCCTGTGCTTTGCGTCGAGATCGACGGGGATTCGCGCGAGACCCTAAAGAAGAACCGACCCAACTGGCCGTTATCCGATCCTGGCGACATCCACCAGCTCGGGCCGGATGAGCTGCTACGACAGGCCGGCCTGAAGCCACGGCAGCTGACCCTCCTTGCTGGTGGCCCTCCCTGCCAGCCGTTCTCCAAGTCTATGTACTGGACGACGGGCGATGCCCCGCGCCTGCGTGATCCGAGAGCCAAGACCCTGAATGCGTACCTCGACGTCGTTCAAACGGTGCTCCCCCGAGTGTTGCTCTTAGAGAACGTGAAGGGTCTCGCCTTCAATGGAAAGGACGAAGGCCTGCGTCTCCTCGAGCGAGGGCTTCGAAGGATCAACAAAGAGCACGCGACGTCGTATTCACCGCAGACCATCACGATCAATGCGGCCGACTATGGGGTGCCCCAGATCAGAGAGCGCGTCTTCGTTCTCGCGTGCATCGACGGCCGGCAGATCGAAGTGCCGGCGGCCACCCACGGCGAGGGCCCAGGCAAGGAGCCGGTTCGCACGGCCTGGGATGCGATCGGCGAGCTCGACGTCGATTCCTGGCCGGCGGAGCTCGACGTAAGCGGGCGATGGGCGGAACTCCTTCCTTCGATACCAGAAGGACAGAACTATCTGTGGCACACGCCTCGGAATGCGGGATATGGCGGCGAGCCCCTTTTCGGTTGGCGGACTCGCTTCTGGTCTTTCCTTCTCAAGCTCGCAAAGGCGCAACCGTCGTGGACGATTCAGGCAGATCCGGGACCAGCCACGGGGCCCTTTCATTGGAAGAGCCGTCTACTCTCGATCGAGGAGTTGTGCCGCATCCAGACGTTCCCTCGCGAGTACAAGATCGTGGGAGCGCGGCGGTCGGCTCACCGGCAAGTCGGCAATGCTGTGCCGTCGGCGATTGGTGAACTGCTCGGCTTGGAGCTGCGCCGCCAGCTCTATGGTGATCGCGTACGACGAAGCCTTCGCCTGCTTCCCGAGCGTGCTCCTGAATGCCCCGCACCCGAATGCGTTTCACGCGTCCCTGGCGAGTACATGGACCTTCGCGCAGAGCACCGCGAGCATCCGGGCATTGGACTTGGGCCATCTGCACGCCGTCGTGAGCGCGCGGAGAGTCGGGCGTGAAGGACGAGGATCCATGAGCAACAAGTCGCGCGCAACACGGGATCGGCTCGTAGAGGCACTTCGCCGCGAGCTGATAGGCCCCAGCACGCCGGATGAAGTCATCAACGAGTACCCGACCAGCCGCTATCTTGTTGGTCGTCTCGCTCCGGCCCGCGCAGCGGAAGACGACACCGACGCCGCGATTGACCCGGCTGAGAACGATACGCTCGCCGTCGGCGGCGGAGACGATGAGGATGGCGAAGAGGAGACGTCGCCTCCGCTCATCATCGGCTTCAATCCGTCGTCCTTTGGCCTCTCGTTTCTTGTCGACGCCAAGACGCAGGCGCTTCGGGCGAAGGTCTCGTGGGGCGACTATCGCCGCGAGAAAGCCGCAAAGGCTGAAGGAGCCGAGGGCACTACCACGATCTGGCGCAGGTACAATCGCGAGGTGGTCATCGACGGCATACGTGTGGGTGCGGTCGGGAGCATCGAGCGGATCGTTCTGTCGCCGTCCGCGAAGAACGCGACCGGGACCGTCGTCACCGGTGTTGACGACCCTGAGATCGCGCTTGAGGGCGTTGTCCATGACTTCGCCGGCTATCGAGCCGTCAGCCTCTTCCTCGTCAACCGAAGGACAAAGGGGGCACTCGGCGATCGAAGCAAGGATGAGCGGTGGATTTACCAGCCGCGCCTGCTGGTCACCACGACCAACGGTGCCCCGATCTTCGTGGCGAAGGACTTCCAGGCAGATCCCCTGCTGGTCGACGACGACGGCGAGGCAGCCACCAACGCCCTTCTTTATCGGCACGCGCGCGAGTTCGCGACCGGACATGGCGTCGCAGCCGAGTGGGATGCCCCGACGGAAGACGGTCGGAGGACAACTGCGGTCTTCACCGAGTTCATGCCGAAGCATGAGGTCCCGCTGCTGATCGCACCGAGCGAGCAGACCGGTGGCGCGACGCTCGACATGAAGACGCTCGCGGCAACCACGACGGCCGACCAGCTCGTGAAGCTTCTCGAACCCATGGTGTTGGCCTACGAGGAGTGGATCGCAGCCACAGAGGGCGCGAGCGTAGCCCCCGATATCCAAGGCGACGCGCAGCTCCGAGACGCAGCGAAAGTGAACATCGACCGGTGCAAAGGCTGCGCTGCTCGCATGCGCGCCGGCCTGACGCTCCTGGAGGGCGACGCGCATGTGCTCGCCGCGTTCCGGTTCGCCAACAGCACGATGTGGGACCAGCGCATCCACTCCTTGTGGGCCGCCGCGAATCGAAAGAGGGGCGCAATCGAAGGCGCGGCTGCTGACTTCGACACGCCGGACAATCGGACTTGGCGCCCATTTCAGATGGGCTTCATCCTGCTGAATCTCCGAGGCATCGCCGACGAGACAAGCACCGACCGGCGCCTCATCGACCTTCTTTGGTTTCCCACGGGTGGCGGGAAGACGGAAGCCTATCTCGGTCTTTCGGCATTCACGCTCGCGCTTCGTCGTCTTCGCGGTGATCGCCACGGGATGCAGGCCGGTGCGGGCGTCAGCATCATCATGCGCTACACACTGCGGCTCCTGACCGTGCAGCAGTTCCAGCGTGCGGCAGCGCTGATCTGCGCCTGCGAGGTTATTCGCCGCGGCGAGCCGCAGAAGTGGGGGAGCGAGCCGTTCCGCATCGGCGTGTGGGTCGGACGAGGCACGACGCCGAACACGTTTGCGGATTCGCAGAAAGCGATCGAGGACATTCGCGACGGCAAGAAGCCGCGCTCAGGAAGCCCCGTCCAGCTCGTCGCATGTCCGCGATGCGGCACGATGCTCATCGGCGAGCGAGGAATTCCGGAGAAGGACACGTACCAGCTCGATACCACGGCGCAACGAACGCTGGTGTGGTGCTGCAACCAGGCATGCGAGTTCAGCGCCGCACCGTCGGGCAACCACGGCATTCCCGTGGTTGTCGTCGACGACGAGATCTACCGAGCGTGTCCATCGCTTGTTGTGGCGACGGTCGATAAGTTCGCGCGCATCCCTTTCAAGGGCCAGACGCGGACGCTCTTCGGGTTGCGGGACAGGTACAGCCCGATCTACGGGCATATCTCGGAGGCGCACGGCGACACCGTCGGTGGTCGAAAGCTCCGGGACGCTGGCCCGGCACCGCGTCTGCTGCCGCCCGAGCTGATCATTCAGGACGAGCTTCACCTCATCTCCGGGCCGCTTGGAACGATGGTGGGGCTGTACGAGACGGTCGTCGAGTACGCATCGAGCCTGATGCCACCCGGCGCAACGCGGATCCCCGCGAAGGTGATCGCGTCCACCGCAACGATACGACGCGCCGCCCAACAAACCCACCAGCTCTATGGCGGCCGGAAGCTGGCGATCTTTCCACCCTCCGGCTTGACCGCCCGTGACTCTTTTTTCGCACGCCAGATGGCGATCGATCCAGAGGTCGACAGCAGCGCGGGGCGGTTGTACGTGGGAGTGAACGCGCCTGGATCGAGCACAAAGACCCTACTCGTTCGTGTCTATTCGATCCTCCTGGCAACCGCCGAGGCGGAGATTCAGGCCGACCCCGCGGCCGCGGATCCATACGGGACACTCGTCGGCTACTTCAACAGCATGCGCGCGCTCGGTGGGGCCAAGCGTCTCGTCGAGGACGACGTCAAGCTCGTGAGGCTCAGGTACCTCGCGCAGCAGCGTGGTCTTCCTCGGCGGAACATCACCGACCCAGAAGAACTCACGAGCCGAATCGACTCCTGGAGGATTCCGGGGCTCCTCAAGCGGCTCGACAACCCCTTCCCGCGCGGCAAGAGCGATTGGCCCGTCGATGTCCTGCTGGCGACCAACATGATCTCCGTTGGCGTAGACATCGACCGGCTTGGACTCATGGCCGTCACCGGTCAGCCGAAGACGACCGCCGAGTACATACAGGCGACGAGCCGCGTGGGGCGCAAGCATCCCGGCCTGGTCGTCACGATGTACAACTGGATGGGCGCCCGTGACCTCTCGCACTATGAACGCTTTCAGTCGTACCACGCAGCGCTCTACCGGTACGTCGAAGCGATCAGCGTCACCCCGTTGTCTTCGCGCGCCCTCGACCGCGGTCTGCGAGGCATGTTCGCCGCCATGAACCGGCTCTTCGGCCGCCAGATGGCCGAGGAACCGAACGCGGAGAATTTCGATCCGGCGAGCACGGTCACCGCCGACATCATCGAAGACGTGTGCCAGCGGGCGGCGGTTCTCGTGGGGAAAGACAACGCCGATCTCGTTCGAGCACGTCTTCTCTCTCATCGAGATGACTGGGCCCACCTTGCGGATGCGTTGCTGCGCTACTCCTGGCTCGATGATTCTCGCCGCCCTCCGGACAACAGTCGGGTTCTGCTCCGAACCGCCGGCACGCAGAACGAAGGCGAGTGGTCGACGCCCGGTTCTCTTCGAGAGGTGGAGCCCACCGCGGCGTTCTTCCTCGAAGAAGGAGATGTCTGAACATGACGACACGCGCGATCGGTGACGTGCGTCCGAGCCAGGTGATCACCACCTTCGGGCCCGGGGCGATCGTCGATCTTGAAACGCTCTCCGTGATCGTCGCCGGTATCGACCGCTGGCCGACCGACGAGGACCTCGCGATCCACGAACCTCGGCTCGAGCGCGCGCTGCGCGTGAAGCGGTTCTTTCCCGCCAAGCCGAGCGAAGGGACCTTCTACAACAAGCGCGGGACGGTTCCGGCCTATCTGTTCCCACGGTATCAACTGTGTCCCGTCTGCCGGACGTTGTCCGTGATCGGCGAGGGCCACACCGAGTACGAGTCGAAGTGGCAGGAGATCGTCTGCAAGGCGCCTGGCTGTAAAGGGCGCGGCAAGCACAGGGCAACGACACTGCCGGCGCCGTTCATCGTTGCGTGCCCGTCGGGCCACATCGACGACTTCCCGTGGCGCGAGTATGTTCACCGTGGCACGACCGGCTGCAAGAAGAAGCTCGCCCTCTTCTCGGTCGCGAAGACCGGTACGGTCGCGGACATCCTCGTCCAATGCGAATGCGGCCAGGCGAGATCGGCCAGCGATGCTTTTGGTGAGCGCCGTGGCGATGCGCTCGGCCAGTGTGCTCGTCGTCGTCCGTGGCTTGGCAATAGCCAGGATTCCGCGGCCTGCGCTCACGCTACGGATGTGCGCGCCATGCAGCGTGGCGCGACGAACGCATGGTTTCCCGTGGTCCGGAGCGCCCTCGCGGTGAAGGAGGCGGCGACGCCCATCGGGATTGCGCTCACCGCCTGCAACCCGAAGCAAATCGAGAAGGTCGGCGCGCTCGACAAGTTGAAGGCGCTCATTGAGATGGAGATGTTTCCCACGCTCGCAGCTTTCCCGATCGATGACGTCTGGACCGCCATCTTGAAGCAGCGCGGTGAGGTACAGACGGACGACATCGATCTTCGATGGCCAGAGTGGCTTGCCTTCCGCGATCCGGCTTCGTCGATGAACGACAAGGCGGAGCTGTTCCTCCAGGCAGGCGACGTCCCCGATGGATTCCAAGGCCTCGTCGCCCGGGTCGTCCTTGCGCGGAAGTTGCTCGAGGTCCGGGCCCTCGTTGGCTTCACGCGCATCGACGCTGCGGGTGTCGGAACCGACGATTCACCCGGGC
>JAKAQB010000191.1 GCA_021811865.1 Actinomycetes bacterium | reverse complement strand
AGGACCCCTGCGAGCAGCCAGCGCCGGTGGTGGAGGGCGAGCATGGTGCCGACCACGAGCGGGATGAGCAGCCCCTCGGAGTAGTCCATCGTGAAGACGACGCTGCCGGGGAAGAGGCAGAAGACGAGGACCGCCTTGCGGGCCACCTCGGGGCCCCACCAGTCCGTCGCCAGTCGCTGGACGAGGACGGTCGCCACGAAACCCCCGACGAGGGAGACGACGAGGCCGCCGACCATGTAGGACGACAGCAGGAGGTGGCTGACGAGCCACATCACCATCGAGTAGAGCGGGAAGAAGCCGAGCGTCGTCTGGGCGTGCGAGACCTGTGTCGGGTAGCCGAGGGTGGCGACCCGGATGTACCACCAGCCGTCCCAGTTCCCGAACTCGTGCGAGATCGAGAGCCTCGGGACCACGCTGCCGAAGGCGACATCGCAGACGACCGCCAGCGCGATGAGCGCCAGGCGGGTGGAGCCGTAGACGAGGAAGGGCCAGGCGAGCTCCTCCCGCCACCGATCGAGGCGGTCCGGGCCCGCCGCCCGGCGCCCGGGCGCCTCGAGGGGCTGGCCGGTCCGCCGGCCGGCGACCGCCGGCTCGACAGGGCTCTCGAGGAGGTCGACGTCGGCAGCAGGGCGCGCTTGACCTAGCCACTGACCGACCGTCATGGCGATGGAGTCTAAATGCGCCGCTCGTGCTCCGCGGCAATCGGCTGACGCGGCCTGCACGCCTCCGGCGTGGTGGCGGGCGCCGGTCGCCCCCTGGCGCCCGCCACCACCTCCAGGCGTCGGTCCAGGTCATCGGCGACGGCCCGAGGCGGTCAGGCCGGCCTGATGCGCACCGGCGCACGGCGGCGACCGGACTCTGTGCATTCGCTGTGAATCGATGTCGCCGTTCTGGCATTCGCGGCGGCCCGCCCAGGGGCCTCGGATGCACACCGGTAGACGGACGGCGCCGTCATCGTTCCTCAACAGCTCCCCCGGAGCGCCGGCCCGTGAGGGCGCCCACCCCGCCCCGGCCGAAGACGGCCGCCCGGAGCCGGGGGGCGCTCGCGAGGGCGGCCCGGGCGGCGTTCGCCCCGGGGGCACCGTGCACCCCTCCGCCGGGATGGGCCGAGGCGGAGGCGAGGTACAGCCCCGCCACCGGGGTCTCGGCCCGTCCCCAGCCGGGCACCGGGCGGAAGACCAGCTGCTGGTGGAGCTGGGAGGTGCCGCCGTTGACGGCGCCCCTGTCGAGGTTGGGGTCCTCCCTGCCGAACTGGCCCGGGCCGAAGACGTGCCGGGCGAGGATCCGGTCGCGAAAGCCGGGGGCGTGCTCCTCGACGCGGCGCTCGATCCGGTCGACGAAGCCGGGCACCCAGGCGTCCCCTCCGACGTCGAGCTCGCCGCCGGCGTCGCCGCGCAGCTCGCGGGCGACGTGGGTGTAGGCCCAGGCGGTCTCGCAGCCGATCGGGGCGCGGGACGGGTCGGCCTTGGCCTGCTGGCCGAAGACGAGGAAGGGTCGGGCAGGAAGCCGCCTCGTGGCGAGGGCGGCGGCATGCTCGGTCAGCTCGTCGAGCCCGTCGGCGATGTGGACGGTGCCGGCGTTCCCCACCTCCTCGGACCCCCACGGCACCGGGGCCGACAGCGCCCAGTCCACCTTCACGGTCGCAGCGTCCCAGTGGAACGAGCGGACGTCGGCGAGGAAGGAGGCGGGCAGGTGCTCGGAGCCGACCAGCCGGAGGTAGAGCGCCGGGGCCGAGACGTTCGCCAGGACCGCCCGGGCCTCGATCTCGTCGCCGTCGGCCGTCCGCACGGCGACCGCCCGACCCCGCCTCACCACGACACGGCTCACCTCCCGCCGGCAGTGCACCTCGCCGCCCCGGCGCCGGAGGCGGGCGACGAGGGCCCCCGTGAGCGCGCCCGCCCCGCCCTCGGGCACCGGGAATCCGACGTCCTGGGCGAGGCAGGCGAGCAGGAAGCCCAACCCACCGCTCCCGGCCGACTCAGGCGGCAGGTCGGCGTGCAGCGCCGAGGCGCCGAGCAGCAGGGCGGCGGCTTCGCCGCCGAACCACTCCTCACCCATCCGCCGCACCGGGAGCACGAGGTCGCGGGCGAAGTGGACGAGCCCGGAGGGGCCGAGGCGCCGCAGCATCCCGGCGCCCGCCCGGACCGGCGGAAAGGGGGAGAACAGCGCCTGCACGACGCCGTCGCGTACCGAGTGCCAGCGCTGCATCATCTGCTCCCAACGGGCGCCGTCACCCTGGTGGTCGGCCTCGAGGGAGCGGACCGTCTCCTCGAGCCGGCGCGAGACCGCGACGCTGCGGCCACCCGGCAGCGTGGACGCGAGGACGAGCGGCGCGTGGCGCCAGGTGAGCCCGTAGGCCTCGAGGCCGAGCGAGGAGAGCACCGGCGAGACGGCAGCGAGGGGGTAGAAGGCGGAGAAGAGGTCGTGGCGGAAGCCGGGCAGCGTGAGCTCGCCGGTGCGGACGGCGCCGCCCGCTTCGCCGTTGCGCTCGAGCACGAGGACCTCGAGCCCTTCGTCGGCGAGCAGGTTGGCCGCCACGAGCCCGTTGTGGCCCGCACCGATCACCACCGCGTCGGGCATGCCGGGAGTCTCGCGTGCCGCAGCCGGCTACGACCGGCCGGCGACGGCGGAGGGCCGCCGTGCCCAGAGGGCGCCGCCGTGCCGTGCCGTGCCTCTGCGCACCTGTGAGAGGAACCTCTTCTGGCACAGCGCCAGGACCACCCCGCCGATGAGGCGCAGTGCCGGCCGGGAGACGGCCCCGCTCCCGGCGTCGGCGTCGATGACGAGATCGGTGCCCGTGCCCGAGTGGGCGAGGCGGAGCTCGACCCGCGCGGCGGCGAGCGGTCCGAGGCGGGTCTCGAGCAGGAGCCGCCGGGGCGGAGCGCTCTCGAGCACGGTCGCCCCCCCGGTGGGCCAGCGCCGGCCGGCGGGACCGGCACCGTCCCCCGCCAGACCTGCGAGCGCCACCCAGACCTCTTCGGGGGTCGCCGCCAGGTGAGTCGCGCGGATTGGCATCGCATCGAGGCGTACCCTCCGGCGATACGGTGCCAATCGTGACCTACCAAGCGTCAGAGTGGTTGGACCAGTTCGCGGCCATGCTCGGTGTCGACGCTCCGACCGAGCAGGAGGTGAACGACCTCCTCGGATTGGCGGGCATCGCCGCCCACGCCTCGGAGCGGACGGCGGCCCCCATCTCGTGCTGGCTCGTCGCCAAGGCCGGTGTGAGCCCCGCTGAGGCCAAGGCGAAGGCCGCCGCCCTGGCTGCCGAGCCGGAGGAGGGCTGACGAACCGCCGGCCCGACCACGAGCTCCCTACC
>JAKAQB010000190.1 GCA_021811865.1 Actinomycetes bacterium | reverse complement strand
GCTGCTGACCTATGCCTGGACGCCCGACGAGGAGCCGGCGAAGCAGGTGGCAGAGGATCGGCACCACCCATACCCGTCGTGCCCGCCGACCGGTCTCAACGACCTGCGTCGTTGTTTGGGCCTGCCCCGGTTTGACGGACATCCACCATGTGGGGGGTGACCCCCGGGAAGGATGTCCACAATGGAAACGATGGAGCGGAAGAAGCCTCGCCCGCGACGGTCGTTCACGCCGGAGTTCAAGGCCGAGGTTGTCGAGCTGGTCCGCCAGCCCGGCAAGACGGCTGGGGGCGTGGCTCGTGAGCTCGGTCTGACCGAGACGGCGGTTCGGGCGTGGGCCAAGCAGGCAGACATTGACGCCGGCCGGCGCAGCGACGGGCCGACGTCCGAGCAGCTGGCCGAGATGGCCCAGCTGCGTAAGGAGCTGAGAGAGGCCCGCGAGGAGCGGGACATCTTGAAGCGGGCAGTGGCTTTCTTCGCACGGGAGACCCGGTGAGCGCGTACCCGTTCATCGAGGCGGAGAAGGCCGAGTCTCGTAACGTCGCCAAGGCGTGCGAGCTCATGGAGGTCTCCCGGTCCGCCTTCTATGACTGGCAGCGCGACCAGCCCTCCCGCCGGGAGATCGACGATCAGATCCTGGGCGAGCGGATCGCCGAGATCCACAAGAAGTCCCGGGGCGTCTATGGCTGTCCCCGGGTGCACGCCCAGCTGCGCCGGGACGGCTTCCACGTGGCCCGCAAGCGGGTCGCCCGGATCATGGCCGCCCGGGGCCTGGCCGGGCGCTGCAAGCGTCGTTGGAAGCGCACCACCATCGCCGATCCCGAGGCGCAGGCCGCGGTCGATCTGATCAAGCGGGCGTTCGGGCCCGGGACCGTGGAGGTCGACCGGGTCTATGTCGGTGACATCACCTACCTGCGCACCTGGGAGGGCTGGGCCTACCTGGCCACGGTCATCGACCTGGCCTCGCGGCGGGTGGTTGGCTGGGCGATCGCTGACCACATGGAAGCGTCGTTGGTCTGTGACGCGTTGAAGATGGCCATCGCTGCCCGCCGTCCGGGCCCGGGGTTCATCATGCACACCGACCGTGGCGCCCAGTACACCTCGACCGACTTCCGTGCCCTACTGAAAGCCCATCACGGCGTGCAGAGCCTGTCCCGTAAGGGACAGTGCTGGGACAACGCGGTCGGTGAGAGCTGGTTCGCGACCCTCAAGGAAGAACTGATCTACCGGCGCTCGTGGGCCACCATCGCCCAGGTCCGCCGGGCCGTCATCGAGTTCATCGAGATCTTCTACAACCGCCAGAGGATTCACAGCTCTCTGGGCTACCTCACACCCGTCGAGTACGAACAGCAGATCCACCAACACCCCCGCCGGGAGGCGGCATAATCAACCTGTCCGTCGGACCGGGGCAACCCCACATCTGCGCGGCGCCACTAAGCTCTCTTGACCTCTCATACCGCTTTCGGGCGGGAACTTGGCTCGCCTTTCTGTCGGGCGCCTGCGCTCGACAGGGATCACGGCGGCTCGTCTCCGAGCGAGAGCGCTGACGATGGGCCTGTCGCCGGCCCTGTGCACGGCTGGCGGGCCTGCGAAGCGGAGTCGGAGAGATGGCCGTCTCCTGGTAGGGTGGGATCGTCGCTGGTAGAAGCCGGCGTGGCCTGTTCGAGAGATCCCCGAGACGGCCGGATCCGAACGGAGCAACTCATCGTTCACCGCCAGGGAATACCCCTCCGGGGCACGTCCTTTTTTCCCACGCACGGCTGCAACGCGCGTCACAGATCGGGTGATGGCGCCGGAGTCGGTGCCGCCCCGCTGAGGACGCTCAGGTGAGCAGCTCTATTGGCAAGCGCCAACGTGAGCGCCAGAAGCTGGAGCGGGCCCAGGTCAAGGCGGAGCGAAGAGCTGTTCGGCAGGCTGCCGGTGCCGAGGCCACGGACCCGGCCACCCTCTCACCTCGAGGGGAGCCGGAGCTGATCGACGACCTGCGTGTTCTGCAGCAGGCGTTCGAGGACGGCGAGATGTCTCCGGAGGATTTCGAGGTGCGCAGGGATCGGATCCGGGCGGAGCTCGAATGCCTCTGGTCGTGACCGACCAGCCGGTCGGTCCTGCGCCCGGACGAGGTGGGGCGTCGGCACGAACCCGCACGGCGGCCGTCGACCACCTGCGGGAGACCGCTCCGCGGTGACGACGGCACCGGAGTCGGTGTGCGTCCTCTGCGGTGAGCCGGCGACGGACGCCCTCGAGCCACCGCGCCGGACGCTCGCCCGCGGGCCGGACCCAGGAGACCCCTCGTACTCGGTCACGGTGATCCTGCCCGACATCGCCCTGTGTGCCGAACACAGCCTCGAGGTTCGTCAGGGGAAGCGACTCGTCGGATGGTGCGACCAGCAGCAGTGCCGCACCTACGGAGCGCTCGGCGAGCCGTCCGCCTGCGGCGATGCCTACACGAAGCTGGCGCCGGGCAATCGGTCCTGATCTCCCCGCTCTGACGGAAACCGGCCGAGCAGCCAGAGCGACCCGCGAGAGCGACGACACGGCACATGGGGCGGTGGCGCTCTTCGACGGTGACGAAGGCGCCGGTTCCCGACATTGCAGGAGACGGGCACACGAGTGTCGGGGAGGGTAGACAGGTTCGGTCGCACGGGGCCCGGGCCACAGAGCGCGCCGCCGCTCCAGACCGTGGCGACCCCTGGGCGGGCCCGGCCGGACGTTCGCCCGGAGTGGACGGCCGCTGATCCCCGGAACGACCGTCCAGGTCGGTCGGGTTCTCCGATGTGTCGACGACCGAGTCCGGAGCATTCAACACCCCGCGCGTACCGTGAGTGCCATGAGCCGCCCGAGCCGCCGTCACGTCTGCACGTCCTGCGGCGCCGCGGCCGCCAAGTGGGTGGGTCGCTGCGCGAGCTGCGGCGAGTGGAACTCGCTCGTCGAGGAGCAGGCCGAGGTCCGCGGCCGCCCGAGCTCCCGTTGGAGCCCGGCGGGCCGCTCCGAAGAGGCCGGACTCCGTCCCGTTCGGCTGCCCCGCGTCGACCCGGAGGCCGCCCGCCCGTTTGCGACCGGGCTCTCCGAGCTGGACCGGGTGCTCGGTGGCGGGCTCACGCCGGGCTCGGTGACTCTGCTCGGCGGCGAGCCGGGCATCGGCAAGTCGACGCTCGTCCTCCAGGCCGTGGCTGCAGCCGCATCGACGGGGCGCTCGTCTCTCATCATCGCGGCCGAGGAGTCGGCTGAGCAGGTGCGCCAACGCTCCGCCCGGCTCGGTGTGCTCGAGGAGGAGTGCTTCGTGCTCTCGACGAGCGACCTGCTCGCCTCCATCGAGGGCGCTGACCAGGTCCGGCCCGGTCTGCTCGTGATCGACTCGATCCAGACGGTGA
>JAKAQB010000072.1 GCA_021811865.1 Actinomycetes bacterium | reverse complement strand
TGACGCTCGTCGAGGAGCGGCTTCATGAACGAGAAGAAGGACTCCAGGCCTTCCTCGCTCAGCTCCACATATCAAGGCTACCTCGACACGCTGGCCAAATCGCGGATAGTTCCCTCGCGGCCCCTTAGCGAGCTCCGTTGACCCATTCACCAGCCGGGCGCGGATGGCGTGACCGGGGCCGGCATGCATTCCTCACCCCGTCGAGGTCTCCTCCCGAGGGACCCAACCCCGCGCTGAGGGAGGTGCGATGCACCGAGTCGCCATCTACGCCAGGGAAAACCCCACCATTGGCGCCCAAGCATGCCTCGACGCCCAGGTCGCCACCGTCGCCGCGTTCGTTGCCCGATACCGGGCGTGCCACGTCGCCACCTACGCCGACCTCAGCCCCGGGTCCACGCTGGAGCGCCCCGGCCTCGCCCAGCTCGTCGACCACGCCCGAGCCGGCTGGTTCGACTTCGTCGCCGTCGAACGCCGCGACACCGTCGCGCCCGACACCACGGCCCGAGGCCAGGTCCGCGACCAGCTGGCCGCCCTCGGCGTCAGGGCTGTCGTCGTCCACCTCCCACTCGCCGCCCGCCTGGGCCGATTGGTAGCCGGCCTCGCCCTGGTCGACCTGATAGAGGAATGCTGACCGTCACGACGGCACCGACGTCTACGGGTCGCCACGCGCCTGGTTCTATGACGAACTGGCCGAGGTGCCCGGCTTCGGGAGACCGGGTGAGCTCGTGGCTTTGCCGGACCTCTCTGATCTGATCTGGTCTGACTCCGAGTCCCTCGTCGTTGTCACAGGCGGGGTGTAGAGTCGCGGGCGACCGCCAAAGTTGGCGCGGGAGGACATCGGTGTCGGCAATGGGTCGGCACTCCCCCGTTCCACAAATCGCGGACGAGGTGACTATGGACCTCAACGGTTCGGCTCTGCCGTGGCCGGGGGCAATTCGGGCGTACGCAAACCCTGGGCTTTCGACGTGTCTCGAAGAGCGTCGGCTGTGTAGTGACCGCTCCCCGGTCCCGATCTCGGCGCTGGAGATCGAGGCCGTTCGACTTGCGGAGTGGGCCTTCGCGCGGGGGCGAACGCTCGTCGTCTGCCCCGCCGACCCGCTGGCGCCCCTCCCCGGGTTGATAGCCGCAGCGGTGCATATCGCCGACATGGCGGCGTACTATCGGGAGAGCGGTCGGGCGCTGGGCAGCAGCAAGCACGTCGCCGTCGTCACCTCCGACTACGGGGCCCGCGGCTTCTACCGGGGACTGGGCATCCGCCACCCGAGGAGCAACAGCATCGCCCCGCTGCGCGACACCGTGCCCGCGGCAACGCTGGGAAGGGACTCGGTCGTCCGTGTTCTCGGCGCGAACCCGGCGAACGGGTGGTCGACGGTGTTCGCCCCGTCGATCGCGGCGCTGTCGGCGGTGCCGAACCTCGACCTGGTGATCGTCGACCTGCCGTGCCCCGACGTGGAGAGGGTCTCCGATCTGAGCGTTCCCGCCGTCCTGGTGGCCGGCGACCCATCCGATCCCCTGTTGGCACGGGCCGACACCCTCACGCTGGTGTTCGGGTGGGACCACACCGACCTGGAACGCATTGCGGGTGACGGCGGACTCCCGGCGCGGCTCGCCCGCCGGGCCGACGCGCGGTGCGAGGTGATCGCCGTCCCGGCGCACCGTGTGTGCGAGAACGCCGCCCTCTTCTGGCAGGACATCGGCCCCCTGACGCGTGCCGCCCGCAGGTCCGCGGTGGCGGGGCAGCTCGCCCGTGAGGCGTTCACGCTGTTCCACGACCTCTCGGGGCTGGCGCTGCCGACGGCCGTGTACGAGGGCCTCACGGTTCCCGTGAGGGTGCGGCTCGACGCCATCGCGGCGGCAACGCGTCTTACGCGGGGAGAGGCGCGCGAGCTCTATCTGCCGATGGCCGAGGCGGAGCTGCGTGACCTCGCCGCGGCCCTGGGGGCGGAGCCGCCGAAGCGGGACGCCCTCGTGCTCGCGCTGCAGCAGGCGCTCGACGATCACGACGACGTGATGCTCGTCGCACGAACCGCCGAGCTGGCCCGCCTTCACCGTGCCGACCTGGGGTCGCGGGGAAGGTTGGGCGCGGTGCGGGTGACCTCCCTGGGGGCGCTCGCGGAGGAGGTGCCGGCGGACGTTGCCGTGCTGACCGGGATGGCCCCGACGTGGGCTCGCTGGGTGTACCGCTGTGGCGTTGCCACGTCGGTCAGGGTGCTCGCCTACACGCCCGAGGGACCGCTCGAATCAGTGGCGCGCGGCTACGACGAGGTCGAACGCATCCGTGAGGTCGTCGGCCTCCAGGTCGATCGCGAGGCCTGGTTGGGGAGGGCGTGCGCGAAGGACGCCGTGTGGTCGGAGCTGAGCGGGGATGCCCGACTGGTCGACGACGACGGTCGTTCCACCTTCGTCCCCCGGGACGGCGCTCGCGTCCCTGTCACGACGGTTGTGCCGCCAGACATTCCGCCCGGTCTGTGGGACGGCGACCGGTGGTTTGCCGATCTCGAACCTGCCGGCTTCGAGGAGTCCACCGCATCCGACCGGGGGGCGACGGCGCGGTCGGGGGCGTCGGTTGTGACCGCGACGAGGATCACGTTCGACGACGGCCGCTGGACGCTCGTCGAGGCGGCAGGAACGGTGACCCGGCTCCGCCCGGGAAGCGGCACGCCCGACCCGGCCTACCCGGTCTCGTCCGTGCGAGGCGACGACCGGCTCCTGTTCTTCGACGGGGACAGCAGAAAGGACCTGCTGGCGAAGGTGATCGAGGTCGCCGTCGAGGTGCCCGGCCTCGCCGTCGCCGCCGCCTGGGTCGCCCATTGGCGACGGGTGCTGGCGGCGGCGTACGCGTCCTTCGGCACCTATTCGGCGCTCGCCGAGGCCCTGTGGGCCGAGGGCTGCACGGTGCAGGACCAGACGATCCGGCTCTGGGTGATCGGCGTCACCATCGGACCCGACGACGACGATGACGTTCGCCGGGTTGGGATCGTCATGGACGACGCCGTGTTGCGCGACCGGTACGACGAGGTGTGCCGGGGCATTCGCTCGCTGCGGGGTGCACACGTCCGCCTCGGCCAACGGCTCTCGGAGCTGGCGATGAGAGTGGGCTCGTCGGCCGAGGCGGGGCTGATGGAGTCCGACGAGGTCGTCGACGAACGCAGCGGCCTGACCGTGGCCGATTTTCGCCAGTCCGTCGACATCCTCACGGTGGCCGCCGCGGAGCCGGCCGGCGAGGTGCCGTACGTGTTGATCGGGAGCGTGAACGCCCCGGAGAGGGAGGACGACGATGAGTAACGGGTTCGAGCCGACGGTGGAGCAGCAGTCGGCGATGGTGAACCACCTCGTGGACGCGGTGGTGCTCGACGCCACCGGGGAGAGGGACGGGGACCGGTGCGTCGGCGAGCCGCCGTCCGCGAGGTACTTCCTGGCGACGCTGGCGCCCCAGGACCTCAATATCACCGCGGGCCGGGAGCGCCGCGGGCGGGAGACGCCGAGATCGGCGGGGTTCGAGTTCGAGGTCGTCGACCCCCGTGCCGTCCTCGAAGTCCGGGCGACGGTGAGCTGCTACTACCGCGTCTTCCCGACGCTGCGGGAACAACTGTCATACAAGGGCGGGGACGACGCGCCCGAGGACCGGATCGGGCGTGAGTACAGACTGGCCCCGGCGTACCGGCGGGTGGAGGTCGACGGCAGCCCCCTGACGTTGAAGCTGGACCCCGGGACACACCTGCAGCACATCGGCATGTCGGAGTTGGGTGAAGGGTTCGCCGCCGTCCAGACCGCGGCGTCGGCGGACCCGTGGGTGGACCGCCGCAACGGCGACGACCGGTCGGAGCGTTTCGTGCCCGGTGACGTCCTCAACTCCGAGGACGACTTCCGCGCCTGGATCGCCGGACTGCCAGGCACGCCGGTGATTCCCGAGTGGGAGGCGAGGATCACGGCCCTGACCCGACCGGTCGGCGGCGGGCGCCATCGGGTGCAGCTCAGCCTGGAGAACCTGTCCGACGACCCCAAGGTCACGTCCACTCGACGGGGGCAGCAGGTCGAGCGCCATGACGACGCCCGGGATCACTTCCTGTTCCGGGTGCGCCTGGAGTGCGGCGCCGAGCCGGGGGTCATCGTGCCGATCGAGATGTACCTCGGCCCCGACGCATACCGGTACGACCCGAAGCTGCCGGGGTACGCCAACAACTGCGGCCTGGCCGCTCAGACGGAGGAGGGTGGCACGGTCGTCCGTCGTCTCTGGTCGGTGGCGGCGCCCGTGTGCCAGACGCGACGCATGGCGTCGAAGGAGCATCCGGCGACGGAGTTCTCGGTGCTGGCCCGCGACCCGCTCGGCCCGCTGGGCGCCCTGGCGCAGGACATGAGGACGTGGATGGCGTCCGACGCCTGGTCGACGGACGGTCTGCGCGACGAGCTGGCCGAGAGGAAGCGTCGCGACCGGGACGCGTTCGAGGCCGAAATCCGGCGCTTCGAGGACGGGGTGGCGTGGTTACGGCGGGACGAACGACTCCTGCTCGCCTTCAGGCTGGCGAACCGGACGATGATCCGGCTTGGGAAGATGAGCGGCAAACGCCATCCGGGATGGCGGTTGTTCCAGTTGGTCTTCGTCGTCTCCCAGCTCTCGTCGCTGGCGTGGCGGGAGCACGACCCTTCGGAGTTCACCCCCGGCCTGTGGGGCGGCGAGGACGGACGTGACCCCACGGCGGCGGCGACCGTGTTGTTCTTTCCCACGTCGGGTGGAAAGACCGAGGCATATCTCGGCCTGTGCGCCTGCGCCATGTTCTACGACCGGGCGCGGGGGAAGGTCCGCGGCATCACGGCATGGTGCCGCTTCCCGCTCCGCCTGCTGACGCTGCAGCAGACCCAGCGCCAGGTCGAGTTCGTGGCAGCCGCCGAGGAGGTCAGGACCAAGGCGGACGCGGAGATCGACGCCGTCGGGGGGAACGCGGGGGACCCCTTCACCCTCGGCTTCTTTGCGGGTGAGGGCAACACCCCGAACTCCCTGAGCCGCGACCAGGCGACCCTGGACCGGTTGATGACGGACGCCGAGCGTCGCCGTGAGGTGCGCGTGGTGGACGAATGCCCGTACTGCCGGCAAAGGACCGTCGAGGTCCTACCGCCGGACCCGTCCCGGCTCCGCCTCGAACACGCCTGCAGCAACTGCGGTCGTGTGCTTCCGGTCGTCGTGGTGGACACCGAGGTGTACCGGTACCTGCCGTCGCTCATCGTCGGAACGCTGGACAAGCTCGCCAACATCGGCCTCAGCGACCGGTTCGGGGCGGTGCTCGGCGACGTGGACTGCGAATGCTCGCTCCACGGTCTCGGCCGGGGGCAGAAGTGCCACGAGCGGCGCGCCAAGGGGCATCCCAAGAACACGATCCGCCCGCTGGCCGCCCCGCTGTACGACGCCGGGCCGTCGCTGGAGATCGTCGACGAGCTGCACATGGTCGACGAGGACCTTGGGGCCTTCAGCGGCCACTACGAGGGCATCCTCGGCGTCACGCAGCGGCGCATGAGTGCGCGCTCGCGTTCCGACGGTCGCGGTGTCCGCATGAAGGTCGTGGCGACGACGGCGACCATCAAGGGCGAGGACCGTCAGGTGGAACACCTCTTCGGGCTCGACTCCGTCGTGATCCCGCTGCCCGGTCCGTCGCTGGAGGAGTCCTTCTACTGGCGCCTCCTCGACGAGCCGATGCGCCGCTTCATCGGGGTCCAGCCGAACCGGACCACGGCAGAACAGACGTTGGTGCGAATTCTCCAGGCGTTCCACAAGGAGATTCGCCGGCTCCAGGACGTGGGTGCCGTCGGCGTGCCCGGACTCGCCGGCATGTCCTCGCAGGACTTCGAGCAACTGCTCGACCTGTACCGGGTGTCGTTGACCTATGTGACGAGCCTCGTCGACTTCGGCAAGCTCAGCCGCTCGATGGAGACGCAGGTCAACGAACACATGCGTCTTCAGGGGCTGCGTCCGGTCCCCGTCAGGGAGTTGAGCGGCGACACGTCGTTCGACGACGTGCGCATCACGCTGGACCACCTGACCGGCTCGGGCGAGACCGAGGGGGTGATCGCCACGAGCATGGTCTCCCACGGCGTCGACGTGGACCGGCTCAACGTCATGGTGTTCAACGGCATGCCGAAGTCGATGGCCGAGTACATCCAGGCGTCGTCGCGGGTGGGCCGACGATACCTCGGGATCGTGTTCATGATCTTCAATCCGATCCGGGAGCGCGACCGGTCGCACTTCCGGTACCACGCCAAGTTCCACGAGTACCTGGACAGGATGGTGGAGCCCGTCGCCATCAACCGGTGGAGTGCGTACGCCGCAAGCAAGACGCTGCCGGGCGTCCTGATGGCTGAAATCCTGCAGGTCACCAACCGTGAGTTCTGGGACGCCGGCCGTGGCCCCGCGCACCTCCACGATCTGACGCAGATGCAAAGCGCCCTGCGCAGCCCCGACGCGGGTGGTCTGGAGTCGGCGCAACCGGCGGCGTTGCTCGGCGACCTGCGCGAGGCGTACATGACCGAACGGGACGAGGCGGCCGAACTTCGCCCACAACTGGACGACCGGGTCCAGGTGGCCGTCGACAGCATCCGGGCGGCGGGGGCCGCGGCGAGCGCGTCGCTCGGCGGTCGGCCCCGGTACCGGGGAACCGGCGACTACCTCGGCCTGGAGTACACCCCGATGACCTCGCTGCGTGACATCGCCGAGGGCATCCCCTTCTACGTCCTGCAGGAAAGGAAGCGATCGTGAGCACCTTCGCCCCCAAGGAGATGGCGCGGAACCGGGGCCAGGTCCTGTACCGCTATCGACCCAATCAGACCTTCGACCATCCCGGAGGCTTCGTCGCCCAGGTCCGCCAGTACGGGCGGGACGACGCGTACCAGGGGAACATGCCCGACCCCGGATACCTCGTCAACGAGGCGATGAACTTCGTGCGTCTGTGGCGTGTCGAGGGCCGCCAGGCGGGAGGCGCTCAGGCCGGATCGGACCGGGCGCCGGAGTTTCCGACGGACGACCCCCTTGCCCACCAGCACTACGAGATCGTCATCCCCGGCAAGGTGTACACGAGGGTGTGGCCGCTCGTGTTCCGGTGCGCGGCGGGGGCGAGGTGCGGAAAGGTGTGGGAGGCGACGGACCCCCGTCCCGGTGTCGACACGTGGCCTCCCGCGTGTCCACAGTGTGGCCACGAGCACGGCAACCGCCAGCTTCAGTACCTCTTTGTCCACTCGTGCGGCGAGATACTGCCGATGCTCCCGCCGCGTGACTGCGCGGTGCACCACACCGCCGGATTCCGTCTCAACGACCAGGTGTCGCGGTTCCAGGACTTCCGGTGGGAGTGCCTCCAGTGCGGCGCGGCGACGCCGGTGCGGGCGTTCTGCCCCAACCGGTCGGGGTGCAACTGGGTCGACAAGATGATGGCGCCGCAGGTGCACACGGCGTCGTCGGCGTACTCGGGCCACGGGCGTACGGTGGTCAACGTTCCCCCGGAGGAGTTCTCCCGGCGGGCACAGACGCCGGGTTTCGTCGTGGGGACGCTCGCCCGTTGGCTGGAGGAGTGCGACGAGGACGAGGCCCGTTCTCTCATCTCCGGCGGCGGGGCGGAGATTCCGCCCGCGATCGCCGACTCCATCAAGATCATGGAGGGCACCGGCCAGGCCGCCCTGATCGAGCAGGCACGGGTGCTTCGTCGGCAGTACGTCCCCGTCGACCTCGACGACCTCAGGTCGCGTGTCGAGAAGGACCTCGGGTTCGACCCGCTCGGAGAGGACGGCCGCGGTCGCAGCCTCGCCGAACAGGTCGGCGTGTACGAGCGGGTGCTCGCGAAGCCGAGGATCACGCTGGAGCGGCTGCGCGGCACCACGGCGTCGGCGGCCCGAGTGAGCAGGTACCAGAACTACACGACGGCGTTGGGCACTGCGGGGTTCGAGCCCGACCGGTGCATGCTCGTGAACGAGTTTCCCGTCACGTACCTCGCCATCGGCTACACCCGGGGAGGATTTGGGCCGAGGGAGGCGGACCTCGTCGCATACAAGGGACGGGCGGCACGCGGTCAGCAGGTGACGACGCTGCTCTACGCGAGTCCGACCGAGACCGAGGCGTTGGTGTTCGCGCTCGATCGTGCCCGGGTCGTGAGGTGGCTGGTGGCCAACGGGGCGGCGACGCACGAGGAGATGGGGGCCTCGGGCGACCCGCGGCAGTGGTTCGCGGCGCGCCTGGACCCGGCAGACGGCCAGCTTCCGCGCTGGAACCCTGACGACGAACCCGCCCCGGGTGATCCCGAGTACGGCGCCCGGGCGCTGTTCCGGCTGCTCCACTCCGTGTCGCACCAGGTGCTGCGGGCGCTCTCGGTCGACAGCGGGTACTCCGAGACGGGATTGTCCGAGTACCTCTTCCCGTATGAGCTGAGCTTTGCGATCCATCCCAACGGGGGCAGCGAGTTCACCATCGGCGGACTGCGGACCGTGCTGGAACAGAACCTCGACGAGGTCGTGGAGCGCGCCGTGGCCAACGCCACGTGCATCTACGACCCCAACTGCATGGAGGCCAACCGCGGCGCCGACCACGGCTGCCTGCAACTTCCCGAGACCGCCTGCCAGGTGTGGAACCGGTTCATCAGCCGGTGGGACCTGTTCGGCGGGCCGAGGGATGAGGTCGTGGGGTACTGGTCACCGGAGCTCGACGGGCCGTGAACGTGGCGCTGCGGGCGGTCCACGACCGTCTCGGGACGCGTGACGCGCGGTCAGACCGGTGGACCTCGCTCGCATCGCATCTGCGGGCGCGCTGCGGCGACGCCCCCGTCGACACGACCGTCGTGGCGTCCTGCCTCGAAGCCTCGGGAATCTCGGCGCCGGCCGCTGAGTGGCGCCGCCATCTGTGCACGCTGGGGGTCGTCGACACCACTGGCCGGTTCGACGGTCGACGGGCAGACGACGTGGCGGTCGCGCTCGACCTGGTCGGCGACTCGTTCGAGATCGCGCCGCCGCGCTCGGCGTGGGCGCCCGTGGCGACGTTGCCCGAGGCGATTCGGGCCGTCGTGCGCCCGCCTCTGCTCCGGCAGACCGCGGGCGTGCTCCTCGGACTCGTCGACCGTGCGAGCGACAGGGTTCTCCTGGCGGCACCGTATGTCGACGCCACGGCGGTGCGTCACCTTCACGGGTCCCTCGCCGCGGCCATGCGCCGGGGCGTGAGGGTCGACGTCCTGACGAGCGTCGGCCATGGGGCGGAGTTGAGCCCGCTTGTCGACGACGCCGTCCGGAACCCTGGACGTCGACTCACGGTCACCGAGCTGCACACCGACATCTCCTCACTGGGATCACACGCCAAGGTGCTCGTCGTCGACGGCTCCGAGGGATACGTGGGCTCCGCCAACCTCACGGCCGCGGGATTCGGTCGGCACGTGGAGGTCGGTGTCGAGGTGTCGGGTCCTCAGGTGGAGGACCTGGTGAGGCTCCTCGACGCCCTCGAACGTCTCGGGACACGGGTCATCACCGTGGCGGACGGCGTCGTCCGTCGCTGACCGACCCGGGACGCCACCTCCATGGCGAGCACCGTCTCGCCGACCCGTCGGGCGAGCAGTGGCGGGATTGCGTTGCCCACCTGAAGGGCCATCTCGTCGAGCGTCCCGGCGAGCTGTGCCCGTCGGGGGAACCCCTGCAGCAACATCGCCTCGCGCAGGGTGATGGCACGGTCCTGTTCGGGATGAGCAAAGCGACCCCGCGTGACGTTCGTGCAACCCGAGGTCAGCGTCGGTGCCGGGCGGTCCCACCACATGCGGCCATAAATGTCGTAGTGGCCGGAATGTCCCTTGTGACATTCGAGCTGCAGCTCGGGCGGTAGGTCGGCGCGGGCGCCGCCCTCGGGAATCGCCCGCAAACGCCGCAATGCGAGATCGGTGTGGAACCTGGCCTCATGGAAGGGGTCGTGCGGGTCGCGTTGACCGGGACGCAGTGGGGGGCAGTCGCCGATCGCCTTGCGCACCGTCACGTGACGCCGGCGACGCCGATCTGCGGGGTCGGCGAAGTGGGTCGGCGGGGGAAGCAACGGTGTGGTGACCCGGCTGCCGACGACGAGCACCCGCCTGCGGTACTGGGGCACCCCGTAGTCGGCGGCGTCCACGATCGCCCAGTCGGCCTCGTAGCCGATCTCGTCCAGGCGGTCGACGAACGCCTCGAAGTGCGGATGCCAGCGACCGCTCAACATCCCCGGAACGTTCTCGAAGGCGATGTGGCGGGGCCGAACCTCCGCCACAAGGCGCAGGAAGTCGAGGTACAGCGTGTTGCGGGCACGGTCGACGGTGGTTGCCGGGGCACCCTTGCGGAGGCTCGTGAAGCTCTGGCATGGCGGGCAGCCGAAGAGGAGGGTGCACTCGTCGGAGGCGAGGCCGGCCATCGTCGTCAACTCCGCACCGGTGACGAGTCGGATGTCCCTGACGACGGGCTTCACGCCGAGGTTCGCCTCGTACGCCTCGGCCGCCCGGGCGTTGATCTCCACGGCCGCCACCGGCGTTAGCCCGGCCTGGCGAAAGCCGATCGAACCGCCACCGCAGCCGGCAAAGAGGTCGATCATGGTAAAGGATGGGGGTCCGTCGGACGTGGTCACCGCCTGCGTACCTTGCCGGCTGCCGCCCTGGCCCGGCGCCATCGATCCACGTCCGACCTCAGCCAGAGACGACAGCGTCCCGTGCCGGTGTCGACGACGGGACGGGGGAAGTCGGGATAACGCTGCAAGTACGTCGCGACGCTGTTCCGTTGACTGAGACCGAGGAGCGTCGCCACCTCGGAGGCGTCTATGAGATCCTGCAGCACCACGCGTCGGACCACATCGTTAGTCTACCAACGTCGACTAGTTATGTCGGCGATGCCTCGGACGTACGATCGGGTCATGGCCTTGCCCGCCCCGTCCTGGGCGTCCTCGGAGGGCGTGCGTCGGTCGCTGCGGTCGAACCGCCCCCGCGACACCCGACCCGAGATCGAGCTGCGGTCGGCACTGCACGCCGCCGGGCTCCGGTTCCGCAAGCATTACCGCCCGGTCCCCGGCATCCGTTGCGAGGTAGACGTGGCGTTCACCCGCCTTCGACTGGCGGTTCAGCTCGACGGATGCTTCTGGCATGGCTGTCCCGAACATGCCACCCGGCCCGTCACCAACGCGACGTGGTGGTCGACAAAGTTGGACGGCACCGTGGCACGCGATCGGCAGAACGACGCCCTGCTGCGCTCCCACGGCTGGGAGGTGCTCCGGTTTTGGGAGCATGAGCCCGTTGACGACATCGTCGGGACGATCGGTGAAGAGGTGAGGCGGCTTCGACTCTGAGTGATCTCAACATGGCGGTCTGATCTGAGACTGACGAGGCGGTTCGTTAGACGGCGGCCCGTAGGCCGAGGTTCGTGAGTCGGAACTCCATGGCCTGCGGACTGACGCCGAACTCCTTTGCGAGGGCGTCGATGGTTCGCTGTTCGCTCAAGCCATGCCGGAGTTGCTTCGTGAGTCGATCGTTGACCAGGTCGGCGGGCATCAGGAGGCTGGCGGCGAAGCGGTTGGCGTCTATCTCTTCTCGCTCGGTCGCAAGGCTGGATCGGTGATCACGAAGGTTGATCCTCGCCCGCACGACGTGGTCGACGATCAGCGGCCGGCCTTGATGCAGGAGGAGGTGGCCCAGTTCGTGGGCCACGGTGAAGCGGCGTCGGGTCGGGGCGTGGTCGCGATTGACGGCGATCACGACACCGTCTGGTCGTCGATACAGGACTCCGGATACTTCGGGGTCGAGCGATTCGGGGACGATGGCCGCACCGACGCGCGTTGCCAACGCGTCCACGTCCACGGGCGGGCTCGTGATGCCGGCGCTTTGCAACAGTCTGGCGGCCTCGGTGTCCGCTTTAGGCAAGCTATGACCTCCGTTTTGTTTGTTTGGCATCGATTCTCAATAGCGCGGCGCGGGTGGCCGCCGGGACATCGTCGGGGAGCTGCGAGTCGGTGTCGGCCTGCCGATGGGGCCACTCCGGGAGCAGGTCGCATGGTGGCGCTTGTACCGCGTCGGCAATCCGCCATAGGGCGTGGACGGTGGGTTGTTGGTTGCCCATCTCGATGTTGGTGATGGACGTTCGCGCCAACCCCGCCCTCTGGGCCAGCTCCACCTGGGTCAGCGACGCCCGTCGCCGGGCCTCACGGATGCGACGGCCGATCTCCCGGTAGAGCCAGTCCTGATCCTCCACTGACCCCCATTCTACGCGGATGTCAGTTTCACTGACCAGCATCCTCCCGACGCGCGGCGGACCGCCATGGACGGACGGCGGTCCGTTCGCGCCAGATCACCCCCGCCTCGTGCTCGGGGATGCAGGTCGGGCAGCGGGGGTCCCGCAGGTACGGCTTCGCACCCGACGAGCGATCGGGTTGCCAAAACTGAAGGAGGGCGCGGGCCACGGACGGCGACAACGGGACGGGCGCGTCGAGGTGCTCCTTCACCACCTCGGCGGCGAGCATGGTCCCGGCGGCACACGAGACGAACGGGGCCGAGAAGGATTCCGTTCTGCCCCGCGGTCCCCGCAGGGCGTCACGGACCCGTTCCCCGGTGGTGCCGCACTCACCCGTCTCCGCCCACGCAACGGCGTCGTGCAGAGCGGCGCTGACCTCCTCGGCCAAATGGCGCTGCTCGTCCGGGTCGGCCTCTCGGAACCGCCGCCGGAGTTCGTCGTCGGGCGTCATGGTGTCGGGCGGGTTGTGGCAACGGGCGCAGGGCCCTCCCATCCGGGGATCACAGCGCACCACCTCGGCCCGCAGCTCGTTGGTGGACGCCATGAGAAGCGACTCGGGCCAGAGGCTCTGCACCGCGAGGCGGCTCGGGTTGGTGTCGACGGCACACAGGATGCGCCGGTGCGGCCGACCGGTGGATTCGAGAGGTCCGTCATGGGCGTCCCAGGCGACGGAGCCGGCTCCGTTCAGCAGGTCGTGGGCGGTCGACGCCTTGGGCATCCCGAGGTGGGCGCGGCCGAAGAGCATGTACCTGTTGAGGTTCGTGACATCGACCCCCTCCTCGTCGCCGTCGACGAGGAGGATGCGGCCGGAGACGCCGTCGGTGGACCAGAGCAGGTTGGCGCAGATGCACCCGACCGCACCGACACCGGCAAGGGTCTCGTCCAGGACGATGGACGGGATCGCGGCGGGGCCGCATCGGATGAACGTTGTGTCGGACTGGTGGGACCAGAGCGAGTAGAAGGCGGCGACGGTGGGCGGATACTTGGCGGGGTCTATGCGGACGAGCTTGAAGACCTCGCCCACGGCCATGGCCGCGGCGATGTAGGGACCGAAGGGCAGGGTCGAGGGCGGGGCGGCGGCGACGGCCCGGTCACGGGCGAAGCCCCCGCACCAGGCTTCTCCGTATACCCGAATCCCGTCGGAGACCGCATCGCCGGGACCGACCACGATCCGCACGTCGCCGCGATGGTGGCCGAAGTCGACCGGAACGACGTTGACGGCGGCGGCACCGTGACGCAACCTGTCTCGAAGCCCACCGGCGTCGCCGGCCAACGGCGAGAGACGCACACGCTGGGGCACGTCCGATGGACAGGCCACGGAGACGGCCGAGATGACCCGGTCCAACCGCATCAGCATGTTGAGGAGCGCCCACGCGGTGTGCTGCGCAGCCGGGGACCCGGCTACGTCCGCGGGGATCTCCAGCGAGACGGCGACAGGGCTCGCCGTATCCATCGGGCCGACCACGCCGCGAACGTCGATCTCGTGGCGGGAGGAGACGGCGTCCATAGTTTTCTCCTGAAGTCGAGGGTGGACGGGACGAGGAGGACCAGGCCGGCCGCCTCGTCGGCGGTGAGGGGAACCCACGCGTCCCCGGTCCTGACGTGCACGAGGCCCTCCGTCGGCGACGGCCGGTCGACCGCATGCTCGGGAAGGACGATCGAGACGGCCCCGTGGCGCTGTGAATACGCCATCTGGTCGTCTCGGCCCGAGTGGTGGAGGCCGAGTCCACCGTGGGTGTGGACCTGGGCCAAACGGACCATGCCGAAGCGCCGAAAGTGGGCGCCTGCCTCGCGCATCTGGTCGGGGGACACCGCGTAGTAACCGGGTTCACAGGTGGCGTCGGGGATCGTCAGCGTCGTGACGACGGCGTCGTCACCGAGGCGATACCCGTCGAGGAACGCGATGCGCTCGCCGCCGGGTCGTTGCCGGGCGAACTGGTCGAGGAGCGACTCCCAGACGGGCTCAGGCAGGACGAGGCGCATCAGGACCGATGTAGTGGGGAGGGGCGAGAACCTCGGCCAGCCGGCTCAGGGTTGCGGCGACAGTGTGTCGTCCCTGCTGCCACCGCTGGCTCTCGGTCGGGGAATGGTTGGACATGTAGTACTCGGCGGTCATGCTGAAGCACACGAGCTGGCCTTCGACCGAGTTGCCTTGGCCGTCGGTGTAGCGGTAGCTGTCGTGGAGGGCGAGCCAGCCGGGGTGGGAGAGCTTTGGCCACCACGTGGTGCCGGCCCGGGCGCGGGGCCATCCCTCCGTCCCCGCGACGATGAGAACGGTCGGCGGGAACGCGTCGTAGTACTCGGCCCCGAGGCGGAGGTGGTACGGCTCGGTCGTGCCGTCGGGACGCCAGGCCGGGATCGACACCACGGTGTGAAGGGGCTCGACGACCACCCGGCTCCATCCGTTGGAGTCGAGGTCGCGGTTCTCCCAGTACGTGTCCAGGTGGCGCCGGAACGTTCGCGCCGCCACCTCAGGGTCGACCGGCGGAAGGATCAAGGCTCAGGCGCCTCCCTGGCCGCCGGCGAAGTCCCACACGAGCTGTCGGCAGTGCGTCTCCTCGTACTGGCGCAGCCGGTCGTCGAGGTGCGCGAACACGTCGTCGCCGTTGGCATCACAGCGAAGCCGGTCGTCTTCTCGGCGCTCACGGTGCAGGTGGTTCGTGTACAGATCGTCCACCACCACCTTGACCAGGGTCTGGGGTTCCGCGAACAGGTGGTACACGCTCCCGTCGTCCTCGTCGTGGACGGTGACGGTGAGATCGTGATTGTGGGGCGTTTGGTCGGGCATCTTGACCTCCGAGGAGTTCCCGATTGACGTTGGTAAGGCTGACATCTATGATTATAGCAAGTTGCTGTCGCTGACTGGCGCCGCGGTGCTCGCCGGCCATCCTGGGGCGACCCTTGCACCCTCCGAAGCCGTCTCGGCGACTCCGCACTGTGCCGTGCCGATGACGATGGTCGGGCCAGCGGGCCGTACGAGCTCGTGGCGCGGTGGCTTCGTCCACCCGGCGTCAGCCGTAGCCGCGATCCGGTTGGCGCGCTCACCGAGTACGGATGCGCGAGGCTCATCACGTGCGCTGGCTCACGGACGTGCAGTAGCCAATGGGCAAGGAGTCCAAGCCAGTCGTTCCGGATCCGAATGTTGCGGGCTGGGGTACGAATCTCGACGTGATGGTGGGGCGTAAGCGCATTCCGAAGCCGAAGCCCAATTCTCGCCGTGACAAGTGGGTTCGGTGGCTCGGGCCGATCCACGAAGACCTGAGCGCGCTCGCGATCAACCGGATGGCGTGGCGCACGCTCACCACCATCTGGCACGAGCGAGAGCCACCGCTTCCACCTTCGTTCATCTTCGATTTCTTCGCGACCACGTACGCTCACGCCCAGGCCTCAGGCATCCGTCGCCAGGTCGATCACCGCGATGACGTGATCAGCCTGTGGCGCCTCCTAAACCGAACTTACCCAGCCGATAGCGGCTG
Organism: Actinomycetes bacterium; assembly: GCA_021811865.1. Next base: position 100 of record JAKAQB010000072.1, on the reverse strand, counting down.
ATTTCTGGCCCCGACCTGCACCAACGAGCGATAAGCGTCAAGAGATTGTAGCCACTAAATAGTTGCCAGTAGAATCACGGTCGTGTAAGATGTCGCTGTG
>JAKAQB010000189.1 GCA_021811865.1 Actinomycetes bacterium | reverse complement strand
CACCGACGGGGGAAGCGCACGGGCCTTCCGCGGTCGACCGGGGATGACAACGTCCTCTGCCGCGGTGCCCGACACGAAAGCGGCTTCAAGTAGCGGGGTGAGCTTCTGGGCGTCGATTGCGAGAGAGGCCGAACAGAGCAGGAGGCCAGGGAGCGGGAGGGCAGACCATTCTCCCTCTATGCCGAGTATGAAAGCTGCCGCTCGCACCCGACCCGGCGAGACGCCCAGCTCCTGGATGACCCCCTCGGCGATGGCGGGGACTGGCAGGTGCGCCAACCCCCGAGCCCTCGGGTCCCCGGTGCCAAGACGCCGGCTGCGATCACCGAGCCAGCGGACGGCGTCGTCGTGACATGCGATCACGGCGCGGCGAAGCTCGGGGCGAGACGTCAAGACGTCGAGCTCAGGCCAGTCGAGGAGATGCCCGTCGACGACCACGAGTGCGTCCAGGGGCGTCAGCTGCGCTTCGGGGAATCCAGACCTCCTGACATAGGACCACCCTGACCTCGTTTGAGCTGGGACTATCCACCGTTTCGGGTCTTGGGTGTGATTTAATCTCTGGTGAGGAATCAGCGATCCAGGGAGGCCCGGCTGATGGCGGTTGCTGCGACCAAGATGAGGGCGATGCAGCCACTGCCCTTGGCCCCGTCGGGCTCGTCTCGTGTGGCCGATGGTGTCGCCTTCCTCGAGGACGCGGAGGGCAACGGCTCGGTCTTTTTGTGGGGCATGGCTGCGTGGAGCTGGCGGGCGGGTGACCAGGTCGCCCGTCGCCTGGCCGCGGTCCAGCTCGTGGACTCGAAGGCGGCCAGGCAACGACAGGTCGCCGACGCCTTCGGTGTCCATGAGAACTCGCTCGTACGCTGGCGCTCGTCATATAGGGGCGGTGGGCTGGCGTCGCTCGTCGCCGAACGCCCGGGGCCCAAGGGTCCCTCCAAAGTGACCGACGCGAAGCGCGAAGAGATCCGCACCCTGCGGTCCTCGGGTCTGTCGTTGGCCGAGGTGGCGGCTCGCACCGGCGTGTCGACGAACACGGTGCGCCGTGCGAGCCTTGTCGCCGTTGCAGACAGACCCTCGTCGGGGGGCGACAGCGCTCGCTCGGACACAGACGGTGCACACAAGCAGCCTGTGGGCACCGGCCTCGTGCCCCTGGCACGCCCAGCCGACCGTTCGGCGGAGCGGGCCGCGGCACGCTTCGGGCTCATCGACGACGCCTTGCCGGTGATCTGCGAGGGCGCCTCGTTGCCGATGGCCGGCGCGCTGCTGATCCTGCCCGCACTGGCCGCCACCGGCCTCTTGGAGATCGCGGCACGCGTCTACGGCGCCCGGCGGGCGGCCTTCTACTCGCTGCGGTCGCTTCTGTGCTCGGTGGTCTTCGTCTGCCTCCTCGGCGAGCCACGGGCCGAGGGGTTCACGAGGATCAGCCCACGCGACCTCGGTCGCCTGGTCGGGCTCGATCGGGGCCCCGAGGTCACGACCATCCGCCGACGCATCGAGGAGCTCGCCTCCATGGCCCGCTCCGACGCGCTGATCGACGCCCTGGCCCGCCACCATCTCGATGCCCACGAGGAGGCGAGCGGCATCTTCTACGTCGACGGGCACGTGCGCGCCTATCACGGAGGACGCGAGGTGCCAAAGGCCCACGTGGCCCGGATCCGCCTGTCCATGCCCGCTGAGCTGGACACCTGGGTGTGCGACCGAAACGGCGACGGCGTGCTGTGCTGGGGGGCCACGCCGGGGGCGAGCCTGGTGGGCGAGCTGCGGGCGGTGGCGGAAAGGATCCGCGCGCTCGTGGGCGACGGCAAATGCCCGACCATCTGCTTCGACCGTGGCGGGTGGTCCCCGAAGCTGTTCAAGGAGCTCTCCCTCGCAGGCTTCGACATTCTCACCTATCGCAAGAAGCCTGCGCCTCGCGAACCGCGAAGCGCGTTCCGCCCCTACGTCCACACCGACGCCACCGGGCACGAGCACCACTACTTGCTGGCCGACCGCAAGGTGGCCATCGCCTACGACGCCAAGAAGCGCCGCTTTTCCTGTCGCCAGATCACTCGGCTCGATCCGGCGACCGGCCACCAGACCCAGATCCTCACGACGAGGGACGACGAAGACCCCGCTCAGATCGCGCATCTCATGTTCAGCCGATGGAGCCAGGAGAACTTCTTCCGCTACATGCGGGCCCACTACGGCCTCGACGCGCTCGACACCTACGCGACCCAAGACGACGACATGGACCGCATGGTCCCAAACCCCGCCCGCAAGGACGCCGACCGAGCACTGGCCGAGGCACGACGCAGCCTGGCCAAGGCTGAGGTGCTCGAAGGACACGCCTCGATCGAGGGGAGGCGTCCCGATCAGAAGATCCTCGACGCATTCGCCGGTGCCCGCCAACAGATCGCCCAACTCGAAGCCGCCGCCAAGGCCATCCCGGCTCGTGTTCGCCTCGGCGAGGCACGACCAGGATCGGTACGCCTTGCTCCCGAACGCAAGCGCATCCACGATGCCATCCGCATGGCGACCTACAACGCGGAGTCCGCTCTCGCCCGCCTGCTCACTCCGCACTACGCGAGAGCGGACGACGAGGCGCGCTCGCTACTGCGCGAGGCGTTCGCTTCTCCGGCCGACCTCCAGGTCACGGGCAACGAGCTCCACGTCCGCATCGACCCGCTCTCGGCACCGAGACGGACCCAGGCCATCGCCGGGCTCTGCGACGAGCTCACCACCACCAAGACCATCTACCCGGGGACCGACCTCACCCTTGTCTTCTCGGTCAAGAACCACCGGTGACTACCCAGGGATAATGGCACCATGCCAGGAGGTCTGGAATCAGGGGGCGTCACCCACGCCTGGTCGCGTAGAGCCGGAAAAGCTCACCCTCGACTGCGTCGACGCCGGTGCGATTGTCGGGTTCTTGGACTGGCTCGGCGACGTCAGGCACAACAGCGTGTCGACGCGGAACCAGCGCCTCGCCGCGATCGCCTCGTTCTTCCGGTGGATGCAATCCCAAGACCCTGCCCGGATGGCCTGCTGCCAGGACATTCTCGCCATCCCCGCGAAGAGACAGCCCCAAGCGGCGGTGAACCACCTGAGCGTCGAGCAGACTCGCCTCCTGCTCGGCAAGCCTGACCGCTCCACCCGGCGGGGACGGCGCGACGCGACCTTGCTCGCCACTCTCTACGACACCGCAGCGAGGGTCCAAGAGCTCGCCGACCTCACCGTCCGCGACGTCCGGCTCGAGGCCCCGGCCATGGCGGCCTTGACCGGAAAGGGCAACAAGACCCGCCACGTCCCCCTCGGCGACAACACGGCGGCACTGCTCGAGGCCTACCTGGCCGAACACCATCTTGATGGGCTCCGTCACGACGATGACGCGGTGTTCGTCAACCAACATGGC
>JAKAQB010000188.1 GCA_021811865.1 Actinomycetes bacterium | reverse complement strand
CACGTCCCAAACTACCCCCGGCTCCCGCCGGCCGGCATACAGCAGGAACGGCCGGTTCAGTCCGTACCGGCTCCGGAACCTCTCGGGGTCGTACCCCGAGGGGACCTCGATGCCGGCGCCGGTAATGCTGTGCGCGTCAGGGAGGTGGGCGAGCTGGTGCGCCAACAGGTGCTCCGGCTCGGACAGGAACCACATCCGGGCTGCGCCTGAGAGCGCCGGGCGCACCACGTCGAGCCGGGCGTAGGTCTCGTTGTGTAGGCAAGGCATCGAGATGGCCCGGTCGGCGACGACGGGCAGGCACACCGTCGTGGTCCAGAACAGGTAAGGGGAGAACAGCAGAGCGTCGTACTCGTCGCCGCGCCGGAGCAGGTGCTCGTAGAGATCCGGAACGGTGAACCGCCAGCCGAGCCAGCTGACCTGCTCGTCCAGAGGCGGGATCTCGCCCCGCTGTATCAGCAGCTGGGCCCGCCGGCCAGCCTCGGACCATTGCGGCACCGTAGGGAACCGCCGCACGACGAGACCGTCCTCCCAGCTCGCGCCAGCGGGCAGCGCGTTCTCCCAGGTGTAGTGGTCGGTGACGCAAGTCGTGAGCACTTCGACGTCCCAGCCCCGGAGGGCGAGACCGACGGCGATCTCCCTCGACAGCGCCTCGGAGCCGCCGACGACTCCGGGACCGAAGCGCGGGGGCACGACGGCGATCCGACCGGACATGGGACCGGCAAACTACCAACCGGCGGCCGCTCGCCGATCTCGCCGTCCCTGCCAACGACGTCAGCACTGCTGGGTTGGGCCGGGGGAGACGGCCGGCGGCGCAGCGGGAGACGGCCGGCGGCGCAGCGGGAGAGATGGGGACGTGGAACCCGGCTCAGCCTCCGGGGGTGCCGAGGTGATGTGCGGCGGAGACGGGAACCACGGCAGGCAGCCGAACCGGAGGACCGCTGCTCACCCCTGCGGTCGCGAAGCCGGCCGCACCCAGGGCTGCGGTCACCAGCGGGATCGCCAGCCACCGGGGCGTCCGTGACCACTCCAGGGCCAACGGGCGACGCGCCCCCTGCCTCGCTGCCTTCTTTGCCGCCTTCTCTCTCTTTGCCTCGCTCTTGAGTGGGTCGCGCCCACCTCCGCCCCGATCGGTGAACTTCGGGATGTAGTGGCGGCCCTTCTCCTTGCCGATCATCTTCTTCAGCTTCTTGACCGCGCCCTTCACGCCGGCAGGACCGAGCGGTGGGTCGCCTCTCGGTCCGAGAAGCGCGACCCCGAGAGCCAGCAGGAGGGCCAGCGGGATCCAGGCCAGCCAACCGTCGGTCCGCAGCAGCACCGGGCCGGGTGAACGGCGGAAGGCGAGCACCGCCAGCACGAACGCCACCGCCGCCAGACCGACGAGTCCCCGAGCCGTCCGGCTGCAACGCCGCCTGGCGATCCACCAGGCCAGCACAGCGACGGCGGCGAGCACGAGTCCACCCGCCACCAGGCCGAGTGTCCCGGGATTCCGGATGAGCTCACGGTCGCCGATGGGAATCATGGCCGCGGCGGTAAGGGCGTGGCGGAAGGCTGGGCCGAGGCCTACATGCACGCCGTGTGGGTTGCGCCACCAGCTCCACAGCAAGCGCAGGTTGCTCGGCGAGTCGCGAAAGGCCTCGATCACCGTCGGGACCCACACCAGAGCCAGCACTGCGAGACCCGCCACCCGACTGGGCCGGCGCCACCACCCCACGGGCACTTCCATGCGGTCATCGCCGTTGGCCGCGACCATGGCGGCGATCCCACCAAGCAGCACGGCACCTCCGATCGGCAGCGCGGCCGTCAGGCGGGTTTGTACGACGACCGAGCCGAAGGCTGCCGCCCACAGCCACCCGCCGCGCACGCCGACGAGCGACACGGCGAGCAGTATCACGATCGCTGCCGTCGGGGCGACGACCACCAAGCCGGGGGAGGCGTCGCGGAGCACGGCCGGCCCGATGGTGGTGAGCCAGGCATCGACGACCAGCGCCACCCACAGCGCGGCCTGGGGGCCGAGTCGGCGCCAGATGGCAGCGACGGCGGCCAGCAGCGTGGCGAGGGCCAATACGGACGCGCCGACGTCTTCCCCGGATGTCGCGGACGAGCTGGCGTGCACGAACGGAGCGACCACGTAGCCCAGTGCCGGCCCGAGCTGCGCGATGCCATGACCCGTCGGCAGGCCCCGCAGGAGGTCGAGTCGCCAGGCGCGGTTCGCGGCGGCGGCGAGCGAACCCGCCACGCCGGTCGCGGTAGGCGCCGCCGGCCCGGCCCCGGCAGCGCGTGCGAGGGCAACCAGGGGCGCGACTGCGACGGACACCAACGCGGCCACGCCAGCGCCGAGGTCGATCGCCTGCGGCGCCCACTGGGTGCCGATCCTCCGCGCCGGGGCGCGCGGTCGCCCCGCACCGACCTGGGGCTCCCCCTCGACGAGCGTCGGCTCCCCCTCGACGAGCGTCGGCTCCCCCTCCAGTGTTGTAGTCGCCACCGCCACGGAGCGTAGCGAACCCGCCGGTGGGCTCATGGTGCCACGGTGCGACGCCAGTGGGGAAAGCGGAAACCTGCTGAGGGGGATGTCGCGCCGTCGCCCGCCAGCGCTTCACGCCACCACCCCCCGGGGCAGGGCTGGCTGGAGCGGCGGGCGACGCCGGTCCAGCTGCTCGCCCCGAGCGCCCTCCCGAGTGCCCTCCCGAGCGCCCTCCCGAGCGCCCTCCCGAACTCCCTCCCGAGCTCCCTCCCGAGCTCCACAGACCCCTTCCGCGCGCACAGCGGCGAACTGCGCGCAAAGGCGACGCTATCTGGTCGTCCGTGCGCGCAGTTTCCTCGGCTGCGCGCGGTTCGGGTTCAGGGGGGCTCGCGAACGCAGTGGTTTGCCCCTATATGGGCGAACTGGGCGGGCAGGCTTCAGGTCCCGTCGCCGAGCGCCGATGTCATCGGGGTGGCGCGTACCGCACGAATAGACCGATTACGCCTGGACGGGCACATGAGACGGGTATGGAGGGGGCATCCCGCCCGCCCGCCTTCTGACTGGCGGCGGCTTCTGCTGCCGGGCAGCGTGTTCGGGACCCCGCCGATTGCGACACTGCCGGCGCTGGCGGCGCTGGTGAGCCTGCCAGCCCTGGTGATGTTCTCGTTGGCCGGCCCGGCGAATGCCGGCGCTCCGCCCATGGCTGGCCCTTTCGCCGCCACCTTGGCGCTCCCCGCCGGCCCGGTCCGCTCTGCTCCTTCTGCACCCTCCGCTGCCGCCTTTCCTCCGGCGGCACTCGGCCCGACGGCGGTGAGCCTCGCCGACCGGAGCCCGGCACTCGCCGGCAGCCGGACGCTCTCCGGTGCCGGGCCCAACGCCCCGGCGACCAGGGCCATTTCACCGGCCGCCGGCTGGTTCCCCGCCGGCCTGCGTGCTGCCTCCGGCCGGCGTGCTTTCG
>JAKAQB010000071.1 GCA_021811865.1 Actinomycetes bacterium | reverse complement strand
CCACAGCACGTCCTTGGTCCATGCGAGCCGCGTCTTCTTCTCGCCTCGCCAGTCGAGCTCGACCTCTTGCCAGGTCCTGGCGCCTGCGGCGAGCTTCGGCGGCGTCGCAAGGCGCCTGCCCTTCTTCCTCGGCCGCCCACGCTTGCCGGTCGGTGGCGGTGGCGGGTCGAACAGCGCCGCATCCTGGCGCATCCGGGAGACGACGGCGCAGTGTGGGAGACCATGGCCGCCCGGTCCAGGCCCCGACTTCCCAACCCGCCTCACGGGTACTCCTTCGTCGATTCTGAGCTGGCGTCGAGTGGGCGGTAGAGCGTGGAGCGGGCCAGGCCGAGGATCTCGGCGATCGCGGCGACAGGGAGGGCCTCTTCATCAGATCAGAGAGGCGGCGGTCGAGGAACACCGTGCCGGGCGACGGGGCTTCCCCATAGCGTGCGGCCGTGCCGCGGCTGTCGTACTTCTACGGGATCGCCATCTATCTACATCTACTTCGACGATCATCGTCCTCCGCACTACCACGCGACCTACGGCGATCACGAGGCCTGGGTCGTGATCGCCGACGCGTCCGTGCTACAAGGTGCGCTCCCCAGACGGGCGCTGCGCCTCGTGCGCACCTGGCACCGCCTGCATCGCGGCGATCTGGAGGAGGCCTGGGCGAAGGCCAAGGCCAACCAGGCTCCCGGTACCATAGAGGCGCTGCCATGAAAGCCGACTACCGGATCCCCCACGTCGAGAAGGTCGAGGTCCCCCGCCCGCACGTCATCCACCTCGCCTTCGACGACGGGCTCGTCCGTGAGCTCGAGTTCATGCCTGGCGCGAACAGTGGAACAGTCTTTTCGCCGCTTGACGACCCTGAGTACTTCGCCCGGGCGCGGGTAGACCCCGAGAGCCGGACGGTCACCTGGCCCAACGGCTTGGATCTCGACCCGGCGGTGCTCCATGGCGACTTCGAGCCGGCAGGCGTCAACCACTTCCGAGAAGTACCGAGCCCGAGCACCCGGACGGCGACTGGGTAGAGGGGGAGTGCCGAGGGTCGGGGATCGCATCCACCGTGAAGCCCCTCCGTCGGAGAGGCAGCAGACGCAGTACAGCCTGGCCCGTCCGCACGCCACCGCACGAGGGTCTCCTCGCGCTTCCCTGCCCGGCGTTCCCTCACGACGACCGGTCCGCCTCGCTGTGCTCCCCGAGGAGGCCGGCTCGCTCGTCGGGGTCTGGGTGCCACGCCAGGTGGGCCGGTCAGGGCTTGAGGCCGGGACAGGAGGCCACGTCGATGACCCCTGCCCGCGTGGCGAAACCCACTGCCTGCATCATGAGGCAGGCAGCGCCCGCCACCTTCGCGGTCGCTGTTGGCCGTCCGGTGCCCGCACCACCGGCACCAGCTGCGGGCGTCGCGTAGATGACTTGCGCTCGGATCGACCGGCAGTAACGGGCGGGGGCGGCTCGGGCGGTGCCGTGAGCACCCGAGCTGCCTCGTAGCACTTCACGATGCCCCCCAGCGACTGAACGCCCCCTGACGGGTGATCCCGACCGCTTCGCCCATCTCCGCCCACGTGGCCCGCTGCAGGCGGGCACCGAGCACCGCCTCCGTCTCCTGCTCGGCCAACCAGGCCCGCAACTCCTCGATTGCCATCAGGCCGATCCAGCGCTGCGTGGCGGTTCCCGAGCGTGGCTCGCAGCACCCGGTAGTTGAGCCGCCCCGCAGGGGCGTCGACCGGGAGCGGGCACGGCTCCGACAGGCCGTGGTAGAAGCCGCAGCCGAAGTCGTGGCGGCACTCCGGCGCCACCTCCGGATCCTGGCTCTGGCGTCCCTCCTCCTCATGCACGCCCCGTTCCTCCCGGACTGCCCTCGCGGTCTCCGAAGAGATCACCTGCCCGTCGAGCCAGTGGATCGGCCCGGCCCACCGGCAGCTGCACTCAGCGAAGACCATCACGTCGGTGCCCAGCGTGGGCGAGGCACGCAGGCCGGAGTAGTGCGGTCCGTTAGTCGTGATGGGCACAAAGCGCGTCGCCCCCCGGTGCTTGACCAACCGGTCGATTAGTGATCTACTGCACAACACATACACATAGGTTACGCCGGTTTGTGTCTTGGAGGAGGTCCGATGAGGAAGCTGGCCGGGCGGGCAGTGCATGCGTTCGCCCACCTCGGTGGGCATCGTCCGGCGAGGGCCGTCGCAGCGAGCCTGGTGGTGGCGGTCGCCGGCCTGGTTCTCGCTGCGTGCGGGTCGTCCTCGACGCCCACCTCGAGCAGCTCGAGCAAGCCGTACGTGATCGGCGAGATCGATGACCTCACCGCCGGCCTCACCTTCCTCGACGTCCCCTGGCATCAGGGGATCGTCGCCGCGGTCGACGGGGTGAACGCGCGCGGCGGGGTCGACGGTCACAAGATCCACCTGATCACGCTCGACAGCGCGGGCAGCGCGACCACGGCGGTCACCGACTTCCACGAGCTCGTCTCGGTCGACCACGTCGTCGCAGTCGTCGGGCTCGGCGACAGCATCGTCGACGCGGCGCTCCTGCCGCTCGCGACCGCCGCCCACGTCCCCCTGGTCGCCGTCGCGCCACCCTCGAGCGAGGTCTTCCCAGCCAATCCCTACATGTACGAGTACAGCCCGTCGACCACCGCCGAGGCGGACGTCCAGCTCGCGTACCTGCACTCCCTCGCCGGAACAGGGAGCCACGGCCGCGTGGCCGTCTTCGGGTACGACACCCCGCAGGGTCAGGGCTTCGGCGCCGCGGTGGCAGCGGACGCGGCCAAGTTCGGCTTCAGCGTCGCGGGTGACTTCCTCGTGTCGCCGACGGCTACCGACTACAGCACGCAGGCGGCGCAGATCGCGCAGTCGCACGCGACCGCGATCGTCTCGGCGGTCGCCGGGCCGAGCGTCGCCACCTTGATGAAGGACCTGAAAGCCGTTGGCGTCGCACCGACCACGCCGATCACCGCCTTCGCGGGCGTCGCCGTGCCGTCGGCGCCGTGGAGTTCGTTCGCCGTCGTGGCCGACTACCGCACATCGGGCAGCGAGGCGGGTGTGGCTACCTACCGCAAGGACGTGACCGCCGCGGGCTACGACCCGTCGTCGCCGACAGTCGTCGAGGGCTACGCGGGTGGCCTCCTCGTCTCCCAGGCACTCCAGCGGTGCGGCTACCCCTGCTCGCCGAGCGGGCTCCAGAAGGCGCTCGATACGACCAACACCGACCTGTCCGGCCTCGCCTTCGGCCCGGTCGTGTGGTCGGTGAAGTTCCACGCGGGTCCGACGGTGTTCTCGTCGCTCGTCTACACGCCGAGCGGCAAGCCCGGCAGCTACTCCAAACCGGTCACCGTCTACGGCACCGCGAGCTACTGAACACCTAACGGGGCATCGAACAGGCCGGCCATGAGCGGCGCGGAGTTCGTCGACGTCCTCGGTAGCGCGATCCAGCTGACGGCCATCTACGGCGTCGTCAACATCGGCTTCGTCTACCTGTACAGGACCACCGGGGTCATCAACTTCGCCCAGGGCCAGATGCTGATGGTGGCGGCGTTCGTCCTGACCGCGCTCCAGCCGCTCACAGGCGTCGCGGGCGGCATCCTGCTTACCCTGGGTGCGATGCTGCTCGCGGGCCTGGTCGTCTACTACGGATTTGCCCGGCTGCTCGGCGGCAAGACCGAGCTGACCAAGGTCGCTCTGACGTTCCTCCTCGCCCTGGGCCTCACCCAGGCAGCGGGCATCGTCTGGGGGTCGGGCATGCGCAGTGTGACGATCCCCACCGGCGGCTACCTTCACCTCGCCGGCGGCCTCGTGCCGTGGGCGAGCGTCGTCAGCCTGGCAGGCGCCGCCGCGCTCGCGTTCGTGCTCGAACGGATTCTCCGACGCACGTACCTCGGTGTGCAGATGCGGGCGATCGCCGAGGACGAGAGCCTCGCCGCCTACCGCGGGATGCGATGCAGCGCCCTACGGGCGACCGCGTGGGCGGTCGCGTTCGGCTGCGCGGCGCTCGCCGCGGTCGTCTACGTCGAGCGAGCGCCGGTCGTGCTCAGCATGTCCGACGTGGGTCTGAGCGCGTTCCCGGCGGCGGTCATCGGCGGGATGGACAACGTCGGTGGCGCCTTCGTCGGTGCCACTGTCGTCGCCCTCGTCGAGTCGTTCACCGCCCTGTTCCTCGGCGGCGCCGCCGCGAACGCGCTCTCCTACGCGCTGATGCTGGCTGTCCTCGTCGTGCTCCCTTACGGCCTGCTCGGCCGGCGGCCGAGCGTGAGGCTCTAGGCGGTGCTGGGCCGCGCGGTTGCGCCGGCCACGGCCCCGCGGCCCGCCCCGCTCGACGGGCGCGCACGTCCGGCTCTCCCCATCGCGTTCACCCTCGTCCTGCTACTCGCCATCTGGGCCAGCGGCTCGTCGTTCCTGGTCACCCTGGTCACGACCATCGCGATCGAGTCCGTGGCGGCGATGTCGCTCACGGTCCTCGTCGGATGGGCCGGGCAAGCCGCGGTCATGACGGCCGCCCTCCTCCTCCTCGGCGGCTACGCAGCCTACGTCGTGCCTGCGGGCTTCCCGGGCTCGCTCCTTCTCGACGTGCTGCTCGCTCTCGCGGCGGGAGCGCTGCTCGGCGTCCTCTCCGGCCTGCCTTCGCGCCGTATGACCGGCATGTACCTGCTCCTCGGTACCCTCGCCGTCCAGTTCGCATTCACCGACGTCGCCAACGTCGTCCAGAGCCACCAGAATGCCACCGCCGGCTACGCGCCCGCTCCGCCCGACCTCTTCGGGCTCCACGTCGTGAGCCAGACCGCCTGGCTCTTCGTGAGCGGCGCGGCGGCGGTGCTCACCTACACCTTCTACCGCTACCTGTCGGGCACACGGCTCGGCCGAAACCTACGGCTGATCAGCAGCAACCGGAACGCGGCCGACATCAGCGGTATCCACTCCTACCGCTCCCTGATAGTGATCTTCGCCATCACCTCGGCACTCACGGCCGCGGCCGGCGCCCTCCTCGCCGACAATGCGGGCAACGTCTCCTACGACGGCTTCGGGGTGCTCGTGTCGATCTCGTACTTCGTGATGATCGTGATCGGCGGGCTCGGCTCGCTCGGTGGCGCGGTCTTTGGGACCGCGTTCGTGGTCGGCGTGCCCGTCGCGCTCAACCTTGCGTTCAGCCAGGCGAGCCCGGGGAGCGCTGAGCTCCTCGCCTACGGTGAGGTGCTGGCCTACGTGGTGGTGAGCGCGGTGATCCTCCTCGGCGTCCCCGGCGGCGCCGGCGGGATGTGGCGCTCTCTCGCCCGCGTTCTGTCGCCGTTCCGGGCACCGGGTGTCGCGCGCGCGCGTCCCGTCGCGCCCGCGCGAACGGCGCCGGCGCGTCCCCCGCGCGCCGCGGTCCCCGGCGCGGTCGTTCCGGGCACAGCGCTGCTCTCGGTGGAGGACGTCTCCGTCCGCTACGGCGCCGGCGAGCCGGCGGTTGAGCAGGCGCGCTTCGAGATCAGCGAGGGCGAGTGCGTGGCAGTCCTCGGGCGCAACGGCGCCGGAAAGACGAGCCTGCTCTACGCGATCGCGGGATTCCCGCCGGGAGGCGGCGGGCGGGTGTCGGCCGGCGAGGTCTGGCTGCGCGGCCAGCCGGGGCGGGTGCCGCTCGCGGGGATGCCATGCGAGGAGCGCGCCCGGGCAGGGGTCTCACTCGTCCCGGCGGAGGACAAGGTTTTCCCGAGCCTGACGGTGCTCGAGCACCTCCGCTACGCCGCCGGGACGCGGCGCGGGCGCTCTTCTAGATCCGCGCCCGTCGAAGCCCTCGAGCTCTTCCCCGACCTCGAGGGTGTTCTCGACCGGCGCGCCGGCGTGCTGAGCGGCGGCCAGCGCCAGCAGCTCGCGCTCGCGTGCGCCTTGCTGCCCGAGCCCGATCTCCTCCTCGTCGACGAGCTGTCCCTCGGCCTCTCGCCGGTCGCCATCGATCGGCTCGTGACGCGCCTCGCCGAGCTGCGCGGCGAGCGCCCCCTGACAGTGCTCGTCGTCGAGCAGAACCTCGGCGTCGCGTGGCGCCTCGCGGACCGCCTCCTGCTCATGGACCGTGGGCGGCTCGTTGGCGAGGGCGACGCCCGCTCCAGCGAGTGGGCGCAGGTCGTCGAGGGAAGCTACCTCGGCACCGACCGCGCCGAGACGGCCACCGCCGCGCCGGAGGCCCCGCCGCCTGACCGCGAGCGCCCCACCGACACGGGAACCGGGCGATGGTGAGCGCCGTCGACCTCTCGCAGGTGAGCGTGCAGCTCGGCAGCGTCCGCGCGCTCGACGAGGTCTCGGTGACGTTCGAGGCGGGCACTCGCGTCGGGGTGGTCGGACCGAACGGTGCCGGCAAGACGACGCTTGCCAACGTCGTGTGCGGCTACTACCACCCGGCCGCCGGACGAGTCGCTATCCACGGCACGGACGTCACCCGGTTGGCGCCAACCCGCATAGCGCAGCTCGGGGTCGGTCGCAGCTTGCAGTCCGTTGGGCGCGTGCAGGGGGTCACGGCGCTGCAGTTCCTCATGCTCGGCCTCGAGACCCGCTGGCCCGTCAGCCTCGCCGCCACGGTGCTCGGCACCCCGGCGGGGCGACGGGCCGAGCGGTGGGCACTCGCGACGGCGAGATCGTTACTTGAGGAGATGGACCTCGCGCGCTACGGTGCGGTCCCGCTCGAGGACTGCCCGTACGGCGTGCGGAAGTACGTCGACGTCCTACGCACCCTGCTCGGGCGCGCCCGCGTCGTCGTCCTCGACGAGCCCACCTCGGGGCTGTCCGACAACGAGCGCTCGGAGATGCACGACCTCCTCTCCCGATGGACGAGCGAGTCGCCGACGACCCTCCTCTTGATAGACCACGACGTGGGCTTCGTGCGCGGACTCTGCTCGCGGGGCGTGGCGCTCGACGCGGGGAAGCTGGTCGCGGCGGGCCCGACGGACGCGGTCCTCGCGGACCCGCGAGTGATCCGCTCCTTCACCGGCTAGCGGCTTTCCGGGATACCTCTTGACCGAACAACTGTGAACCAGGACTGCACGATCAGCTCGGCGGCCTTGCCATCGGGGGCGAGGCCGGCGTCGAAGACCTTGACGACTGTGGGGATCGTCCTCGCCGAGGCGGCGATGTGCGCGAGAGCCTGCTGGTCAGTGCTCGTGAACCGGCCTGAGGCCGGCGTCGCCACCACCAGGACCGGCGTCACGCCTTTGTGTTCGAGCGGGGTCATCAGCGCGGCTGCCCGTTCGCTCGGCGCGCTGGCAGGCAGGAACGACGAGTTCTGCTCTTGTACCTGAGATCCGAGTCTCTCGAGACGCCAGCCCTCCCGTTCCAGGATCCGGATCACCTCTCGTACCTTCACGACGTGGAGGCTAGAAGTTGGCTGTGACGGGCTCTCGCAGCCATCGACGCCGTTCAAATTCGTCCCGAGCCAAGCGGCCGCCTCCAGGCGGTATGCTGCACTTTGCCCACTTCCCTGGGGGGATACCGCTGAGATCATGTTCACGCTAAAACGGGCGCCGGTCGTGGAGACCACGGGGGTGTGCCCGATCTCACCCCAGGTGGTCCCGCCGTGGTAGTCCGAGCGCACCGACGCCTCGTCGGCGAAGAAGATCACGCCCCCCGCAGCCGCAGCGGCCGCTTTGATCTCGGGGTACCGCTCGGTCTTCCAGCGCTCGACGGCGTCGGGGTCGGCCTGATAGGCCCGCCACAGCGGACGCTGCGGGGATAGGCCGATCGAACGTACAGTTCTCGGTACGGTATGTGCCACCAGTTGTCCCACCGGCACGACAAGCAGTCCTTCGTCCCGTGCTTGATACACGGCTTTCCTGCCCTGATCGCTGCGTGCTCCACCTCGTAGCCGAGCTTCCGCGCATCCCACGAGTAGATGGGGTATCCCCCCCGAGCGCCCTTGGCGTCGCTCCAGCCTTCCCTTTCCGCCCTTGTTGGTCCTTGACCGTGTGAATCGAATCCGCACACCGTGCAGGCCGTTGCCGCGCTCGATGTTCTTGTCGATCTCGTAGTTGGCACCAGCGGCGTTGAACAGTCCCGGTCCGTCTCGGGGGAGGCAGCGCTCGACGGCCTTGTAGTTCCGGGCGTCGATCCGAGGTAGGAATCCATGACCGAGGTCCATCGGCCGCTCAACACCTCCGATGCTGTTCGCGAGACGTTCGAGCGACATTATACTAGACAGCGCCCTGTCGAATTACATGACTGTAAGGAGAGTGATGGCGGTACTGGGCGGCGTCCTCGACGAGCTGATCGACACCCACGTCGTCGACGCGGGGGACCTGGCTCAGATCACGGGTGCCACCTCGCGCAGCGTGAGCCGCTGGACGAGCGCCAAGGCGATGCCCCGGCGTGAGGCAGAGGACCGGCTCTTGGAGCTCAAGGCCGTGGTGGACCAGGTCCGATCCGTGCTCCGTGACGAGCCGGCGCGCCTCTGGCTGCGCAGCCCGAACCCCGACCTCGACTGGCGAAAGCCCCTGGAGCTGATCGCCGAGGGCGAGTACCGCAGGGTGATCGGCGCGGTGCTGGCCCTGGCCGAGGGCGTCACGGCATAAGAGGGTGGTCGTCGACGCCGGCCGCCTGGTCGCCGCGCCACTCACGCCGTTCACCGGTCACGGCTTTCGGCACCTCGGACCCGGCTACGACCCGCTGAGCGGCGAGGGGGCGCGTCTTCACGGCGGGCGGTTCAACCCGGCGGGAAGCTTTCCCGTGCTCTACATCTGCCAGAGCCGCCCGTGCGCGGTCGCGGAGCTGAAGAGACTCGGCGAACGTCAGGCGATCGTGGTGGAGGGGCTGCTCCCGAGGGTCCTTTACCGCTACGAGATCGAGCTCGAGCGAGTCCTCGACCTCACCGACGTAGACGTCCGTGCCCAGGTCGGCCTCGGCACGGACGAGCTCAGCGGTCCCGACTGGACCGCATGCCAGGATCTGGGCGTCGCCGCGCATGCCCTTGGAGCGAACGGTATCAACTCGCCCTCTGCCACCGGTGTTGGGGACGTCCTCGCTGTCTTCGTCCAGCACATCGGCCTTGGTCGCCTGGAGCCGAAGCTCGTCGAGGAATGGCACTCGCTCGACCAGCTCAATGGCTGAGCGTTGCCTGTCGACGGCTTCGAGCTTCGGGCACCGATCCCGAAGGTTTCGCTTGAACGAGAACCGCACCGCGTGTCTCGGGACTGCCGCGCTCAACGGCCGACGTTGAGTAGTGCAACGCCTGGGCGGCCGCATATGCACGGCCCGCCTACCAGCACCTTTGTGCGCGTCGAGGCCCGGGCAGCTCGATAACCGACGGAGCCCCGCCACCAACACGATGGTGTCGGCCATGGCGGAGCGCGGGAGTGCCGGCAGATCGAAGGCGTCGGCAACCGCCTTCACGAGTGGGGCGATGCGTCGTACCTCGTCACGGCTCAGGCGACGGTAGCCGCGGAGCCGCAGACCGAGCCGCTCGTAGGCGGCGATGAGGATCACGACGACGACGGCGACGAGCACCGCGCCCGACAGCAGCGACAGCCCGGTCGCGGAGGACTGGGAGACGAAGAGCGTCCGCAGCACGACGAGGAAACCGCCGACCGCACCGAGCACGATGCCGGAGGCAACGCTCAGCGCCGTGACCGGCTGCCCTATCCCGAGGTGGAAGAGGGCGTGGCTCACCGACGGGTTCGTCATGGCGCCGACCGCGATGAGAAGACCGACGAAGGCGCCGAGCAGTGCTCCCCACAGCGAGATCCACGCGCCGGTCCAGCCGGCGATGAGCGCCACCCACACCGCGGCGGTGTGGCGCGTGGCGCCGTTCCTCAGCCACTCGACGCCGTCGTCGTAGGTGGCGGGGACGCCATGGATGCCCGAGGGGCCGACGGCGCGCAGCTCCTGCCACGGTGCGCCCGTCTCGGCAGGCGGTGGCGCCCCGACCGTGCGCCGCCTGCGGGGGGCACGGAGGCCTGACCGCTTCCTCGACGGTGAGGGTGAGCCGCTCCTCCGTTGGAATCACCCGTGCTCGGAATCGTACGTCCGAGGCAAGGTCCGTCAGGGCGGCGATCTGCAAGACCTTGGCGAGGGCATCCTGCGAAGTTGCCCAGTACGCGGGCGCGCGAACGACGATCGAGACGCCCTTGTCGCCCGGACCAGTTCCCCGAGGAGCCAGGACGGAAGGTCCATTGGCGAGGCGCTTGGTCAGTTGGCCGATCGGCCTGAACAGCCAGTGGGTGGCATCGACGATCACGGTCTCGGGCACATCGTCGGGCACGGATCCCGTTGTGCTCGCGCTGGAAGTTGGCGGCAGCGACTGGTGTCGCCGTCGCGGCCGGCCAGCGGGCATCTTGAACCGGTTCTCTCCGGGCTGGGCTGCCGAGGGCCGGACTCCATGTCACAACCGTGAGGCTGGAGTGGTGGCGACGCTGGAGTGCCCCTCTCGGGCTGCCCCGGGGACCTCGCCCGCAGCCGGCCTGATGTGGCGGTGTATAGCTGTGAGATATACGCTATGCTTGACGCATGCAGCTCGAAGCCGAGGGCCACGGGACGTGGCCGACGGGTCTGTGGTGAGCACGCACAGGACGTGGGCGGGCGCGGTGGTGGCATCCCTGAGTTCGAATGGGACGAGAACAACGAGCAGAAGCTCTTGGACAACCACGGCGTCTCAGCGTGGGAGGTCGAACAGTGCTTCGCCAACCCCCACACCCGGCGCCGCCAGGGGGACGCACTCCTGATGCTGGGCAAGACGGACGGTGATCGCATGCTGTTCCTTGTCTACGGGCAGAAAGCAAACGGGGTCGTCCGCGTCTACAGCGCCCGCGAGATGACCGACAAGGAGCGGCGGGCGTACCGCCAGAACGCACGATGAGCACTGACCGCTGGGATGCACTGCTGGCAGAGGACTGGGGAGACAAGTGGGCCACGCTTCCTGAGGCCCCCGACCTGGTGGGTCGGCCGAAGAGCGCTCAGGTCACGCTTCGCCTGCCGGCGTCGCTTCTCGCCCGGATTAAGCGGGTCGCGAGCGTGCGCTCGCTGCCCTACCACGCACTCGCCCGCTCGTGGATCGTCGACGCGCTCCGTCAGGAGAATGCAGCCCTGGTCCCAACTGCCGAGGGCGAGCCGCAGATGGAGCAGCTCAACCTCAAGCTCGACCAGGCTGTCCTCGATGGACTGAAGAAGCGAGGCCACGAGCTGGGTATGCCGTACCATCGGCTGGCACGAGCGTGGATCGAGGCCGCGACCACCGAGGCCGAGCAGGCATTGGGCCTCGATTCGACTCGGGCAGCGCAGCCGCCTATCAAGGAGCTGATGGTACTTCTCCTCCACGCCACGAACCGCCAAGGCTCCGCTGTCGTGCGCGGGATGACTCGTCTTCAGAGGTTGCTCTTTGTCGTGGAGCAACAGCTCGGCTCACAGAGCGCTTTCTATGCATTCAATTATGGCCCGTTCAATGAAGAGGTGAATGACGCTGCGCGGGCGTTAGAGATAGCCGGCTTCATCCGAAGCGCAGAGCCCGTATCGTCGGGGCCTCCCTCCTTCAAGGAGATGATGGCGGCAGTCTCCGAGCGAGCCACGCCTGAGAGCGGGAAAGAGAACATCGTGGAGTTCGCGCTGAGCGAACGAGGACACGACGCGGCGGAACGGCTACGGCACTCCAGTCCTCGCTACGAGCAACTCTTCGCGTTCGTCGAAGCCGTCAAAAAGGAGTGGGACACCCCAAAGCTTGGCGACCTAGTCGCTCGTGTGTACGCGACTTACTCGAAGTACACCGAGAAGTCCGTGATCCGAGAGGAGGTAGAGCGACGTGGTGGCCGCCGCTCCGACTGACGATGCCGAACAATCCACTACATCACATCGTCCGCCTGCGAACGTCCGACGATGTCACGTACATCCACTCTGGGCTCATGGACGAGGTCGTCGTCAACGCCAACCAGCTGGAGAACAGCGTCCAGTCGACGGCAGCGGTTCTCTGGAGGACCACGCTGCCTTTCAGCATTGATCCTGTGTTGTGGCGGTTTCAGCTCCCGTCCTGGTCCGAGAACGGCAAGGGCGACACGAAGCGCAACTACAAGCGGTTGGGTGTGGCCTATGCGAGCGGCACCGACCTCACCTTGGGAGGGGCGCCGCTTCTTGACGTAGTGAAGGACGAGGAGCACTGGCGAGTCTTGGGTGCCAACGTGATCCGCTACCAGAAGGAGCGCCTGCTCTCTGTGCCAACGCAGCTCGATGTCATGGCCGACCTGCGCGAGCTGCATCCCGTCCGCCTCATGGCGCCGTCGCTGGTCGCCTTCACCGAGGCTGAGGATCGGATCAACCGCTTGCTCTTCGAGGCGGCGGCGGGAGCAGCAGCGGTCCCGGTCGCCGCGCAGGTGATCGTTTCCTTCGAGCGCCTCGTTGACCGCACAGAGCTGGACAAGGTGATCGCGTCCGCGCCGACTGACGGCGTCAGCTCGTACTTCGTCTGGACGCCCAAGGTGACCGAGGAACGGCTCCTCGGCGACGAGACGATGCTCTCGGCGCTTATCCGTCTCGTGGGGGCCTTAGCCGAACGCGGCACCCCGGTCGGACACGAATACGCCAACTACACCATCTTCGCCCTTCAGTTGGCGGGCATCGACGCGGTGACCCACCACCTCGGATGGACGGATCGTGGCGAGCCCGCGGACGAGAGAGGTGGTGGTCCTCGGTCCTGCCGAACCTACGTCCCCAGCGTGCGGCATTGCCTCCGGTTTCCCGAGGCGCTGGCACTCGGGCGCTCCTTGACGGCTGAGGAGTACCGCGACCGGTACTGCGAGTGCGCATTTTGCATGGGCGCCTTCGACCAGGGGGATCATCCCTTCGACCTTCTGCTCCAGTCCCAGCCGGTGACTGTGGGGAGGCATGAACGTCTGATGCCGACCTCGCAGGCCGTCGGTGCAAACACCTGGCACTACCTGCTCAGCCGTCGCCTAGAGGTCGAGGCGTTTTCGAAGGACGCCGCCGCCGACGTCATCAGGCGCGACATCGATCGGGCTCTTGCACTGCACAGAGATGGCGACGCCTCTCGCCTGCTGCGCCTCGCGACCAGGTTGCCGGCCGCGTGATCCACCATGTCGAGACGCACCAATATTGGACGGTTCACACGAATCAGAAACTCGTCCGATGCTCGGCGGGATCGGATTTCCTGCTACTGCTTTGCGAATGAACGGGTGCTCACGGGCCGGACGCGGGGCGACGGGCAAGACTCGACGCCTACCCTGAGCTGCCCATATGGGACGTAGGCGCACGGGCTGGACGGACGGGATGCGACTACGGATCAGAAGGTTGGGGGTTCGAATCCCTCCGAGCGCGCAAGAAACTCCTGTTCAGAGGGCATGTGTCGCTCGGACAAGGGCGCCGACGTGCTCGTGAAACCAGTAGCAAGTCCAAGCACCGGGTCACCGGCTAGAGCGCTCTCCTACCCCAAACGTCCTGGTCACGGGCTGCGGTGGCTCGGCCGGTCGTTTCTCAAGACAACCGGCATCTGATTCTGGGAAAGATGCTCGACGTGCCCCCTGGTGGCTTCGCTACTGATCTGCTACTCATTGGACCGCTCGGCCTGGCGTCCGGGTGCGGCGGACGGCTTTCTGCGACGTCCCCCAACGATGCCCGATTCTCAGGAGTCTGGCCCTCGATTGGCGGCCACGGGAACCATGGTGTTGTCGCAAGTGGCCGACGCAGTCCCAGGTCAAGTTGCGCCCTCCGGATGGGGCCGGGTGCGCGGCCAGGTCACCTGGCTCACATCGGCTGAGTACGAAATTTCGATGGTCGAGAAGGCGATGCCGTCGGCGCCCGCCGCCTCGATCTGGTCGGCCACCCCCAACTCGACGGGTACAGCCTGGGCGACGCGGGCCAGCCACGCTCGGACGTCCGCCTCGTCGGCAGGATCGTCCAGCACGGCGAAGAGCGAGTAGCGAGGCGGCTTCCCGTCACCGAACTGCATGAGCACGTCGCGCACCCGAACTCCGATCGCACGGTTCTCACCGCGGGCGACTTCCTGGCTGATGCGCCGGGCCAGAGGCACGAGGTCGTCCGGTACGGCTGGGCGGTCGTACCGCAGGCCAAGCCAGGTCGTGAAGGCTTGGCGGCGCGACTCGCTGGGCTCCCGGCGAATGGCGCCCTGCGCCACGATCGCCGTCAGCACTGCTGGGGCCACCGTCAGCCGAGGCGCGCTGGCCTCCGCGTACTCGTGGTCGGTGAGCCGCAGCTTTGCCGATCGGATCCCCCAGTCGGGCGGCGCCCCGCTCGTGTACAGCGGGCGCAGCTCGATCGCCGGAGCGGGGTCGGCGACATCTGCATGGGCGAGATCGCAGTCCTGGGTTGCAACCGCCCACAGCCTGTGCAAGCCCGGTGATCGCTCAGGGATGCCCGACTGGCCGAGGACGACGGCGTCGAGCGGAAGCTCGAACTCGACGATCGATCCCTGGCGCCAGCCCGCCTCGTACAGCGATGCCATCCACCGAGCGCCCTACTCGTGCAGCGCGGTCGTGGGGCCGGCGCGTCGAGGGCGATCGCTGACCAGTAGCCCCGTCCGGCGGGGGCGGAGCAGGTCGAGGACGGCGAGGTACGCCTGACCCGGGTCGCCACCAGCTCGCAACTCGTCGACGGCGCTGCGCCGGCCCGCTGGAGCCGTATCGAGAAGGGTCACCGTCCGCTCACGGTCTCGGTCGACGAGCACGTAGATCCGCTCGACGAGGTCGTGAACGGCCACTAGTCGCTGGCGCAGGTCACCGCTGTGCCCGCTGACCAGTGGCCGACCGTTCTCGGCGTTGATGATGGTCGTATGGCTGGAGCCGACGACGTCGGCCAAGCGGCGGGCGGACCATCCGGTCCAGCAGCGAGTCTCGGCGATGATCCGCTGGAGCCCAGGGATGGATCGAGGCGCGGCCTCGGGGACCCGGAGTGGCCAGTCACCGATCGTCCAGATCAGTTCCTGCATGTTGAGTCGCGGCGGGAAGACCGACCGCCGCAAAGGCGCGCCCTGGACCGCGGCCTCGTAGAAGGTGGGAGCCTCAGCGAGCGTCATCGAGGACCTCACGTCCGAAGTATGCCGCACCCTCATTGGTGAGAGCCCAATAGAAGAAGCGGTCGATTTGACCATGGAGCATTGTGAGCTGCCTCGACAGCTCCTCCGGTATGAAGGGCTGGGGTCCTTCGGTGAAGATGTCGATGTCGAACAGGTAGGCGGCGCCGCGGGGCTGGGTCGGCAGGACGCCTGGCACCATCGTGTTGGCGGGAACCAAACCATGGCGCACGATCGCCTGGATATCTGCCTCCGGACCGGCCAGCTCGCCAGTCGGCGGAGCCGTGAGCTGGGTCTGAGTGATGGTGGTGACCAGCTGCGTACCGTCGGCGACCGTGTCGGTCGCTGGCCAGCCGGTCAGCTCCGGCCGAAACCAACGGCGCCAGGCGGCGTCGTCTCCCGGCGGCAGCTCAGCGATGTTGACATAGCGGATCCCGAGCCGGTCGGTGAGCGTGACTCCGGCAACCTCCGAGAGGGCGCGCACGACGGCTTCGAAGCGATCGGAGAACTCGCTGAACTCTCCGTACTGCGGGCCGACGGTGAGCGTGGCCGTGTCCGGCGAGAGATCGGCAGCCCACCCCTGCCCGTCGTCGAAGTGCCAGATCTGGGCCGGAGGGGCGCCAGAGGCGGCTGCGCCCGCTGGCCCGACAAGCAGCGCCACTTGCTGGACCTGCTGGGCCCGCATGTATGGGAAGACGGGATCGAGTTGCTCTTGCACGGGCGCTATGCCGTCCATGGTCGCCATCTTGGCCCGGGCGGTGTACCTCACCTGCCCGAATGCCTGCACCAGGGGAGGGCGAGCCAGCCGGTAGTGAGGGACGGGGTCGAGGCCAAACATCAGGAAACGTTCCAGAAGCGTTCCACACGACCAGCATAGCGGCTCACAGGCTCCGGACGGCGTCGGGAACGCTGGCAGGCTGGGACGGGCGCGGCGGGCGAGCAGGCTCACTGATCGTCCGCCGCTTCGCCACCGACCACGACGTGCCGGTCATCTACTTCAAGAAGGGGGAGAGCACAGCAGGAGATCGCTCG
>JAKAQB010000187.1 GCA_021811865.1 Actinomycetes bacterium | reverse complement strand
GAGCAGGGTGGCGAGGGGCTCGGGGACCTCGATGTGGGTGGTGCCGATCAAAAGGCGCGTAGTCCCGTCGTGGGTGCGGACCTGGTCGTGGCGCAACGCCACGATGCGGGAAGCCTGCTGTCCGTAGAGAGCCACCAGGCACCCGGCAACTCGATCGCTGAGCTCGATCTCCTCGTCGTGGAGCAGGCGGGCGATCATCGACCAGCGGGTCTCCTCGTCGAGGCCGTGGCCTGGTCCGCTCCGCCAGCTCGGAACGGTGAGAGGGGCCATGAGCTTTTGTTTCGCCGCCCAGTCGACAAAGTCGCGCAAATGGCCCGAGGGCGGACCGGCCGCCAGGAAGTCGTCGACGTCGGACTGAGTGCAGGCACTGAGGGTGCTGCCCCGTTGTTCGAGGAACGCCAGGAACGAGAGGGCCGCCTTGAAGTTCAGCTTGGCAGTCACCGTCGGTGTGCGGGGCCGCCGGGCAGCCTCGGCTCGCTGGCGGGCGCGGCGCAGCACCCGCCAGTTCGCATAGGAGCGCAGCACTTGGGCGGTGTCGGGAGCGGCGACCTCGGCGAGCCGGGCGCCGATCCATGACTCGAGGCGGGCGAGGGCTTCGTCGCGAGGAGGTAACAGGCCGTGGGCGACGAGGATCTGGCGGAGGTACTCAGCCGATCGCCTCGGAGCCGCCGCATCGAGCGCCTCGTGAGAAAGCTCCAAGCTACCGGAGGCGATCTCTGCCAGCATGGCCGCACTGGCTTTCGAGGCGAGCCAGTTGTGGGCGCTGTAGGGCTGGTGGGCGCTCATGACGGCCTCGTAGACATCCGCCAACGGCCCGTCGCTCGAGCCGGCAATCGCACGGACCCTTTCGGCCAGTGCACAGCGCACGCACAGGCCGTGCCGGTAAGGCCGCTCCTCTGCCCCGCAGGAGGCGCACCTCGCCAAGCCGGGGACTCCCGCACAGTCGGCGCAGATGGAGGCCAGCTCGCCAGGTGGGACAACGAGGCGCCGGTGAGCTGAGCACACGGCGCAGGTGCCGACACGGCCGAGGGCTGCCCTATAGCACGGCTCGCAGACGGGCCCCTCCGGCCAGCGGGCGCAGGCCGGGCGGATCTGGCCACAGTGGGCGCAGGCGGACTGGCGGCGGGGAGCACACGACAAGCAGACCGGGCGCCCTTCGGCGACGAAGTAGCAGCACTTCGTCTTCCCGCACTTTGTGCACACCGCCGTCGGTTCCCTGAAACAAAGGTCGCAGACGTCCCCGCTGCCGTCCCTCGCCCGGCGGGCGATGATGCGAACCCGGCCGCACACCGAGCACGGCCGCTTGGGGCGGGGAGCACAGGCTGCGCAGAGCGCCTCTCCGCTGGCGTCCCGGCTGGCGACCGGCTTTACGACATGGCACTGGGCGCAGGCCGCCGCAGTCTCACGACGCCGGCACATCGGGCAGACCGCCCCGCCCTCATCTGATCTCGTCAGCTTCTTGTCAGTCCGCCCGCAGCGCCTGCAGCTAGGTTCTGGCAGGGTCGAGCCACGATTTCGCAGCTCGGCGACGAGGCGGCCGATGGATAGTGGGGCACCGCCCATGAGGGCACCGGCATTGTCGTTCAATGCCTTGGTCATCTCGCCAAGGGCACGGCCTGTCCTGGCGGCGGCCTCGACGGCTGCCCTCACCTCACGGGCGGCCAGGCTCTGGTCGGCCTGCGACACCGCCGAGGTGACGAAATCGAGCCGGCACTGCCGGCACGGCTGCGCGGACTCTAAGAGGGCGTGGCCGGCAGGGCAAAAACCGCGGCGAGTCACCTCTTGGCGGTGGGGGCCACTTTGGCACGGCGGGGCCGGATGTCGCGCACGACGGTTCGTGGCGCGGTCTTCTCCGGGAGAGCGGCAGCTTCGCGCACGGGCTCGATCAACTCGGCCGGCGTGCACTCCAATATGTCGCAGAGCGCTGCCAGCGTCGCAAGGCTCAGCCGCTCGGGCACCCTGGCGACGAGCCTGTACACCTGCTCACGCGACAGCACGACTCCTCTTTCCGCCAAGAGCGGGACGAGGTCGGAGGTGGCGAACATCCCCCGCTCGGCCATGACCATCCGCAGGTGCCACCTGTAGCCGATCTTCACGACGCGCTTGGCGCTCATATCGTCCCCTCGGCCCGAAAGGCCCGGTCCAAAGCGGCCCGCAGCATCTTGTTGGTGTGGTCGGCCCCCACCGTCGTGTAGCCAGCCGTCGTCGAGGGGAAGGAATGGCCGAGCTGGTGCTGGACGAACAACGGGTCGGCACCGTCTTCGATGAGGTGGGATGCATAGGAATGGCGCAAGCAGTGGATGGACAGCTCGGACGGCAGACCTGCCTCTCTTCGCCAGGCGGCGAAGCGCTCGTCGATCGTCCGCAGCGAGACGCGTTCCCCCCGCTCGGTCAGCCACAGGGCCGGGCCGCGGGCCGGCTCGCCATGGAGGGGGCGGACCTCGCTCACGTAGTCCGAGAGAGCATCGACCGCCCAGGGCATGACGGAGGCGACGGCCCGGCGCCGAGGCGGGCTTCCCCGCATGGCCTTGCCGAAGCGCACGTGGCACACGCCGAAGCTGCCGAGCTCAGGGGCGGCAGGGTTGGGCGTGAAGTCGAAGGTGTCGAGCATGGCCGTCTCTCGCCGTCTCAGTCCCCAGGCATAGGTCACCTTGATCAGCGTGGCATCCCGGAAGGCGCCGAGCCAGCCTTTGCGGGCAGAACGGGCAGCCTCCTCGACTGCATCGTCGGCGGTGTCGAAGAGGGCCTGCAGTTCGAGGCGCGTGAAGGGGCGGCGCTCGGGTCGTCCCTCGTAGTCGGAGACGTGAGCGGCCAGGTTCTCCTCGTGACAGATCTGGGCCGGCACGCACCCGAAGGTCTCCAGGCAGGTACCGGCCCACTCGTAGTGGGGGTCGCGGACGAACTCGAGGAACAAGGCGATCGCCGCCTCGTAGGACCTCACAGTCGAATGGGCCCATCCGCCCACGGCCACCCACGCCTCGAGCTGGTCGGCACGCCACTCCCAGGGCCAGGATCCAGAGAACTCCTGGAACCGGCGCACCGTGCGCTGCCTGTCGCGGGTGATCGAGTGGCTGAGCCGCCGGGCGGCGTGCTGGCGCCCCCAGCCCTCGAGCATCGCCTCGAAGAGCGCCAACTCCCTTACTGGCACCGCCGAGACGAGAGCCAGTGCCTCTGCCTTGCCGGTCATCGCGTACCCCCAGAGTCAAGATCTGCTGCCATATCGTGGCGTCAGATGCAACAGAATCCGATGCCACAGCGTTGCATCAGATCCGCTTGGGCTGGTGGATACCCCTCCTGAGCAGGCCCGACTTGGTCAATCAGGCAACGATCGCCAAACAGTTCGGACAGATACTCCCAGCTGGGGCGTCATCGCGAACCTGCGGGAACGATGCAGCCACTGCAACACTGCTCATTTTGAGCTGCGTTGCCGTGAAGTGACGGAGATCATGGAGGCGCACGTCCGGTGCTCCGACAGCGTCCCGGACCCGGATGAAGAACG
>JAKAQB010000070.1 GCA_021811865.1 Actinomycetes bacterium | reverse complement strand
GGGAGCTCCTCGCCTCCGTCGACATCGTCAGCCTGCACGTGGACGGCCGGCCCGACAACCGCAATCTCTTCGGGGAGGAGGAGTTCGCCGCCATGCGCCCGGGGTCGCTGTTCCTGAACCTGAGCCGTGGCTTCGTGGTGGACCACGCCTCCTTGCGCCGCCACATCGAGTCCGGCCACCTCGCCGGCTCGGCGGTGGATGTCTTCCCGAGCGAGCCGTCGGGCAAGGGCGAGCCGTTCGCCGCTGCCGCATCTCCGGCGCCGCCCGACGGGCGCTGCGGCGGGCCTTCGCCTCAAGTGCCCATCGTGTGTGACCAGACGAGGACCAGGCAGCCGGGGCAGATGGGGAGAGAGAGCGTTGAGCGCCCCGCTGGTCGATGGAGCGGCTGTCCAGGTGGCAGGGTCGGGCAGCGAGGCGACGATCGAGAGCCACGGGGTGACGGCGCAGGGGCGGCCTCTGCTTGGCGGGACACGGCCCGGGCGCTTCGCGGCGGTCGGCTCGTCAGGGACCGGGGGCGGGGACATCGCCCGCCGCCACAAGGAGATCATCGCCGCCGACCTCGCCGACAAGACCGCCGCCGACTTCTGAGGCCATAGCCTTGATCGTTGTCGACACCGGCGTCAGCTTCGCCGTCGCTGACGCCGCGGACGACGACCATCACGCCTGCGACGAGCTGCTGGCTGACCGCCCGGGGGAGTTGATGGTCCCGACCCCGGTGATCGTGGGAGCTCGTGGCTGATCGAGTCCCGCCTCGGACCCGCCGCCGAGGCAGCCTTCCTGGGCTAGGTGGTGGCCGGAGAGCTGATCCCTGTCGATCTCGAAGGCGCTGACTGGGCCCGCTGCGTCGAGCTCGGGCTGATCGGTGCTTACTTACTGGCACGAACCTACTCCGTGATGGCACGTTGATGGCACGAAGGCTCCTCAAAGGGCCCTCGACCGCCGATCGCTGGGGACCAACAAGCTCTTGAACAGGACTTTTCTAAGCACCCCCAACGGGATTCGAACCCGTGCTGCCGCCTTGAAAGGGAGAATCAGAAGGCTTCCGGACCTGGGGATCAGTAGCAAACCACCTGTTCGGAGGCGGTGGGCGCTGACCGCCATTTACCCGTCGGTGCCCCTCGTGACCGTTCGTTGGGTCACGTTTGGGTCACGCCGGCGGCCGGATTACGACCTCCGCGCGATACCTATCATGCGTTCGGCTGCGCTCACGGCGGCTCTGGCGTCGGCGGCCCGGACGGGGGCCGGGTCGTACTCGGCTCTGGTCTTGAGCGGGATGAGCCGTCGGAGGTGACCGGCGGCCTGCTTGCCGTCGGTTCCGCAGCGCTCGAGGTGGAGGGAGGCCTGGTCGTGGGGGCCGCGCCAGATCGATCCGGATCGGGCTGCGGCGATGGCGTCCGCTGCGGCGATGCCGGCGTGTACGGCGTTGCCGCTGGCTGCGGTGTGGTTGCCCAGGTGGAGGGCGTCCTGGGCTGCTCGGAGGAACTCGGCCGCCTTGGCCAGGTAGGCGTCGGCGTCGGCAGCGGACGCCGGCCGGGTGTTGGCCCGGCTCTGGGGAGCCATCAGGCGGCGACGCCCACCGTGTTGATCGGTGCGCCGTGCAGCAGCACACCGTCGGTGACGATCTCGGACCACAGGGACGGCGCCGGGCGGCCGAGGAGCTCAGGCAGCTCGGCGGCGCTGACCTCGATCATGTTGACCGGGTTGCCGACGACCCGGCGCGCCCGGTCGCTCCAGGCGCCGAGGCTGCCGGTCCACCCGTCGTCGTCGCCGGACACGCCGGCCGGTCGCACGACCAAGATGTCGAGGTCGCTCGCGGCGCCAGCCTGACCTCGGGCGAAGGAGCCGAAGACGATCAGGCTTGCCGGGGCGGGACGTATCGAGGTTGCGAGGTCGGCGAGGCGGTCGAGGGCGGTCTGGCGCAGGTTGGCGAGTGCGGCCACCGTCTGGGCGGCCAGGTTGTCCGGCGAGAGGCGGACCAGGGCGACTGGAGGCACGTCTCGTCGCTCGACGATCCCGAGATCGACGAGATGGCCCAACACAACCGACGACTGCTGGGGGCTGACCCCGGCCAGCCGGGCCACTGCGCGCATGCTCAGTTCGGCGTCGTTGCGGGCTAGCACTCCGAGGACCTTGCCCTGCACCCCTGGCAAGAGAGTCTCGACCGGTCCGACGTAGTCCACCAGACGAGTGTACCAACAGATCTGACATCGAAGCGGCTGCGCTGGAGCGCACCGTCGTGCGGGCAGCCCACCCCGCCCGCTGCCAGACCCGAGCCAGATCGCCGGTTCGGCGCCCACGGCACGGACGCGTTGCGCTGTCCGCCGGCGTCGTCATGGGCCGGCTAGGTGCTTTGGCTTCGAACCTTCGCGCGTTTCAGATATCATGAGATGCTATTAGTGTGACTCGCCGGGCCTGGGAGTAGCCCGGAACACGGCCGTCGCTGACGAGCTCATCGTCCGCAACCCGCGCCGGGTGCGAGGAGCTGGTCATGACCGCAGCGCCGAGCGGCCGACGGCCACGGTCACGCAGGTGGCCGCGCTCGCCAGCGCCGTCGAGGACCGCTGGAAGTCCCTGGTCCTCCTGGCGGCGTGGTGCGGCCTGCGCCGGGGCGAGTTGCTCGGACTCCGCCGCAGCGACGTGGACCTCGACCGGGGGACGGTTCGGATCGAGCGGGCGGTGCACTACCTCCGGGACAACTCCGTCGTCATCGGACCGCCCAAGACCGCCGCCGGAGTGCGCACCGTGGCACTGCCCCCGCACCTCATCCCCGAGCTCGCCGTCCACCTCGAGCGCTGGGTCGGCCACACGCCGGCCCGCAGGCCGCCCTCATCTACCAACACGCCTCGGCGGAGCGGGACCGGGCCATCGCGGCAGCCCTCTCCAAGCTCGCCGAGGCCGAGTGACGCACCGAGCTGCCTGGGTCACGTTTGGGTCACGTTCGGTCCCGACGAAGCGCCGGCGCCCCGGACGCCACCCCCGACCAGCACTCTTGTAAGCACCCCCAACGGGATTCGAACCCGTGCTGCCGCCTTGAAAGGGCGGTGTCCTGGGCCACTAGACGATGGGGGCCGGCTCGGCAACGCTACCGCTCGGCGGCGGCCTCGGCGGGGGGCGCCAGCTGCCAGACGGTGCCGCCGGGAGTATCGCGGACCTCCACGCCGGCGCCGGCGAGGGCGTCCCGGATGCGGTCGGCGTCGGACCAGCGACGGGCGGCGCGGGCGGCGGCGCGCTCGGCGAGCAGGGCGGTGACGTAGGGACCGACGGCGGCCTCCGGCTCCTGGGCGCCGGCGCGGGCCAGGTCGCCGAGGCGGGAGACCATCCGGCGGAGCGCGCCACGAGCCCGGGAGGCGGCGTCCGAGTCGAGGGTGTCCGCGGCCCAGGCGTGGATCGTGTCCTCCAGCTCCAGGAGGGCCCGGACGGCGCCGTCCACGTCACGGGCGGCGACGGCGGCCTCCGATGCCTCTTCCAGACGGCGGATGTCGGTGTGGAAGGGGCTCGGGTCCCGAGGGCCGGCGGGAGCCGGCGAGGAGGGTGTCACCTGGGGCACGGGCGTCGCCGTCGAGGCGGGCACCTTTCGGCGGAGCAAGCCGACGAGCTCGGGTATGGGGAGGACGGAGCCGGTGGTGGCGGTCGCAGACCGGCCGTGCCGGCGGGCGGTCACCCCCCCGGCCCCGACCACCGTGGCCGTGCCGGCGCCGACGTCGAGCACGCAAGCGGTGTGCTCGTCGACGCCGAGCACCCACCCCTGCGCTGGGAGCTGCTCCTCCAGGAGCCGCAGGCGGCGCTCCCCGAGGTAGCAGTAGCGGGTGTCGTGGGTCCCCCCCTCGGCGTTGTCGTAGTGGGGTATGACGGCGACGTCCGGCCCGAGGATCGGGGTGACCAGATCGAGGCCGTCCACCCACTGAGGGTCGGCGCCCGACTTGTAGATCTCGTAGACGGGCACGGTGTACCGGCCGAGGGTGAGGGCGGCGGCGGAGGCGAAGGCCACGCAACCGCCCTGGGCGAGCTTGTCGGCGAGCAGGGCCGGCACCTCGGTGCCGCGCCACTGGCGGAGGGAGTAGGTGGGGCTGCCGGGGCCGGCGAAGACCCATCGGGCCGCGGCCAGGCGGGCCAGGGATGCCTCCCGGCGCACGGGGTTGCCGTCCTCCCGGCGGCGCAGCTCGGCCACCTCGACGTCGTGGCCGACGCTGTCCCGGAAGTAGGCGACAGCGCGGGCCGAGATGTCGTCGGCGTTCTCCTGGAAGCCGTAGGGCGTGTCGAGGAGGGCGGCGGCCACCGGCGGGGGGCCCAGCTGCCCGAAGATCGCCCGGTGAAGCTTGATCATGGTCGGCGCCGTCTCGCCGGAGCCGAGGAGGACCAGCAGTCGGGGAGGGCCCGTACCGGCCGACCGCACGGCGAGCTGCACGCCGCCGGCGACGGCCACCGCTAGCCGGCCATGTCGGGTCCGGCGGCCTGCAGGTCGACGCGGATGATCACCCGGCGCTCCGACTCCATGGCACGCCGGTACTCGTCCCAGTCGGGGTGCTCGCCGCCGGCCTGGCGGTAGAGGAAGACGAGCTGGTCCATCGCCTCCGGGAGGGGGACGATCGTGGCGCGCCCGTCGGCCACGACCCACGTCCCGAAGAACGCGTCGGGGAAGGCGCAGATCGTCACCCGGGGATCGCGCCTCAGGTTGCGGACCTTGCATGCCGGTTCGCGGCTGGAGACCAGCACCCGGCCCTCGTCGTCGACGCCGTGCACCACGGGCGACGGTTGCGGGCTGCCGTCACGCCGGCGGGCGATCAGCACCGAGCGGTGGTTGGCCCGCAGGTACCGCCTGGCATCGTCGAGGTCCACGTCTCACTCTCCTCCCGCTCCGGTCCCGACCAAGGCGTCGAGGCCGCACTCCTGCAGGTACCCGAGGAAGTAGTACAGCCCGTGCAGGGGGCTCGTCGAGGGGTCCGGCTCGTCGTCCTCGGTGACACCCAGGCGCGTGCCCAGTAGCAGTCGGATGCTGTTGAGCGCCCGCAGCCACCCCTCGAGCTGCTCGGCCGAGAGCTCCTCGGCCTGCGCCGTCGACTCCAACAGGTCCAAGGCTTCCCGGTGGCGGCCCAGCAGGTCGTCGGCCATCAGCCGCGCGTACTCCTCCTCGCGCTCCCAGTCGTCGGGGGAGGAGTACGCCGGGGGGAAGAGCCGCCGTAGGGACGGGTCCCCCCGGTCGGCGAGCAGCTCGCGCATCTGGCCGGGCAGGGACGCGAGGAGGGCCCGCTCGTCGGCGCCGAGACCGACGACGAACTGACCCTGGCGGCCCCGGCGCAGGGGGCGGCGGTCGAAGATGCTCACCTTGTCACTCGTCGTGCTCCATCGTCGCCCACAGACCGTGCTCGTGGAGCCGGAACACGTCGAGCTCTGCCTTCTCCCGGGGACCGGACGACACGACGGCCTTGCCCTTGGTGTGCACGTCCATCATCAGCTTGTGGGCCTTCTCCCGGCTGTAGCCGAACAGCTTCTGGATGACGAAGGTCACGTACGACATGAGGTTGATGGGGTCGTTCCAGACGATGACCTTCCAGGGGCGGTCAGCGGCGACGACGCCGGTGAGGTCCGGCTCGTGGACCTCGACAGGAGCGGCGGTCGGCACGGCGGTGGCGTGACCCGCTACGCCCGCGCTGCGCCGGCGGGGAGGGGGGTCATCGCCATGACGCCGGCCTCCCGCAGCACCCCGCTCCGGGAGGTTGCGGTCGAAGGCGATGGCCGGGTGGTCAGCGCCAGGTTGAACCACAGCACCTCGAGCACTACGGCGGTGGCCCCGACGATGTGCAGTTCCACCAGCCACGCAGGCACCCCGGTGAAGTACTGCGCGTAGCCGATGGCGCCTTGGACGACGAGGGCGGCGAGCAGCGCCGACCCCTTCCGGAGCACCGTGCGGGGCGCCCCCGAGCGGGCCATCAGCCACAGCGTGGCCACGGTGAACGCAAGGTAGACCTCGACCGCCGAGCCGTGGAGTTGGGCCACGTCGCGCAGGGAGAACGGGAAGCGCGCCACGTTGGGCGCACCGCCGTGCGGCCCGGTCGAGGTGACGACGGTCCCGAGGGTGATCACCAGGAGCGTCGCCACGAGCAGCAGGCGGGCCAGCCACCGCTGCTCCCGGCTCACGAGCGGGACCGCCGGTCCGGTGACGCGGGCCCGGCCGGGCCGGCCGGGGACGGGCTCCTCCGGGAGGCCGGCGCGGTGGTGGAGGACGACGGCGTCGGCGAGGAACAGCACCGCCAGCAGGAAGTGCGCCATGACGAACGGCGGTGCCAGCTTCTCGAGGACGGTGACACCTCCGAGCACGATCTCGGCGACGATGCCTCCGATCAAGCCGAGCGACAGCCAGGTGAGGTCCCGGCGGCGGGTACGGCGCACGAGGGCGCCGGCCGCGGTCAGGACGCACACGACGCTGAGGGCGGCGGTCACGAGGCGGTTCCCGAACTCGACCCACGCGTGGAACCGCCACGGCGCCACCACCCTGCCCGCGGCGCAGGTGGGCCAGTCGGGGCATCCGAGACCCGAGCCGGTCAGGCGCACCGCCGCCCCCGACACGATGATGACGCTCAGCGCCGCCACGGCGACGGCGCAGAGGGTCCGAAAGGCGCGAGGTGACAGCTCTGGCCGCCACAACATGCCGCCGGCTTTCCCGGCGCGTGCTGCCAGCGCGTGGACCCAGGCCATGGCCGGCCATGGTAGGCCCCGTTTCCCGCCGCCGGCCGAGCGCGCCGCACGAGCGATTTTCCTGGCCGGGGTTGCTGCCGTAGGCTCCAGGGGTGATGCAGTCGACGAGTCGGGCCTGTCCGGGCGCCCGGGAGCGGCGAGCGTTGACGGGCGGCGAGCGTTGACGAGCCTGGCCGTCGCCCGGCCCGTCGGGTCCCTGCCCTTGCGCCAGCGGCTCGGCGCCTACGTCGCGCTGACCAAGCCTCGCATCGTCGAGCTGCTGCTCGTCACGACGCTGCCGACCATGATCGTCGCCGACCACGGCCTCCCCGCTCTGACCCGCATCCTCGCCACCCTCGGCGGCGGCGCGCTGGCGGCGGGGGGCGCCAACGCCACCAACATGTACCTCGACCGCGACATCGACGCCGTCATGCACCGCACAGCGAGCCGCCCGCTGGTGACCGGCACGGTCAGCCCCCGCTCGGCGCTGGTGCTCGCCGTGGCGCTGGAGGCGGCGGCCTTCGGCCTGCTGTGGGGGGCGGTCAACCTGCTCGCAGCGCTGCTGGCGCTGAGCGCCACCCTGTTCTACGTCTTCGTCTACACGCTGTGGCTGAAGCGGTCCTCCGCCCAGAACATCGTGATCGGCGGGGCGGCGGGCGCCGTTCCGGTCCTCGTCGGCTGGGCGGCCGTGCGGGACTCGCTAGGGCTGGCGCCGCTGCTGCTGTTCGCCCTGATCTTCGTGTGGACCCCGCCCCACTTCTGGGCGCTCGCCTTGCGGTACCGGGAGGACTACAGCGCCGCCGAGGTGCCGATGCTGCCGTCGGTGGCGCCCTTCGGGAAGGTGGCCCGCTGGATCGTCTTCTACTCGGTCCTGGTGGTGGGCGCGTCGATGGCCTTCGGGGTGGTGGCGGGCATGGGCCCCGTCTACTGGGTGGCGGCGGTGGCGACCGGGGCGGTGTTCCTCCTGCTCGCCGGGCGGCTCCTCGTCGACCGGAGCGAGGCCCGGGCGATGCGGCTGTTCCACTGGTCCATCACGTACCTGACGCTGCTGTTCGCGGCGATGGCCGCCGACCAGTTCGTTCGCCTCTGACCTACTCCCGGCGGCCCTACTCCCAGCGAAAGGTGACAGCGGCGAGCGCCGGCGCCCCCACCGCCCAGCAGGCGAGGGCGACCCAGGCGCCGGCACCGCCCCTTCCCCCGCCGAGCGCGGCGTGGAGGGTGTCGGACAGCGCTGCGGCCGGCAGGGCGCGGGCGACGTCGGCGAGCGCCGTCGGGAGGCTGCCCAGGGGAAAGACCACGCCCCCAATGAGCAACAGGATCAGATAGAGGGCATTGGCCCCCGCGAGGGTCACCTCGGCACGCAGCGCGCCGGCCATGGTCAACCCGATGCCGGCGAAGCCGGCGGTGGCGAGGATCACCGCCCCGGCGGCGGGAGCCTCGCCGGGGCCCGGGGACCACCCGAGAGCCAGCGCCACGCCCACGAGCACGGCGACCTGGAGCAACTCGATGGCTAGGACCGCCACCGTCTTGGCGGCCAGCAGTCGGGGCCGGCCGAGCGGCGTGGCTCCGAGGCGCTTGAGCACCCCGTACTGGCGCTCGAAGCCGGTCGCGATCCCCAGGCTCACCATCGCCGTCGACATGACGGCGAGGGCCAGGACGCCCGGGGCCAGGAACTGCACCGGCCGGTGCACCCCGGCCGGCAGTGGCAGGACCTTCACGGTCGAGAAGAACGCGAGCAGGCCCACCGGGATCGCGATCGTCAGCAGCACCGCCTCGCCGCGGCGCAGGGTGAGGCGAAGCTCCGCTGCCGTCTGGGCGGCCAGGGCCCTCATGCCGGCTCCCTGTGCCGGGCCGCCGTCACCGGTGCCGTCACGGCCGCTGCGTCAGTCGGAGGAACACGTCCTCCAGCCGCTCGCGGCCGGCGCGTAGGTCTGCGAGGGGAAGGTCGTGTTCGGCGAGCCAAGCGGTGAGGGCGGCCACGGCCGCCGGGGTGGCCTCGGTGGCCACCTCGTAGTCGCCGGGGCTGACCTCGGTGACGGCCGCTCCTAGCCGGCCGGCGAGGGCGGCCACGTCGATGCCTGCCGGTGCCCCGAAGCGGATCGAGCGGCCGCCGCCGGCGGTCAGCAGCTCCGCCGGCGAGCCGGCGGCGACGACGCGACCCCTGTCGACGATGACGATCCGGTCGGCGAGGCGTTCGGCCTCCTCCA
Organism: Actinomycetes bacterium; assembly: GCA_021811865.1. Next base: position 7,485 of record JAKAQB010000070.1, on the reverse strand, counting down.
GCTCGTGGGTGGTGAGGACGACGCACACGCCGGCGTCGCGCAGCTCGCGCACCACCGTGCGGATCACCTGCCGGCCCTGCACGTCGACGCCGGCGGTCGGCTCGTCGAGGAACGCCACCTGCGGGCGCCCCACCAGCGCCAGGGCGAGCGAGAGGCGCTGCTGCTCACCGCCCGACAGCCGGCGCCATGGCGTGCGGGCCACCCCGGCCAGCCCGACCCGCTCGAGGAGGGCGGTGGGGTCGAGAGGGTCGTCGTAGTAGGAGGCGAAGAGCCGCACCGCCTCGCCGGCGCCCATGCCCGGGTAGATGCCACCCTTCTGCAGCATGACCCCGACCCTGCGGGTCAGCGCCGCGTGGTCGGCGGCGGGGTCGAGGCCGAGCACGCTCACCCGGCCGGCGGCGCGGCGGCGGTACCCCTCGAGGGTCTCCACCGTGCTGGTCTTGCCCGCCCCGTTCGGCCCGAGGAGGGTGAGGATCTGGCCGGCGTCGGCCGTCAGGTCGACGCCAGCTACGGCGACCACGTCGCCGTAGCGGACGACCAGGCCTTCGACCTCGATGACGGGCATGCGGGAGCGAAGCTACTGCGCCCCGCTGGGGAAACGCCCGGCTGGGTGGGAAGGATAGGCGTCATGCCCAGCTCCGGTACCACGCTGCTGCTCGTTCGTCACGGCGAGACGGAATGGAGCCGGGACGGCCGGCACACGGGCCGCACCGACCTGGAGCTGACGACCGCCGGGGAGTGCCAGGCGAAGGAGCTGCGCCCACTGCTCGAGCGGTGGCCACCCGACGTAGTCCTCTGCAGCCCGCTGCAACGGGCTCGGCGCACCGCCCAACTCGCCGGCCTCCTGCCCTACGACGTCGACGATGACCTCCGCGAGTGGGACTACGGCGACTTCGAGGGGCTCACCTCCGACGAGATCCACAAGAGCCTGCCGGGGTGGAGCATCTGGGACGGCCCGTGGAGGGGAGGGGAGTCCGCCGCTGAGGTCGCGGCCCGGGCCGATCGGGTGATCCGGCGGGCGCTCGGCGAGGGGCCAGGCCGGCGTGTGGCCCTCGTCGCCCACGGCCACCTGCTGCGCAGCCTGGCCGCCCGCTGGCTGGGCGAGCCCGTCTGCACCGGTCGTCTTCTCGGCCTGGACACCTCCACGGTCTGCGAGCTGGGCTGGGAGCACGCCAACCCGGTCATCCGGCGGTGGAACGTGCCCGCCCCGACCTGAGCCTCCCCGCCCGCCTTCCCGCACCGCTCATGGGTGACAACTGCGCACCCGCCGGCCGTGACTACCTTCATCCCGAGGCCACCGTTTGCCATGTCGCCTGCCCCTCCCCCCGTGCGCTCCCTCATCGACACCCGAGCCGCCGCCGGCGGCGTTGGCCTCGTGGAGGGCGTGTCGGGGCGGAGCCTCGAGTGGGCGGAGCTGCCTGCCCACGTCGACCGCTGGCGCTTGGCGGCTGCCGCCGTGGCGCCCGGGGACCGCGTCGGGCTGCGCATGGCGGACCCGCTGGCGATGGTCCCTGCCCTCCTCGCCGCCCTCGCTGCGGGCCTAGTCGTGGCGCCCTTGGACCCCGACTGCCCGCCGGCCGAGCTCGCCACCCTCGTCCGGGCGCTGGGCCTGTCCGCTGTCGCCGGCGACGCCGGGTCCGCCGATGCGCTGGCGGAGGCCGAGATCCCGGCGCTGGTGGCCTCCGGCGGCGAGCTGCGGGTCGCCGGGCGCGTCGCCCGGCGTGATCTGGCCTCGCCTGCGGCGGCAGGTGCGGGTGCCGGCGTCCTCCTCGCCAGCTCGGGGACGTCGGGCCAGCGGAAGCTGATCGTGCTGAGCGAGGCCCAGCTGCTGCACACGGCGTCGTGCATCGTGGCCCACCACGGGCTCACGCCCGACGACGTCGGCTACAGCCCGCTGCCGCTGTTCCACATCAACGGCGTGGTCGTCGGTGCCCTGGCGTCGCTGGTCGGTGGGCACCGCCTCGTGGTCGACCGGCGCTTCTCGGCGTCGGCGTTCTGGGACGTGGTCGGTCACCATGAGGCCACGTGGGTCAACCTCGTGCCCGCCATCATCGCCGTGCTCGCCGCCGCGCCTGCGCCGGGGGAGGAGGTGGTGGGCAGGGTGGCGTTCGCCCGTTCGGCGTCCGCGCCGCTACCCGTGCCCACCCTCCGGAGCTTCGAGCAGCACACCGGGATCCCCGTCGTCGAGACGTACGGGATGACGGAGGCCGCCAGCCAGATCACCGCCAATCCCCGGCCTCCCGGCCGGCGCAAGGAGGGCACGGTGGGAGTGGCCGTTGGTGTGGAGCTGCGCGTCGTGGACCCGGCTGACCGCGCCGCCGGGGCGCTCGCTCCTGGCGCCGTGGGGGAGGTCGAGATCCGCGGCCCGAGCGTGGTCGAGCGGTACCTGGAACCGGCCGGCTCGCCCCGTCCCTGGCGCCCGGCGCGCGCCGTCGACGGCTGGCTGCCGACAGGCGACCTCGGCTTCCTCGACGGCGACGGCTACCTGACCCTCGTCGGCCGGGCAGACGACGTCATCAACCGGGGCGGTGAGAAGGTGCACCCGAGGGAGGTCGAGGACGTGCTGCTCACCCACCCCGGCGTGGCCGCTGCCGCGGTGGTCGCCCGCCCCCACCCGACGGTCGGGGAGGAGCCGGTCGCCTTCGTCGTCCCTGCCACCGGCCCGGGTGCCGACCCCGCCGGCCTGGTCGCCGAACTTCACCACCTCTGCGACCGTCACCTGAGCCGCTTCCGCCGCCCCGCAAGCATCGCCTTGGTCGACGCACTTCCGGCCGGCACCAACGGCAAGATCCGGCGAGCCGAGCTCCGCCGGCGGCTCGCCGACCCGGCCGCCGGGGCGCAGGACGGGGCGGCGTGACGGTAGCTCCGCCGCCGGCTGGCCTGCCGGGGGAAGGCGTGGAGGGGAGGGCGGGTGGCGCCGGCGGCGTGGAGGGGCGGGGCCAGCGCCGGGCCGGCGGCCATCTCGGCGCCGTGGACGTCATGCGGTTCGTCACCGTCGCCGGCGTGATCGCCGTGCACACCACGTCGCTGTCGGCGCCCCGGTCCTCGCTCACCGCCGGCGGGGTGCTCGCCGTCCTCCACGTCACCCGGTCGGTGTTCCTCTTCCTCTCGGCGTTCGTCCTCACGTACAGCTTCGAGCGCCGCCCCCTCCCGCCGCGCGCCTTCTGGCGGCGCCGGTACCCGCTGGTGGCAGCTCCCTACGTCGCTTGGAGCGCCATCTACGTGCTCACCGACGGCAACCTCCACCGTGGCGCCGCCTTCGTGGTCGAGCACTTCCTGCTCGACCTCACCGACGGCGGCGCCCACTTCCATCTCTACTTCCTGCTGCTGACCTTCCAGCTGTACCTGGTGTTCCCCGCGCTCATCGGCTGGCTCCGGCGCCACCGCAGCGCGCACGCGCCGCTGCTCGGCGCGAGCGTGGCGTTCCAACTCCTGTTCACCGCCGGCGCCCACTACGGATGGCGGCCGCCGGCGCTCGGGATCTGGTTCTCGCACGCCGGCTCGTGGCTGCCGAGCTACGAGCTGTACGTCGTCGGTGGGATCCTCGCCGCCCTGCACTTCGAGCAGGTCACCGCCTGGACGCGGGCGCACGGCCGGGCGATCGGGGCGGCCTACTTCCTCTCGGTGGCGCTGGCGGAGCTCAGCTACGTCGTCGACATGAGGGTGCTCGGCTTCTCCCCGATCAGGGCGGGCCAGGTGTTCCAGCCGACGGTGACCGTGGAGGCGGTCGCCGCGACGCTCGCCCTGTACGCCCTCGGCCTCTCGGTGACGGAGCGGGTCGGGCAGAGGCGCCGCCGGATGCTCGAGCGCAGCGCTGACGTGTCCTTCGGTGTCTACCTGGCCCACCCGTTGCTCGTCGGCTCGATCCTCGACGTGGCCGCCGCCTCTGGCCTGTCAGCGGCCGTGGGTTACCTTCCCGGCGGCCTCGTCGAGGCCCTCGCCGTGTTCGCCATGGTTCCTGCCGTGTACTACGCCACCTTCTGGGGCGTGGACCTGCTCCGGCGAACGCCGGCGAGCCTGTGGCTCACGGGCCGGCGGGGCCCCCGGCCGACTCCTGCTCCGCTGTCCACCCCGGCGCCGTCCGCTCCCGTCGTCTGACCGCGGGCCCGGCATGCGCCCGCGCCTGAAATCTGCCTAAGAGATACGTAGAATCTAGCCAAACGGTTTGACTGATGCCGGAGAGCGTGGCAGACTGATGCTCGGTCGGGTTGACGGTACCCCCCCCACCTTCCCCGACCGATCCCGAAGGGCCCGGCATCCCCCCGCCGGGCCCTTCGACGCGTCCGGGCACCGAACAGTCGGGGCGGACCGATCAGTCGGGGCGGCGAGGCCGGCGGACTGCCTCGGGTAGGTGCAGGGTCAGGAGCCGGGAGGTGACGTCGGCCGGGACGGTGCCGGGCGTGAGCCTCGAGACGACCACCATGGTGGTGAACGCCAGCGGCACGGTCCACAGCGCCGGGGTGCCCAGCAGGACCGCTGGCCATCCCTGGTGGCCGACGCCGGCCATCGTCGCTACGACTGCGCCAGAGGCGGCTCCACCGCCGAGCAGCAGGCCGGCGAGCGCCCCATGGCGGCTGAGGCCCCGCCACCAGATGCCGAGGACGAGCAGTGGCCCGAAGGAGGACGCCGCGATGGCGAACGCCCAGCCGACGAGCACGCTGATGGCGTAGCCGCCGGCGGCGAGGCCACTGGCGGTGGCGGCCGCGCCGATCAGCAGCGCTGCGGCCCGGAACGCACCCGGGCCGCGGTGCAGCACGTCGTGCGACAGCGCACCGGACATGGCGATGAGCAGCCCGGAGGTCGTCGAGAGGAAGGCGGCGAACGCCCCTGCGGCGGTGAGGGCGCCGAGCACGTCGCCCCCCACGCCGGCGGCGGCGATCCGGGGAAGTACGAGCACCACACCGTCGGAGCGGCCGGAGATGTACAGGCCGGGCGCTTCGAGCCGGCCGAGGAAGGCGAAGATCCCGGGCAGCAGGTAGAAGCCGGACAGGAGCGCCAGCACGAGGGCGGTCGTCCGCCGGGCCGAGGCGCCGTCCCGGTTGGTGTAGAAGCGCACGAGGATGTGGGGCAGCCCGATGGCGCCGAGGAAGGTGGCGATGATCACCCCGTAAGTAGCGGCCAGGGGATGGATGGCCCGCCCGCCGATGTGCACCAGCGGTGACGTCCAGGCCGCACCGGAAAGCGTCGGTGCACCGGCGATGCCGGGAACGGGGCCGGGAGGGAACCAGACCCGGGTACCGGCCCCGATGACGTGCCGGCCGGCGGTGAGCAGGATGCTGCCTGCACGGGGGACGCCGTCGACGTCCTCACCGCCTTCGTCGCTTGGTACGTGTCGTCGGCCGGCGTCATCAACGGTATGTTGGGCCGGGTAATGGTGCCGGTGGGCGCCCCGCTGGTGCGGCCAGCGCCCCACGATCCAGGGACCGTGTGATGCCCGAACCTTCCGACGCGCTGTCCGCCCTCCTCCACGAGAGCCGCCGCTTCCCGCCCTCGCCGGAGTTCGCCGCCCAGGCCAACGCCCAGCCCGGGATCTACGCCGAGGCCAACGGCGACCCGGTGGCGTGGTGGGAGGAGGAGGCCAGGCGCCTCACCTGGGCCCAGCCGTGGGAACGGGCCCTCGACTGGGACCTGCCCTTCGCCCGCTGGTTCGTCGGGGGCAAGCTCAACGTGGCGGTCAACTGCGTGGACCGCCACGTCGACGCCGGCCTGGGCGACCGGGTGGCGTTCCACTGGGAAGGCGAACCGGGCGACACCCGCACCATCACGTACGCGGACCTGCGGCGGGCGGTGTGCAAGGCGGCCAACGCCCTCACCGAGCTCGGCGTGACCGCCGGCGAGACGGTGGCGATCTACATGCCGATGATCCCCGAGACGGTGGTGGCGATGCTTGCCTGCGCCCGCCTCGGGGCGCCGCACACCGTCGTCTTCGGCGGCTTCTCCGCTGACGCACTGCGGGGCCGGATACTCGACTGCGACGCCCGCACGGTGATCACCGCCGACGGCGGCTACCGGCGAGGAGTGCCGAGCGCCCTCAAGCCTGCGGTGGACGTGGCCGTCGCCGACGCCCCCAACGTGCGGCGGGTGCTGGTCGTCCACCGCACCGGTCAGGAGATCGGCTGGAACGAGGGCCGGGACGTGTGGTGGCACGAGGTCGTGGATCGCCAGCCCGACACCCACACCCCGGAGGTGTTCGATGCCGAGCACCCTCTCTACATCATGTACACGAGCGGTACCACCGCCCAGCCCAAGGGGATCCTGCACACGAGCGGCGGGTACCTGACGCACGTGGCGACGACCCACCGGCTCATCTTCGACGTCAAGCCCGAGCGGGACGTCTTTTGGACAGCGGCCGACATCGGCTGGGTGACCGGGCACAGCTACATCGTCTACGGTCCGCTCGCCAACGCCACGACGTCGGTCATGTACGAGGGCACACCCGACACTCCGGCCAGGGACCGGTGGTGGCAGATCGTCGAGCGCTACAAGGTCAACATCCTCTACACGGCCCCGACGACGATCCGCACGTTCATGAAGTGGGGCGACGAGTTGCTCGCCGGCCACGACCTGTCGTCGCTCCGGCTGCTCGGCTCGGTCGGCGAGCCGATCAACCCCGAGGCGTGGATCTGGTACCGCCGCAACGTCGGTGGGGACCGCTGCCCGGTCGTCGATACGTGGTGGCAGACCGAGACGGGCGGGATCCTCGTCACGCCCCTTCCGGGCATCGCGGCGGCAAAGCCGGGCGCGGCGATGGTCCCCTTCCCGGGGATCTCCGCCGCCGTCGTCGGCGAGGACGGCACCCCGGTGAAGCCGGGCAACGGCGGCTACCTGGTGATCACCCAGCCGTGGCCGGGGATGCTCCGCGGCATATGGGGTGACCCGGAGCGCTACCGCCAGACCTACTGGTCCCGCTTTCCAGGCCACTACTTCGCTGGTGACGGCGCCAAGCTCGACGAGGACGGCGACATCTGGCTCCTCGGCCGGGTCGACGACGTCATGAACATCTCCGGCCACCGGATCTCCACCACGGAGGTCGAGCACGCCCTGGTCGGCCACGCCGCCGTGGCGGAGGCGGCGGTGGTGGGCGCCAACGACCCGACGACGGGTCAGGCGATCGTCGCCTTCGTCACCCTCAAGGCCAGCACCGCCGACGACGCCGAGTCGGGGGTCCGGTTGGTAGCCGAGATGCGCGAGCACGTCGCCCGGGAGATCGGCCCGATCGCCAAGCCGCGCCAGATCCTCCTGACCCCGGAGCTGCCCAAGACCCGTAGCGGCAAGATCATGCGCCGGCTGCTGCGCGACGTCGCCGACAAGCGGGAGCTCGGCGACGTGACGACCCTGCTCGACCCGACGGTGGTCAACGCCATCAGGGACCGGCTGTCCTCGGGGGCGTCCGAGCCCGAGTGACCGCAGGCCAGCCAACAAACGCGCCGCCGGGGTCTGCCCGGGGGGTCGGCTCCCCACTAGGCGGCGCAGAGCACGGCGAGA
>JAKAQB010000069.1 GCA_021811865.1 Actinomycetes bacterium | reverse complement strand
GTCGGTGGCCATGTGGCCGGCATCGGCGATGAGCACCAGCGAGTGGGCGAGCACCCCGCCCACCACCTCGACGGCGAGGATCGTCAGCGTGATCCCGAGCACCGCAGCGAGCCGGCCCCGCTGCTTGCGCGCTGCGGTGGCGGTCTCGTGTCCGTGGTCGTGGCCCATCAGCGGCCCGCCCCGGCGGCGCTCACCGGGGTGTTCAGGCAGGGCTGGTCGATGTCGACGGCAAGGACCACGTCGGCTAGGTCCCCCAGCGCGTGGGCCAGGTTGGCGTCGGCCAGCTGGTAGCGCACCTGGCGGCCTTCCGGCTCGGCCAGCACCAGCCCGCAGCCCCGCAGGCAGGCCAGGTGGTTGCTGGTGTTGGCCCGGGTGAGCCCAAGGCGGCCGGCCAGGTCACTTGGGCAGGCGGGACCGTCGAGGAGCGCCAGCAGTAACCGGCAGCGGGTCGGGTCTGCTAACGCTCGGCCTACGCGGGCCAGCGCGTCGAGCCGGATCTCGGCAAGGGTGGACGTACCACCACGTTACAGCCTTCGCTGTAACGTTCTCAGCCGGGAAGACGTCACCGGGCAGTGGACAGCGACGATCGAAGCCCACGAGAGGGTTGCCGACCGACCTGGTGACCGTCGTTGCCAGGTTCTCCAAAGTGGACGAGCCAGCCCGGCTCGCCTGCCTCGTTCGTGGCAATGACGGAGGTCATGACCGCCTTGGGCGGGAATCGAGCAGCCAGACGGGCCCAAGGGCAACCTGGAGCCGGCGCTGGGTGAGCAGTCGTCCCTGCCCTCCTCCTCCTCCTCCTTGTCGGCGAGAGATTCCAGCCCGGCCCGCAGCGCTACGAGACCTCTCGGCGCTTGGGCCCTATCTGCTCGGGGTGGGCCACGACCTCGACGAAGGGACAGATGATCGCCGACACCCGGGACGGCTCGAAGCGCTCTTCGTGCCCGAGGTGGAACCCGGCTCGGACGATGGCGGCTTGCGTGTCCCGGTTGGGGTGGCATCCGGCCCCGACTCGGCGCCACAGCGGAGTCACCCGGTCCTGCCAGCGCGCCCGGCGTCCCTCGCCGCGGACGTGCTCGAGGACGAGCAGCCGGCCGCCGGGACGGAGCACCCTGTGGACCTCGGCGAGCGCAGCGTCGGGATCGACCACCGAGCAGAGCACCAGGGTGGACACGACGGTGTCGAAGCTCGCGTCGGGGAACCCGAGGCGCTCCGCATGGTCGTCGGACACCTCGACCGGAATGGCAGCGCCGGCGAGGTGGCGTGCCAGACGGGCCCGCATCGCCGGGTCAGGCTCGGCGGCGACGACGCGGGTGACATCGCGGTAGTGGCGGAGGTTCGCCCCGGTCCCCGCCCCAACCTCGAGCACCTCGCCGCGCGCCTGGGCGACCAGCCCGGCGCGGCGGCTCCCGAGCCAGGTGCGCTCCGCCTTGGCGTTGAGCCGGTCGTAGACGGCGGCGAAGAGGCGGTGCCCGTTGGCGCTCACCGCCGACGACCTGGAATGAGAGGCGTGATGATCGCTGACCGTACCGCCTGTGGTCGTTGGGAGGCGGGTCCGGTTCACCAGCCCTGCAGCTTGGCTTTGGCAATCTGCTGGTCGAGGCCGGCGGCGGTGACCGGGCCGATGATCTTCTCGAAGATCCCGCCATTGGGTGCGACGAGGTGGTGAGCTGGTCGCAGGCGCAGGTAGGGAAACCCTCTGCCGACGGTGAGGGTATGCTGGCATGCCGTACCGGTCGACGGAAGTTGATCGCCTCCGCCGCAGGCCGGAGCGGTTCGCACGATGTCTCAGTCCGCATCGAGGAGATCCTCGGGGATCAGATTGCCAGCGGGCGAAGTCCCCGAGGAACCGGACCTCAGCGTCGTGGCCGAGCCTGGTCCCGAGCAAGTAGACCACCTCGGACGTAGCCACCCTCGTCTGACGCCACTTCACCGTCGTGTGGCCCGACCACGTCACCGCCTTGAACCTCCTGCCCTGAACCCGCATGGGGGGCGGTTGGTTCCCGCCCGAGCGGGCGGAGAGTGGCGAACGCCCGGCAGTGGGGGGTCGACTTCGGCGAGGACCGCGTCGTCGAGATCGTCGTCGTCCAGAGCACCTGAGCCACAGCGCCCCGGGCCTACGGCTCGTCGATGCTGCGCCGGTGGGCCGCCAGCCGGCGGCCGCGCCGCGCCGCTGCCGCTTCGGCCGCTTCAGCCGCCTTGGCGCGCTGCCAGGCGGCCGCCGCCTTCTCCGCCAGCGTTCCGGGAGCAGGTCGGGCGGGGAGGCTCGCAGCGGCCGGCGGTGGGGGGGTCACCAGGCGGGTACCCCGACGGGCCGCCCGCTTGTACGAGATCCACCGGTGGCGGACCGCCACCACGACGGCGAGGACGACGAGGGCGGCGAGGAGGTAGCCGGCGTCGCTGAAGCCCTTCATGACCGCGCGCCAGCTCCCGCCGATGCCGTAACCGATCAGGGCCATCGCCGCGTCCCAGATCAGCGAGCCGAGGGCGGTCAGCACGCCGAAGCGTGCCAGCGGCACCTCCGCCACGCCGGCGGGCACGGCAACGAAGTTCCGTATGACGGGCAGCAGGCGGCTACCGAAAACCCCGAATCGCTCGTGGCGCGCGTACCACGCCTCCGCCCGGTCGAGGTCGGCGGTCGTCATGAGCACGTACCGCCCGTAGCGCTCCACGAACGCACGCCCGCCGTAGAAGCCGATCGCCCAGGCGACGAAGGCGCCGACGACCTCCCCGCCGGCGCCGGCTGCGATCACGGCGGGCAGGGAGAGCTTGCCCTCCGCGGCGAGGACGCCGGCGAAGCCCAACGTCAGCTCAGATGACGTTGGGACGCAGCAGGACTGCAGCACCGAGAGCAAGAAGATGGCGGCGTACCCGGACGTGGCGACGAAGTGGGTGAAGTTCAAGAGGGCTAGCACGGACGCTCCGGATGCTGGTGTCCCCACAAGGTTAGGGCCGCCCGGCGCGCTCGCCGCTACGGCCCGGGACACGCGCCGCTGGCGCATCGGTAGGCTGGCCCGGGGCTCACCCGGGGGGTGGGCCGGCACAGTCGAAGTGAGGTCCGCCCGGTGCGCAGCTTCCCATCCTCGGCCATCCGCAACGTCGCCCTCGTCGGCCACGGCGGCTCGGGCAAGACCTCCCTCGTCGAGGCCCTGCTCTACGGCGCCGGCGCCGTGTCCCGGATGGGGAGGATCGAGGACGGCACGACCACCACGGACTTCGACGCCGAGGCGGTCAAGCGCGGGATCTCCGTGTCGCTCGCCATGGCGCCCTTCGAGTGGGAAGGCCGCAAGATCAACCTGATCGACACCCCCGGGTACGCCGACTTCATCGGTGAGCTCCACGCCGCCCTCGCCGTCGCCGACCTGGCGGTCTTCGTGGTCAGCGCCGTCGAGGGCGTCGAGGTGCAGACCAAGGTGGCCTGGCGTCTCGCCGCCGAGGCGGGGATCCCCCGGCTGGTCTTCGTCAACAAGCTCGACCGCGAACGCGCCAGCTTCGACCGCACCCTGGAGCAGCTGCGCTCCGCCTTCGGCGCCGGTGTGGCCCCCTTGGAGCTGCCCATCGGGGAGGAGGCCGGCTTCCGTGGGGTGGCGGACCTGCTCACGGAGACGGCCATCACCTACGAGGACGGCAGGGCGGCCCGCGGCCCGCTCGAAGAGGGCATGGTGCCCGCCGGCCACGAGGTCCACGACGCGCTGGTGGAAGGCATCGTCGTCGCCGACGACGGCCTCATGGAGCGCTACCTCGACGGCGACGTCCCGGGGGTGGAGGAGCTCGAGGCGACCATGGCGAAGGGCGTCGCCGAGGCGACGGTCTTCCCGGTGGTCTGCGGTTCCGCCACCCGTCGCGTCGCCGTCGACCGGCTCGCCAGCTTCATCTGCGAGATCGGCCCGTCACCGGTGGACCGCCCGCAGGTGAAGGTGCAGGCGGCCGGCGGCGAGCACCCGGTGGCCACCGACGCCACCGGCGCGCCCCTGGCGTTCGTGTTCAAGACCCTCGCCGACCCCTACGTGGGCAAGGTGTCGTTGTTCAAGGTGCTGTCGGGGACCGTCCACCCCGACGAGAACCTCCTCAACACGCGGACCAAGTCGGAGGAGCGGCTGCACGGGCTGTTCGGGCTGCTCGGCAAGGAGCACTTCGACGTCGGGGAGATCCCGGCCGGCGACATCGGGGCGGTCGCCAAGCTCAACGGCACCCTCACCAACGACACGCTGGCGGCGAGGACCATGCCCGTGACCGTCACACCCTTCCCGATCCCGGCGCCGGTGCTGTCGACCGGCATCAAGCCACGGTCCAAGGGTGACGAGGACAAGCTGATGACGGCCCTCCACCGCCTCCAGGACGAGGACGTCACCCTCGCCGTCCGCCGGGACGACGAGACCCACCAGACGCTGCTGTCGGGGATGGGTGAGACGCACCTGGCCATCGTCCTCGAGCGGCTCACGAGGAAGTTCGGCGTCGAGGTGGACCAGGAGCCTGTCCGCGTCCCCTACCGCGAGACGGTGACGGCCTCCGCCGAGGCGGAAGGCAAGTACAAGAAGCAGACAGGCGGCCACGGCCAGTTCGGCGTGGCGATGATCCGCGTCGAACCTCTCGAGCGCGGGGGCGGCTTCCAGTTCGTCGACGAGGTCGTCGGCGGGGCGATCCCCCGGCAGTTCATCCCCGCCGTGGAGAAGGGCGTCGCCGAGACCATGGCCCAGGGAGGCCACTACGGCTTCCCCGTCGTCGACCTCCGCGTCGTGTGCTTCGACGGCAAGTACCACCCCGTGGACTCATCCGAGATGAGCTTCAAGATGGCGGGCTCGCTGGCGCTGAAGGAGGCACTCGCCAAGGCTTCCCCCGTGATCCTCGAGCCCATCTCGCGCCTCGAGGTGATCGTCCCGGCGGAGCTGCAGGGCGACGTCATGGGCGACCTCAACGCCCGGCGCGGGCGGGTGCAGGGCACCGACAGCCTCGGCGGCGGTGAGCAGCTCGTCTCGGCCTTCGTCCCGACCGCCGAGCTCGGCCGGTACGCGGTGGACCTGCGCTCCCTGACCGGCGGCGCCGGGCGCTTCTCCGTCGGCCACGACCACTACGAGCCCCTCCCGGCGCACCTCTACGACAAGGTCACAGCCGCCACGGACAGGGCCAGGGTCGGCGTCTGAGCCCACCGGGCCATCTAGCATGGCCGCCCATGTGGGACGGGACAGCACGTCGGGTCGTCGTCACCGGGGTCGGCACGATCAGCCCGCTCGGGCACACGGTCGACTCGACGTGGGACGCCATGGTTGCGGGGCGCTCGGGCGTCGGGCTGGTCGAGGGGCTCCGGCGGGAGGACCTGCCGGTCAAGATCGCCGCCCAGGTGCGGGACTTCGACCCGGTGGCGGTGTTCGGCAAGCGCCAGGCGCGCCACCTCGACCGGGTGGTGCAGCTCGCGCTCGTCGCGACCCGGGAGGCGGTGGAGGGCGCCAAGCTCGACGTCGCCGCCGATCCTCACCGCGTCGGCGTGGTCTACGGCACCGGGATCGGGGGCCTGCACTCCCTCGAGGAGGGCCATCGCACGCTGCTCGAGCGTGGCCCCGACTGGATCAACCCGTACCTGCTGCCCATGCTGATCCCCAACATGGCGGCCGGCCAGATCGCCATGGAGTGGGGGATCCGCGGGCCGAGCTCGTGCACGGTGACGGCGTGTTCGGCGTCGGCGCAGGCGGTCGGCGAGGCGTTCGACATGATCCGCCTGGGCCGGGCGGACGCCATGGTGTGCGGCGGCGCCGAGGCGTCCATCACCCGGCTGTGCATCTCGGGGTTCGCGGCGATGAAGGCGATGTCCACACGTAACGACGACCCGGAGGCCGCGTCGCGCCCGTTCGACGTCGAGCGGGACGGCTTCGTGCTGGGGGAGGCGGCCGCCACGCTCGTGATCGAGGAGCGGGAGCTCGCCCTCCGGCGGGGAGCGCCCATCCTGGCCGAGGTCGCCGGCTACGGCACGACCTCCGACGCCCACCATGTCACCTCGCCGATGCCGGACGGGGACGGGGCGATGCGGGCCATGCTCGCCGCCTGCGAGGACGCCGGCATCGAGCCGTCCGAGGTGGGCTACATCAACGCCCACGGGACGTCCACATCGCCCAACGACCGCATCGAGGCGCTGGCCGTGCGACGGATATGGGGAGACGTCACGCCGCCGATGTCGTCGACCAAGTCGATGACCGGCCACACCCTCGGCGCCGCCGGAGCGCTCGAGTCGGTGACCTGCATCCAGGTCCTCGCCAGCGGGGTGCTGCCGCCGACGATCAACTTGGAGCACGTCGACCCGGACTGCGCCGCCAACCACGTGGCCCTCGCCGCTCGCCCCGCCGACGTGGCGGTGGCGATGACCAACAGCTTCGGCTTCGGCGGGCACAACGCCAGCCTCGTGTTCCGCCGCGCCTGACCCTTCACACCTCGCCGGCGTAGAGGTCGAGGGTCCGGGCCATGCCTCCGTCGGCGGCGATGGTCTCGCCGGTGACGAAGCGGGCGGCGTCGGAGGCGAGGAACACGACCACGTCGGCGACGTCCTCCGGCCGGCTCCAGCGGCGCAGCGGCGTCTGCGCCTCCACCGACTCCACCACGCCGGGCACCGCCTTGTTGCGGGCCCACATCTGGGTGTCGACCACCCCGGGGGCCACGGCGTTGACCCGGATGCCCCACGGCCCGAGCTCCACGGCGAGCGAGCGCGTAGCGGCGTCGATCGCTCCCTTGGTCGCGGCGTAGGCGGCTCGGCGGGGGGTGCCGACGAGCCCCGACACGGACGACAGGTTCACGATCGAGCCGCGCCGGCGCTCCTTCATGGAGGGCAGCACGCGGGCGATGAGCAGGAGAGGGGCGCGCACGTTGACGGCGTAGAGGGCATCGACGGTCTCGGCGTCGAGCTCCTCGGTCGGCAGGCGCCGGCCGATCCCGGCGTTGTTGACCAGGATGTCGAGCGGCCCGAGCGCCGCCTGCGCCCGCTCGACTAGCCCAGCGGCCGCGGCCGGGTCGGCGAGGTCGGCCTCCAGCACCACAGGATCGTTGGAAAGAGCGGCCGCCACGACGTCGAGGGCGTCGCGGTGCCGGCCAGCGATCGCCACCCTCGCCCCGGCCCGGTCGAGTGCCCGGGCGATGCCAGCACCGATGCCCCTCGATGCGCCGGTGACGACGGCTCGCCGGCCGTCGAGGGAGAAGGGGTGCACGTCAGGCCTCCACGATCACGAACAGCAGCGACGCCTGGCACGCCACGCTGCCGCCGACACGGGCCACGCCGGTGCCGCGCCCGGCGGTCGCGCCGAGCTGATCGAGGGTCACCTCGAGCTCCAGCGTGTCACCCGGGCCGACCTGGCGGCGGAAGCGCGCCTTGTCGATCCCCCCGAACAGCGGCAGCTTCCCTGCGAACCGCTCGTCGCAGAGGACGGCGATGCCGCCCAGCTGGGCGAGGGCCTCGACCATGAGGACGCCGGGCAACGTCGGCCGCCCCGGGAAGTGGCCGGCGAAGAACGGCTCGTCCCCGCTGAGCCGCCACTCTCCGCGGGCCGCCCTCGCCGGGACCAGCTCGGTGACATTGTCGACGAAGAGGAACGGGGGGCGGTGGGGCAGGATCGCGGCGGGTTCGGGCAGCGCTGAGGCGGGAAGCGGATCCGGGTGCTCTTTCGGCATCAATGCCCCATCCCCAGACCGCCGTCGACCGGGATCACCGCACCCGTCACGTAGCCCGCCTCCTCCGACGCGACGAACCGCACCACCCCCGCCACCTCCTCGGGCGACGCCATCCGCCCGAGGGGCACGGCGGCGAGTATCTCCTGGCGGCGCGCTTCGGGGAGCACCGCCGTCATATCGGTCTCCACGAACCCCGGGCTGACGACGTTGACCGTCACCTGCCGACCACCGAGCTCCCGTGCGAGGGAGCGGGCGAAGCCGATGAGGCCGGCTTTCGACGCTGCGTAGTTCGCCTGCCCGGCCCCACCCGACAGCGCCACGACCGACGAGATCACCACGATGCGGCCCCGGCGCGCCCGGATCATCTTCGATGTCGCCCGCCTGACCACCCTGTAGGTCCCCACCAGGTTGGTGTCGAGCACCGACGTGAAAGCCTCCTCCTTCATCGACAGCAGGAGACCGTCCGCAGTGATGCCGGCGTTGGCGACCAGCACCTCGACCGGGCCCAGCTCCGCCTCGACCCGGGCGAACGCCGCCTCGACGTCGTCACCCGATGTCACGTCGCAGGCCACGGTGAGGAAGCCGTCGACCTCACCGGCACGCGACGTCACCGCCACCCGGTCACCGGCCTGCTCGAAGGCGGTGGCGACGGCGAGGCCGATGCCCCGGTTGCCGCCGGTGACGAGCACCACCCGGCCCGCCACGTCACACCCCCATGGCGTGGTAACCGCCGTCCACGTGGACGAGCTCGCCGGTCGTCTTCGGGAACCAGTCCGACAGCAGCGCCACGCACGCCCGCGCCACCGGCTCGGGGTCGGACACGCTCCAGCCGAGCGGCGCCCGGTCGTCCCACACGTCCTCGAAGCGGGAGAAGCCGGGGATCGACTTGGCGGCCACCGTTCGGACCGGGCCGGCGGCCACGCAGTTGACCCGGATGTTGTCGGCGCCCAGGTCCCGTGCCAGGTACCGGGCCGTCGACTCGAGCGCCGACTTGGCCACACCCATCCAGTCGTAGCCCGGCCACGCCACCCGGTTGTCGAAGTCGAGCGCCACCACCGAACCGCCCCCCGACGCCCGCAGCGGCCCGAGGAGCCCCGCCGTCAGCGTCTTCAACGAGAACGCCGAGACGTGCAGCGCCTGGGAGACGTCCTCCCACGGAGCGTCGAGGAACCCGCCGCCGAGACAGCTTGGGGGGGCGAAGCCCACCGAGTGCAGCAGCCCGTCGAGGCGGCCGCCCCAGTGCTCGCCCAGCCACGCGGCCGCACCCCCCAGGTGCGCCGGCTCTGTCACGTCGAGCTCCAGGACCTCGGGGGGGTCGTCTAGGTGCCCGGCCACCCGCCGTGTGAGGGACATGGCCCGGCCGAAGCTGGTGAGCACCACCCTCGCCCCCTCCTCCTGGGCGAGGCGGGCCACCGCGAAGGCGAGCGACTCGTCGGTCAGCACGCCCGTGACCAGCAGGTGCTTGTCTTCCAGCAGTCCGGACATGGGCGCTCACGATAGGCGCCAACCGGGGTCGGGGTCGGCGGGGGCGCTAGCGTCGTCGGGTCCCACCCAACGTCGAGTGAGAGGTCGGGGATGGATCGCGAACAAGCACTGGCCACGTTCCAGGACTGCGTCGCCGAGGTGCTCGACATCGAGCCCTCCGAGGTGGTCCTGCCCGCCCGCTGGCGGGAGGACCTCGATGCCGACAGCCTGGCGGTGGTGGAGATCACCCTCGCGCTCAACGACGCCTTCTCGTTCAAGTTCCCCGAGGTGGACCCCGAGCAGATCCAGACGGTCGGCCAGGCCTTCGACATGGTGCGCGGCCTGCTCGGGGTTTGACCATCGCAGCGCCCAGGCGGGCGCCGGGGGTTGCAAGCTGCCTTTGGCGGCCACAATGGTCCCATGTCGACGGGCGCTCGCGTCACCCTCTCCCAGGCGGCCGATGAGCTCGGCGTGCACTACCAGACGGCTTACCGGTGGGTGAGGCATGGCCGGCTGCCCGCCCTGAAGGTCAACGGCAGCTACGAGGTCGGCGTCGACGCCATCGCCGAGGTCAGGCAGTGGCGTGCAGCGCCGGCGCCGCCGCCGCAGCGGCGGGTGCGGTCCTGGGCGCCGTTCGCCGATCGGGCGCACGCCGCCCTAGCCTCCGGCGACGAGACCAGTCTGGGCGAGCTGATCGCCGGCCTCGTGGAGGGCGGGGTCAGCCTGGGCCCCGTGTGCGACCACGTCCTTGCGCCGGCCCTGGCCGCCATCGGCGAGGCGTGGGCGGGCGGGAAGCTCAGCATCGCCGACGAGCACCGCGCTTCGGCGATCTGCGAGCGGGCCGTCGCCCGCTGGGCGCCGGCACGGCCGGGCCGACCCAGGGGTGTGGCCGTCGTGTGCAGCCCCACGGAGGAGGGCCACGGGCTCCCGGGCCTGATGGCGACAGCGGTGCTCCGGGAGCACCACTGGCGGGTGCACCACCTTGGCGTCGGCGTCCCCCTCGACGCCGTGGGGCAGCTCGTGGTGCGGGAAGCTGCGGACGTCGTGGTGGTCAGCGTGGCGTGGCCTCCTGCCCTCCCCGAGGCCGCCCGACTGGCCGAGCGCCTGGCCGAACCCGGCCGCCGGGTCCTCCTCGGCCGGCCGGGTGGGACGCTGGCGCAGCTCGTCGCCGGCGTGGGCCCGGCCCCGTGACTACGCGAAGGGGCGGCGGCGAGCCGGGGGCGGTGGCGGGTCGCCGGCCGCCGGCCGGACGTTCGGGGCGTCCCCGAGGCGGCGGCCCGTCCGCTGGCGCCATTCCGCCTCCGCCCGCCCGATCTCGGTGGAGGGCGGCGCCGCCACCCACGGCCAGACCTCCTCGGCGATGCGGCGCCAGTTGCCCCGCGACCCCAGGCCGGCGAGGACGGCGTACAGGCCGAGGTTGATGCGCTGCAGGACCACGAACGGTGGGGGCACGTTGGCCCGCTTCACGACAGGATCGCCGGCGTCGAAGAAGTGCCGCAGGGTGTCGGAGGCGTAGTCGGCGGAGAAGCTCAGCTCCCGCTCCTCCCGCACGAGCTCGTAGTAGTGGCGGAAGTAGCCGGCGATCTGCTGGTCGGTCAGAGCGGGGTCGTGGTGGAGGAAGCCCGCCCGCTCTACGGCGGCGCGGAACTCATGGTCGTCAGGCGCCGTGACCGCGGTCTGCACCATGCGGGCCAGCAGGCTCACCTCGGCGGGGTCGAACCACTTCACGAGGCCGAAGTCCAGGAACGTCACCTGTCCCTGCCCATGGAAGAGGTAGTTGCCTGGATGGGGGTCGCCGTTGAAGACCTGCATGCTGTAGAGGCCGCCGAACACGAAGCGGAAGATCGTCTCGCCGGCGAGATCGCGTTCGTGCTGCGACCATCCGAGCGCCTCCTCGTAGCGGGCCCCGACGACCAGCTGCGACGTGAGCACCCGCCGGGAGGACAGCTCGGGCACCACCGCCGGCACGTGGATGTAGGGATGCCCCTCGTAGTAGCGGGCGAACACCTGCTGGTTGCGCGCCTCGAGCCGGTAGTCGAGCTCCTCGCCGATCCGGTCTCGAAGCTCGGTCACCAATGCTGGCGCGTCCAGGCCGGGAAAGGCGAGCCGTATGACAGCGAGGAGCGTCGCGCTGTTGTCGAGGTCGGCGCGGATGGCCTCGTCGACGCCCGGGTACTGCACCTTCACGGCCACTGCCCGCCCGTCCCGTGTGAGCGCGCGGTGCACCTGGCCGATGGACGCCGCCGCGAGCGGCACGGGGTCCCAGGTGTCGAACAGCTCCTCTGGGGGCGCGCCGAGCTCCGAGGCGATGACCGACCCGGCGAGCTCGGCCGACATCGGCGGAGCGTCGGCCTGCAGCTGGGCCAGCTGGCGACGGACTTCGGGGTCCAGCCCGGCGTCGAGGTAGCTCGCCATCTGCCCGAGCTTCATGAAAGCGCCCTTCATCGACCCCAGGGTCTCCACGACCTCGCTGGCCGTGCGCAGCTGGCGGCCGGTGCGCAGCTCTTGGCGACCGGCCGCCGACGCGAACAGCTGCCGGGCGGAGCTGCCCACGTAGCCGGCCCCGACCCGCGATCCCATCCGTGCGAGCTCGAGGGCGCGACCACGGCGGTCGGTTGCCCGCACGGCGTGGCGGCGCGCCTTCGAAGGGTGGTGCCGGCGCCGGATGGCGAGCAACGCGGCGCCTGACGCTGCGCCGCCGGCTGCCAGCACGCCGGCCGCCAGCACGCGGGCGGCCCACGCGCCGCGGCGCTTCACGGGTGGTCGTGGCGGCGCCGCGCCCGCTCGACGCGGCCCTCGGCCGCCTCGCGCACTTCCCAGCTGCCGGGCTCGGTGCCCTTGCCCGGCTCCAGCACCTTGTAGATCTCGAAGAAGTGGGCGATCTCCATGCACCTGTTCGTACCACGACGCCGGCGTGCGCACCGGCACCCTTCGGAGGGGGCCGTGGACACCGGCCGCCGTGCTAGAACGCTGGGCGTGGACGGGGGAGCTGCCGCGGCGGCCAGGAGGAGGCGTCGCCCGCTGACCGCGCCCACGGGCGGGTGACGGTCCCGTCCCGCTGCGGGCGGGTCGTCGTGGTGGGAAGCCTCAACCTCGACCACACGGTCACGGTCGAGTGCCTTCCGCCGCCCGGCGCCACCGTGGCCGGCCGGTCGTACAGCACCGCCGCGGGCGGGAAGGGCCTCAACCAGGCGGTCGCCGCCGCCCGTCAGGGCGCGGACGTCGTCATGGTGGGAGCGGTGGGTGACGATCCCACCGGGGGATTGCTCGCCGGGGTCCTCGCCGATGAGAGCATCGACGTTGAATGGCTCCGCCGGGTGCCCGGCCCGAGCGGGACTGCCCTTGTGACCGTCGACGCGGCGGGGGCCAACACCATCGTGGTCGTCCCCGGTGCCAACGGGGCCCTGGACGAGGACGACGTCCCGGTGCAGGTCGTCGCTGCCGCCGCTGTCGTGGTCTGCCAGCTCGAGGTGCGCCTGCCGGTGGTGCGCGCCGCCCTCGAGGCGGCCCGCCACGGCGGCGCCTTCACCATCTTGAACCCAGCACCGGCGCCGGGGCCGTTGCCTGACGGCGTCCTCGAGCTCGTCGACCTGGTGGTGCCAAACGAGGTGGAGGCGGCCGCGCTGGTGCCGCTGGCGGGCGGCCGCGGGCCGTTGGATGCGGCCGGTGCCGCCGGCCGGGCCCTCGTCGGCGCCGGGGCGGGCGCCGCCCTGGTGACGCTGGGCTCCCGCGGCGCGCTGCTGGTCGGACGGGGGACGGCGACGCCTGTCGGGCCCCTCGCCGTGCGCGCCGTTGACCCGACGGCCGCCGGCGACGCCTTCGTCGGCGCCCTCGCTGCAGCGCTGGCGGCCGGCGACTCCATGGTCGCGGCGACGAGGCGCGCCGCGGCGGCCGGGGCGCTGGCGACCACGCGGCTGGGTGCGGTGCCCAGCCTGCCGGACCGCCGGAGCGTCGAGCGGGCGCTGGCGGCCGTCGACGCCGGCAAGGAGGCCACCCGGCTCGGCCCGGCCGGGTCGCGGTCCCGACCCCCGCCGGCAGGGACCCCTCCGCCGGGTCCGCGCCGACCGCCACCGTCCGGGGGCCCCGCCGGCGGGCCCGCCGGCCCGACCCGCCCGAGAGGATCCCGAGGCTGATCGATCCCCTCCTCCGTGGCGGTCACACGGTCGTGGGAGCATGGATCCCGGCTCGCCCGGCGCCGGTCCAGCCGGGCCGACCTGTCGTGGCGCATCCGACGAGGAGGGTCGAGGTTGGGCCTCAGGGACGGCTGGCTGCTGGCGCTCGATCCGAGGCCGGTGGGGTTCCCCGGCTGCGGTGGTTGCCCCTACCGCCGCCTCGACGCGCCGGCGGTCTGCCTCAGCTGCATGGAGGCGAGCGTCGGTGTCACGGGCCGCCCGCCGCTGCCGGCGCCGGTCGACCATAGGAGGTGTTCGGCGTGCTGCCATCCGCTGGCGCAGCGGCGGCGGTGCCCTCTGGTGTGGTGCACCCGCGCCGAGCGGGCCTGGTCGGTCGTGTTCGACATCGGCCCCTACCGTGGCGGGCTGCGGCGCGCCCTGCTGCGGTACAAGTACGGACGCCAGCAGTGGTGGGCGGGTGTGCTGGGCCGGCTCGTGGCGGGCTTCTTGGACCGCAACGCCGGGTGGTTCGAGGACTTCGCCGTGCTGACCGCTGTCCCCGCGTACGTGGGCCCTGGGGCACGGCGGCGGTGGGATCCGGTCGGTGACCTGCTGCGTGAAGCCGGCGCGTTGCTGGGACCGGCGTGGCCAATCGACGGCGACCTCGTCGTGAAGTGCGCCGAGACGCCGGCGCTCTGCGGCCGGGACCGCCCGGGGCGCGTCCGTGCGGCTGCTGCGCTGCGCTCCCTCCTCGTGGTCCCCGAGCCCGAACGCGTGCGCGGCCGGCGCATCCTCGTGGTCGACGACGTCCTCGCCGAGGGCAGCACGCTGAGGGCGGTGGCCACCGCCTTGCGCTGCGCCGGCGCCCGGGAGGTCGCGGGCCTCGTGGTGGCACGGGCGCAGTGGGTGGGCTCGCCGGCCGCGCGCACCAGCGCCCGGTAGTGTCGGCCCCGGTGGACGAAGACCTCCGCTACATCAGTGTGGTCGACGTGTCGGTGGCCGTTCCGGCCGGCAACGGGGTCGAGGCAGGCCTGGTCGTCCTCGAGGAGCAGGGTGAGCCCTACCGCCGGGTCCGGATGTTCATCGGCCAACCCGAGGCGCGGGCCATCCGGGTGGCCTGGCGCAACGAGATCTCCCCCCGTCCGTCGACCTGGGACCTGTTCGTCTCCACGGTCGCCCTACTCGGCGGCGCCATCGAGTCGGCCGTCCTGACCGACGTCCAAGACGGCAGGCACTACTTCGCGCAGCTGATGGTCCGCCTGCCCGGGGGCGGCGAGCCGCTGGCGGTGACGGCCCGCCCCTCCGATGCGATCGCGCTCGTCCTGCGGGCGCCGGCGGCGTTGCTCATGGCCCGCGGCCACGTCCTCGACGGCATCCCGGCGAGCGAGTCCCCCGCCTTGGCCGCGCCGGTCACCCCTGCCGAGGTGCCGTCGCCGCCCGGCCCGGCCCCGGCGCCCGGCGGTGGCATACGGCGTCACGCCGCTGGCGGGAGGAAGGTGGCATCGACCCCGGCACCCGGGTAGATCGGAATGGTCGGGTCTCAGGCGACTACTGCTCGGCAGCTCCGGCGAGCTCGACGCGGTAGGAGGTGGTCTCGTTGGCGCCGTCCTCCACCCAGACGAACCCCGCCACCACGCCGGCTTGCCGCAGGTCGGCCTCGACGGAACGCAGCGCGGCCAGCTGCGCCGCCGGCGCAGTGGCCACCAGCCGGGTGACCGGGGCCCGCAGCGAGAGCCCCGCCTCCGTCTTGGCCCGGCGGATGGAAGCGAGCGCCGACGCGGCGGTCGCCACCACGGTCGGGTCGCCACCGGCGGGCAGCGCGACGGCCTCCGGCCAGGTGGAGCGGTGGATGGAGCCCCCGTGGGGGTGCCACCACGACCAGATCTCCTCGGTGGTGAACGCCAGCACCGGGGCGAACAGTCGCAGGAGCACCGACAGCGCGATCCGCAGGGCGGCGCGCGCCGAGGCCGCCGACCCTTCGCCCGACATGGCTTCCCGGTTGTAGGCCCGACCCTTCACCAGCTCCAGGTAGTCGTCGCAGAAGCCCCAGAACCACGCCTCGGTGCACTCGAGCGCCCGGGCGTGGTCGTAGCCGTCGAAGGCGGCGGTGGCGTCGTCGACCAGGGCCGCCAGCGACGCCAGGAGGGAGCGGTCGACCGTCTCGGTGACCGCCGCTCCGTCGTCGGGCCCGTCGGGGGCGACGCTGCCGAGCACGAAGCGCGACGCGTTGAGCAGCTTGATGGCCAGCTTGCGGCCGACCTTCATCTTGCCCTCGTCGATGGCGGTGTCGATCCCGAGGCGGCCGGCGCAGGCCCAGTACCGGATGGCGTCGGTGCTGTGGCGTTCCAGGATCTCGACGGGTGTGACGACGTTGCCCTTGGACTTGGACATCTTCTTGCGGTCGGGGTCGAGGATCCATCCGGAGATGGCGGCGTCGGTCCACGGCAGGGTGCCGAGCTCGGCGGTGGCCCGCACGACGGTGGCGAACAGCCAGGTCCGGATGATGTCGTGGCCCTGGGGGCGCATGTCCATCGGGAAGACCCGGGCGAACAGGTCGGGGTCCTCCTCCCAACGCCCGGCGATCTGCGGGGTGAGCGACGACGTCGCCCAGGTGTCCATCACGTCGGGATCGGCGGTGAAGCCGCCCGGCTGGTCGCGTTGCGCCTCGGTGTAGCCGTCGGGGGCGTCGGTGCTGGGGTCGACCGGCAGGCGGTCCTCGGCGGCCAGGAGGGGCTGGTCGTGGAGCGGCTCGCCTTCCGCCGACAGCGGGTACCAGACCGGGAAGGGGACGCCGTAGTGCCGCTGGCGGCTGATCAGCCAGTCGCTGTTGAGGCCCTCCACCCAGTCGGCGTAGCGGGCGCCCATGTGGGCCGGGTGCCAGCGCAGCTCGCGGCCACGGGCGAGCAGCGCCTCACGACGAGCGAGGGTGCGGATGAACCACTGCCTGCTGGTGACGATCTCGAGCGGTCGGTCGCCCTTCTCGTAGAACTTGACCGGGTGCTGCACCTGCCGGGGCTCGCCGAGCAGCTCGCCCGAGGCGGACAGCAGCTCGGCGATCGCCCGCCGTGCCTGGCGGGCGGTGCGCCCCGCCAGGCAGGAGCGGTACACCTCGGCCCCTCGGGCCGGCATCCCGGTCGGGGGCTCTGCCAGCAGCCGGCCGTCGCGGCCGATGACGGCCCGGACGGGCAGGTGCAGCTCAGATCGG
>JAKAQB010000015.1 GCA_021811865.1 Actinomycetes bacterium | reverse complement strand
TCCGATCTGTCCTCCTCGGGATCGTGGGCGCGCTCATAGCCATCCCGGTCGCCGCCGCCGTGAAGCTGGTCGTGGAGCAGGTCGCAGCGCCCCGCCTCGAGCGCAGCTGAGCCCGGGAACCAAACCCTGCCCGGCCGTCGTCGGATGGACATGGCCGCACGGTTCCCCCTCCTCGCCGCCGTCCTCGTCCTCGGCACGGCGGCCGCTGCTGCCGGTTGCGGGTCCGCGGGATTGTCCTCCGCCCCGTCTGGCGGTGCCTCGTCGGCCAGGTCCCTGGCGCCGGTGGCGAACCCCGCCATCGCCTCGACGCCGCCGGCTGGGACCGGCTCGAGCGGAGCGGTCCGCAGAGCCGCGCTCGGGGTCGAGGTCAAGCCCGCCGGTCCCGACATCGTCGAGACGGCGGCGGAGGACGTGCGGGTGCCGGCGAGCGACGTGGCACCCGACGCCGGCCGGCTGACGGTGCTCGCCGTGCGGGAAGGTGGTTACGTGCAGTCCTCCAACGTGTCCGCCGGCTCGCACCCGGGGGCCACGCTCACGGTGCGGGTGCCCAACGGCTCCCTCCCGGCGACGATGGCCGCCGTCGGGCGGCTCGGGACGGTGCTCGACCAGACCGAGGCCGGCCAGGACGTCACCGGCCAGGTGGTCGACCTCGCCATGGAGGAGGCCAACCTCCAGAAGGAGGTTCTGGCCGTACGCGCCATACTCGGCCACGCCTCCAAGGTGTCCGATGTGCTCGCCATCCAGAACGAGCTGTTCACCCTGCAGGGCGAGATCCAGCAGGTGCAGGCGCAGCGCAACGGGCTCGCCAACCAGGTCGCGTACGCCACGCTGTCGGTCACCCTGGCCGGCAAGGTGGTCGCCGCCGGCGCCGACCACCGGGCGCGCCCGGGAGCGCTCGCCCGCTTCTGGCAGCTGGCGTCGGGACACACGGCGCAGACCGTGCGGGGGCTGTTCCTCGCCATCGGATGGTTCGCTCCCGGCATCCTCGTCCTCGCCATCGCAGGCCTGGCGTACGCCGGCCTGCGATGGCGCCGGCGGAGGGCCCGGGGGGGCGCAACCCGCCCCCCGGTCCGGACGCGGCAAGCTTGGGGGTGTGACCGCTGAAGGGCCCTCCCGGTTACCGAGAGCGTAGCGCCGATACCGACCCGACCCTGGTAGCAGTTCTGCTACCATGGTCGGCATGAGCGATATCGCACAAAAGGAGCTGCGTAACCAGGTCGGAGAGGTGCTCCGTCGGGTCGAGGCGGGAGAGACCCTCACCGTGACGGTTGCCGGTCGTCCAGTCGCCGAGCTCGGCCCAGCACATCGCCGTCGCTGGGTCGGTGGTGCCACACTCGCTGCCATCTGGCTGGGCAAGGCGCCGCGGGGGCTCGAGGCTGACCTCGAGCGACTGCCAGCAGGCGTCGTGGACCCGTTCGCCTCGTGAGGGCGTTGCTCGACACATCGGTGCTCATCGGTGAGCTGCCCCCACTCGACGACGTCGAGGCCGCTATCAGCGTCGCCTCGATCACCGAGTTGCACTTCGGCGTTCTCGTGTGCGACGACGATGACGAGCGGGCGCGACGCACCGCCAGGCTTGCGGTGGTCGAGGCAACGTTCGATCCGCTGCCTGTAGGCGTCGAGGTCGCCCGGCTCTGGGGTCAACTCGCCGCCGCGGTGGCCCGTCGGGGTGGCAACCCAAGACGGCGCCAGATCGATCTCGTCATCGCGGCCACCGCGCAGGTGGAAGGAGTGCCCCTCTTCACCGAGAACGTCGGCGACTTCAAGATCATCGATGACCTGGTCGACGTTCGGCGACTGTCCGACCAGTCGGCGGCCGACATCCGTGCGGGAGCCGAACCCACCTCCTCGAGGGAAGACATTATGGGGCCATCCGAAGGTTGAAGCACCAGCGCAACGCCTGAGTTGATTCGGCAGGGAGGATCGGGAGGTGCTCCCGACGCCTTCCGCAGCAAGAGCGTCGACGGCTTGCGCCTCCCACAGGTCTCGGCGGCGGCCGAGCGATTCGCCCTGGAGCAGGGACAATCGGTCCTGCCCTCGCACCTCCTCGCCGCTCGCCTGACAGGGGCGCAGAACTGAGTCCCTGACCTCGAGATTTTGGACGTCCGGGGTTAGGGGAGCCGGTGCACCCAGTCGAGGTCCCCGGAAGGAGGATGGGCGATCAGGGCCTCGAGCGTGCTCACCAGGTTGGCTGGGTACGAACTGCTGCCCCGGTGATAGCGGCGTGGGGAGGTGAACACGACGCCGGCGTGGTGCTCGCCGGCGACCGCCCACGCTCGGATGATGCGATCGAAGTCGCGGGCGTTCTCGGTGACCACGGCCTGTCCGGCGTGAGCCGCTGCTCGCAGGAGCTCCTCGTCGGGCAGAGATGCGAGCACCGGGTCATCGGCTGCGGCGGTCACGTCGTGGCCGGCGGCTCGAAGCCGGTCGCCGGCCAGGCGGGAGTGGTGCGCGTCGAGGAGGAGCTTCACCTCGCGAGGAGGTCTTGCTGGCGCCGCCACTGGGCCTCTGCCTGCTTGGCCACGCTGCGGTTGGCGTCCACCTGGGCGTCGATCTCGTCGGTGAACTCGGCGTAGTAGGCGAGCGCGGCCTCGACGAGGTGGCGGGGAAGCCCGAAGACCTCGACCGCCCGGCTGATCCGTTCCGCGGGGGGAACGTCGCCGCCGCCGACGCCTTCGATGACCTCCCACACCTGAGCTCCGAGGACGCGTTCGCGACCCGCTGGCGCAGCCAGCCGGTCGCCGACTCAGCCCTCTCCGTCCTCCAGGTCGACGTCGGCGGCCGCAACGGCACCTACCGCTTCTCGGGCCACTCGACGTTCAGGGGCCAGCCGGTCTCGGTGTACACGATCACCCGGCCGACGGCGACGTTCAAGGGGATGACGATTGTGAATCCACGGGTCGTCGTCTTCGTCAGCAGCGACGGGCGCATCGTGCGCTACAGCATCACCCAGTCCGAGCTCGGCAAGGCTATGCACTTCCGCTCCAAGCGGGCGACCTCTTGGACCGTGTTCTACGACTTCGGGGCGAACGTCAGCATCTCGCGACCGGCCACGTGAGACGGCGGCCCCGCTGTCGAGTTGGGGTTTGACCCCACGGGAGGGCGAACGCAGGGACGTCGATAGGGGTCGCCGCTGGGCGGTGGCCGACGACGGCTTCGACGACTCAGATCAGTCCCTCGGGGCGGGCACCTCGGCAGCCGGCGGATCCTGGCTCGACGTCCTTCACCTCCAGCCCGGCCACCTCAGTCCGGCGTGTGCCTCGCCTCCTTGATCCCCTCGAGCGGCTCCGGTCGCTGCACCTCCCCCACGGTGATGCCGACGCCGAGAAGGCGGTCGCGGGGGTGGCCGGGGAAAGGTCCCTGCCACCGCCCCCGGTGGCTATGGCGTAGGCCACCGCCCCCGGTGGCCGGAGGGCATGCCGGCCGGTTCCTTGCCCACCGGCCGCCGGCCGCCGGCGCGGGGCCGGCGCGCCCGCCGGCCCCGTCGTCGTCGTGCGCTCAGGCCGAGGCCGACGAGCAGCAGGCCCACGCCGGCCGCCGGCGCTGCCCAGCCGGGCGGGCCCGTGCCAGCGGCCGCCGCCGGGCGGGTGTGCGGCGCCGCCGTCGCAGGGGCGGTGGCCGGTGTCGTCGGCGGGACCGTGGATGGCGCCGTCGTCGTCGCCGCGGTGGTCGGCGGGACGCTCGTTGACGTGGCCGCCACCGGGAAGGGCGCGTTGACGGTCACCACCGCCGGATGGGGGCAGTGCGGCGTGGGTGTCACCGAGACGAGCGGCGCCGCCGCCGGCGCCGGCCCAGCACCCAGCAGGGTGGTCGGGACGGCGTCGGCCATGGCGGTCTGGCCGGCGGTGTTCGGGTGCAGGTGGTCGCCGGAGTCGTACGGCGGGTACATCTGGGTGGGGTTGCAGGCGCCGTTGTAGACGTTCGCCACCACCGCCGCCAGGTTGACCACGACAGGGAACGCCTTGGACGTGAGGATCCAGTGGTTGACCTGCTGGCGGTACTGCTCCATGAGCGGCGTCCAGCCTTCGCTCCCGGCGCGGGGCAGCAGTGTCACCCCGATGACACCGACGTGAGCAGCCTTGGCCTGGGCGAGGAGGTTGCGGTAGCCGGCGATGACCTGGGCGGCGGTGGCGCCGAACCACAGGTCGTTGGTCCCGAGCAGCACGACGACGCGGTCCACGCCGGGCAGCCGCAAGGCGGCGGAGATGCGCGTGATGCCGGGCGGCCCGCCGCCCCCGCCCCGGTACTCGTCGCCGGTCGGCGTGGCGATCGGGGTGAGGGTGTTGGCGGTGATGGACTCGTCGACGACCGACACCCGCTGGTCGCTCGGCAGCCGCCGCAGGCGCCCGTCGAGGATCTCCGGCCACGGGTCTGTGAGCTGGCAGATGGGGGAGCGCCCGCAGGCCACGTTGAAGCCGTCACTGATCGAGTCGCCGATGACGACCGTAGCCTGGTCCGACGGGGTGGCCACCATGACCGCTGACACCCAGCGGTCCCAGGTGGACGGCAGCCGGAACCCGGCGCCAGACTCCTGCTGCGTGAGGTTGCCGGCGAGATCCGCTCCGTACGACATCGGGCCGGCGTCGTAGTGGGCGGTGACCGCGGCCGTGCCCGGCACGTACACGCTGACGGCGAGCTGCTCGCCCGCAGTGACGCCGATGGCCGCCGGGTCGCTGGTCGCCGTGGAGCCCGCCGGGATCGTCACCGTCTGCGAGCCGCCGAAGGTCAACGGCTGGACCGTGCCCGGGACCACCGCCGCGCCCTGCTCGTCCACCGCCACCGTCGCTTCCCCGACGGTGAGGGGGCCGGCGCCGAAGAGGTTGGACAGCTGCACCCGCACGGCCGTGCCGCCCGCGCCCAGGGGAACGATCTGGCGGACGGTGGCGTTGGTGGCGGGCCCGGGTGCCCGCCACGCCATGGCGGAGGTCCATGCGACCACCCAGTGCGCCCCGCCCTGGCCGGCACCCCCCGACGCCCCCGAGACGGCCGACGCCCCCGAGACGGCCGACGCCCCCGAGACGGCCGACGCCCCCGAGACGGCCGACGCCCCCGAGACGGCCGACGCCCCCGGTGTCCCGGAGGTGGCGGAGACGCCCGACGGGCCGGACACCGAAGCCCCGTTGGAGGCCCCCGAGGCGCTCGTCAGCCACCCGGTCAGGAGTGCGGAGGTGAGGGCGAGTGCCATCAGCGCACCCGCGGCGCGCCGGCCCCTCACCGCCATGGAGCGCCCACCTCCCGACCGGCCCTCGCGGCGGGTGAGCGCTCGACCGTGGGCGTCATCGCCGGACAGCATGGCAAGCTGCACGAGGCCAGAAGGTCCAACCCTACCATATGTTTCCCTTTTCTTAGCCTTTGGGGCCTCCGCGTCGCGGTACGGGTGGCCTGGTGATCCGTCCCCTGGCACCCCGTGACTGCGGGGAGGCGGCCGCGCTCCACGCCGAGGTGCTTGGCACGGAGTTCATCTCGCGCTTCGGACAGGGATTCCTGCGCTCCTACTACCGGGCGTGGATCGACGCTCCGGGCGGCTTGGCGCTGGCCGCGCTCGGCGGTGACGGTCGCCTTACGGGCCTGCTCCTCGGAGCGGTGGACCCCGCCGGTCACAGCGCGGCCATGGTCCGCAGGCACGGGGCTCGCCTGGCGGTGCGGATGGTGCTCGCCTCGGCCCGCCGGCCCGGACTCGCCGCCACGCTGGTGCGGACCCGTGTCGCCCGCTACGCCAGGGGCGTCGCCCGGGCGGTGACGCCGGCCAACGCCGCAGCCGACCCGCCGGCGCGGGTGGGGGAGGTGACGCACTTGCTCGTGGCCCCGGAGATGCAGGGGGCAGGGATCGGACGGGCGCTGGTCGAGGCCGCCGAGAGTGCCGCCCGGCGTGCCGGCGTGGAGGAGCTGGTGCTCGTGACGCCGCCGGACCAGGCGGCGCGCCGCTTCTACGAGCACCTCGGCTGGGAGCCGGCAGGGGAGGTGACGAGCCGCAGCGGCGAGCTGTTCACCCGGTTCCGCCGGCGCCTGGTGGTGTAGGAGAAAGGCGACGCCTCGGGAGTGCCCGGCCGCCCGGGCGTGGAGCGCCTGCCTGGCAGCGGCCCTGCCTTTGAGGCGGGGCGCCGTCCACGCGCACCCGCCCATCCCGGCTTTCCCGGCGCCAGCCAGCCACTTCCGCCGCGCCAGGGCTCAGGCGGGGTTGGAGTAGATCCGGTCCGGCCGGACGAACACGGCGGTGCGCCGCTGCTCGCGCATCACCCGGTCGTACTCCTCCCAGTCGTCGTGCGCGCCACCAGCGGCGCGGAACACCGATCGTAGGAGCTCGGGGAGGCGGGAGGGGTCGGCGCCCGGCAGCTCGTCGTCGGGACCGCACAGCTCGACGGAGCCCTCGACGGCCACCCACCGCCACCCGCTCCGGAAGACGAGCGTGGCGCGGGGGCGCCGGCGGAGGTTGGAGAGCTTGGCGCGACCGTAGGTGACGAACGCGACCGCCGGCTCGCCGCTGACGGGGTGCCGGTGCACGCCGGCGTTGACGACCGACGCCTGGGCGCTGCCGTTCGCCCGGGTCGTGGTGACCACGGCGAGGTACTGCTCGGCCGCGGCGATGGCGTCGACATCGGAGAGCTCCACAGCCGCACCCTACGCCAGGCGCCGGCGCGGCGGCGTAGCCGACCGGGCCCCTAGGCTCGCACGGCATGGCCCCGGACCCTCGCGACCCGCTGGAGCTCGCCTCCGACGCGCCACTGTTTGCCGCCTACCTGCGGGCGCTCGCGCGGCGGGGCCCGGGCCAGCACCCGATGATGACCCCCGGCCACAAGGGGCGCACGGATCTCACCGGGGCGGCCGTCGCCGGGGACGCCGCCCTGTCCGGTGGGGTCGACACCGTCAAGCTGGCCCACGGGTACCTGCTCGACGCGGAGCGCCGGGCGGCGGAGCTGTGGGGCGCCGATCTCTGCCGGTTCTCGGTCGGCGGCTCGACCCACGGCAACCAGGCCCTCGCCCTCGCCGTCGGCCACCCCGGCGACGAGGTCGTCGTCAGCCGAACCCTCCACCGCTCGATGCTCCTCGGCCTCGTTCTAGCCGGGTTGCGCCCGGTGTGGGTCCGTCCACGGATCGATCCTGCTACGGGCCTTCCCGCAGGCGTCGACGCCGCCACCGTGAGCGCGGCACTGCAGGACCACCCCCGGGCGGTCGCCGTGCTGGTCGGGGACCCGTCCTACGTGGGGACCCACTCCGAGATCGCCACCCTGGCCGACGCCGCCCACGCCGCCGGCGTCCCGCTCGTCGTCGACGCGGCGTGGGCGGCGCACTTCGGCTTCCACCCCGACCTCCCGCCGCACGCACTTGCGGCCGGCGCCGACGCCCTCGTGACCAGCGCCCACAAGGTCCTGCCGGCGTACAGCCAGGCGGCGATCGTCCTCGCCCGCACGGCGCGCCTCGACCCGGACCGGCTGGGGCGCGCCTTCGAGGCGACGTGCACCACCAGCCCCGCCGGTCAGATCCTCGCCAGCATCGACGCCAGCCGAGCCCTGCTCGAGCGCGACGGCGAGAAGCTCGCCGGCCAGATGCTCGACTCGGTCGCAGCGGCGCGCCGTCGCCTCGCCGACGTGCCCGGCCTCGGCGTCCTCGAAGGCCCGGGCGTCGACCCCGCGAAGCTTGCCGTCGTGCTCGCCGGGGCGGGTGCCCACGGGGTGGCAGTCGAGGGCGATCTGATCGTTTCCGGATGCCCCGTGGAGATGGCCGATCGGGACACGATCACGGCCCTCGTGACCATGGCCGACTCACCTGGTGACGTGGAGGCTTTCGGAGAGATCCTCGCCCAGACCGTCGAAGCTCACCGCGGCGCGCCCCGGCGGATCGCCCCGGCCGCCAGCTGGACGGTGCAAGCGGAGATGGTCGTCACGCCCCGGGAGGCGTTCTTCGCCGATGCCGAGCGCGTCCCCGCCGCCGACGCCGTCGGGCGGGTCAGCGCCGAGCTCGTCGCGCCCTACCCGCCCGGCATCCCCGTCCTCGCCCCCGGCGAGCTCGTCACCGCCGAGGCCTTCGACGCCCTCTCGGCGGCGGCCGCCGACGGCATCCGCATCGCCTACGCCGCCGATCCGACGCTGCGGACCCTCGACGTCCTACGACGCTGACGCGCACGTCGGCCGCTGGGCTGGCGTCGCAGCGCCGACCGGGTGCCATGATGGCGGGCATGCCCGTTCAGGCCGGCTGGGAGGGCCGCTACTTCGAGGACTTCACCGCTGGCGACGTGTACCGCCATCCGCTCGGCCGCACGCTGGGCGAGGCGGACAACACCTGGTTCACGTTGCTCACGATGAACACCAACCAGATCCACTTCAACGTCGAGTACGCCCGCCGCTCGGAGCTCAACCGGCCTCTGGTCGTCTCGACCCTCACCCTGGCCCTCGCCGTCGGCCAGAGCGTCACAGACCTGTCGCAGAACGCCTTCGCCAACCTCGGCTTCGACGAGGTGCGCTTCACCCATCCCGTGTTCGTCGGCGACACCCTCTGGTCGGAGTCGGTGGTGCTCGACAAGCGGGAGTCGCAGTCCCGCCGCCACGCCGGGATCGTGGGCGTGCGCACCCGGAGCCTCAACCAGCACGGCAACGAGGTCCTGTCCTTCCGGCGGAGCTTCTACGTCTACAAGCGCGGCGCACCGCAGGCGACCGACGCCTTCCCCGAGCCGGAGCGGCCGATCGACGGCGACCGCGAGTAAGACTGCGGCGTGCCATCCTCGTCCCCGCCTGCCGGCCCCCCGGACGGACGTCGCATCCCCCGCTTTGCCGGCCCCGACACGTTCGGCCGCCTCCCCACCCTCGACGCGGTCGGGCGGGCCGCGGTCGCGATCGTCGGCATACCGTTCGACTCCGGGGTCTCCTACCGGCCGGGGGCCCGCTTCGGCCCGCAGGCGATCCGAGCCGGCTCCAAGCTTCTCCGCCCCTACCACCCCGCCCTCGCGGTGCAGCCGTGGGCGGTCCAGCAGGTGGCCGACGCCGGCGACATTCCGGCCAACCCCTTCTCGATCGCCGAGGCGATCGAGACGATCGCGCATGGCGTCGCCGAGCTGCTCGGACGGGCGGACCACCTGGTCGCGCTCGGCGGCGACCACACCGTCGCCCTGCCCCTGCTGCGGGCCACCGCCGGCCGGCACGGCCCGGTGGCGCTCGTCCACTTCGACGCCCACCAGGACACCTGGGACACCTACTTCGACGCCCCCTACACCCACGGCACGCCGTTCCGCCGGGCGGTCGAGGAGGGGGTGCTCGACTTGGACTGCTCAGCCCACGTCGGCACCCGGGGTCCCCTCTACGCGCCCGACGACCTCCTGGCCGACCACGACCTCGGCTTCGCCACCATCACGACGATCGACGTCGAGGAGCGGGGCGTGGCCGACGCCGTCGCGCGCATCCGGGCGCGGGTGGGCGAGCGGCCGGTCTACGTGAGCATCGACATAGACGTGCTCGACCCCGCCCACGCACCAGGCACGGGAACCCCCGAACCGGGCGGGTTGACGAGCCGGGAGCTGATGGCCATCCTGCGCGGCCTCGACGGCATCCGCCTGGTCGGCGCCGACGTGGTGGAGGTGGCCCCCGCCTACGACCACGCCGAACTGACCGCCCTGGCCGCCGCCAACCTCGTCTACGACCTCACCGGGCTGTTCGCATTGCAGTCGCTCCGGAGGGCCGGCGGGTAGGTCCGGGTTGCGGCGTGCGGCCGGCGTGCGGCCGGCGTGCGGCCGGCGTGCGGCGCGACGATCCGGCAGGATCGGCAAGGTCGGCAACGGGCGATCGCTGCCGCGTTGTTTGGGCAGTTGACCGCGATAATCGCAGACAACTGCCCAAACAACGTGACGGTGCTCGCTTTGGTTGCGCTCAGGACTGATATGCCCTATTTGGGCTAGCGCTAGCGCTAGCAGTTAGCCAGCGGCGATGGTGCGGAGCCGGGCCGAGTCCACGACCACCGACACGGGCTGGTCCAGGGAGAGCCCGAGGGCGGTCTCGCTCGAGACGTCCGCCACGAGGGCCCCGAGCCCGCAGTCGACTCCGACCCGGGTGACCGGTCCGAGGAACGTGACGCTGCGCACCCGGCCAGGCAGGCCGTTGTCCCCGTCGCCGTTGAGCGTCGTGCGCAGCCCCACGTCCTCGGGGCGGAGGTAGAGGGCGACGGAGGTGCCGTCGGAGTGGTCGAAGACGTCGGCGCCGACGGTGAGCACGACCTCCCCGCAGCGGACGGTGCGCTCCACGCTGGAGACGACACGCGCCTCCAGCCGGTTGACGGTGCCGACGAAGCTGGCGACGAAGGCCGTGCGGGGGCGGACGTACACCTCCGCCGGCGTCCCGACCTGTTCCACCCGCCCCTCCGACATCACGGCAACCCGGTCGGAGATCGACAGGGCCTCCTCCTGGTCGTGGGTGACGTAGAGCGTCGTGATGCCCAGCTCCAGCTGGATGCGTCGGACCTCTTCGCGCAGCTGCACCCGCACCTTGGCGTCGAGGGCCGAGAGTGGCTCGTCGAGCAGCAGCACCCCCGGCTCGTGGGCCAGGGCCCGGGCGAGCGCCACCCGCTGCTGCTGGCCACCAGACAGCTGGTGTGGGTAGCGGTCGACCTGCTTCGCCAGCCCGACGAGCCCGAGCAGGTCGCGCGCCCGTCGGTCGCGCTCGGCCCGGGGCTGGCGGCGGATGCGCAGCGGATACTCGACGTTGGACTTCGCCGACATGTTGGGGAACAGGCTGTAGGACTGGAACACCATGCCCATGTTGCGCCTGCTGGCGGGCAGGTGGAGCACGTCGGCACCGTCGACGAGCACCTCCCCCTCGTCGGGGTACTCGAAGCCGGCGACGATCCGCAGGGCGGTGGTCTTCCCGCAGCCGCTCGGGCCGAGAAGCGAGACGAACTCGCCCGACGCCACCTCGAGGTCCAAGCGGTCGAGGGCGACGACCCCGCCGCCAAACTGCTTGTGCAGGCCGCGCAGCTCTATCCGGGCCACGGGGCTCCTCCCTGCTCCCCACGGTGCGCCCGGCTCACCGGGTGGCCGCCACCTGAGCGGTCGTGCGGCCCCCGCGGCCGACGAGGTAGAGGGAGACCATCAGCGCCCAGGTGAGCAGGAGGCTGATGACCGACAGGGCTGCCGCCTCGTTGCCCGTCGTCTGACCGATGTTGAAGAGGTAGACGGGGAAGGTGTTGAACGAAAGGAGGCTGGAGATCGTGAACTCCCCCATGGCGATGGCGACGGTGAGGAACGAGCCGCCGATCACCGCCGAGCGGAGGTTGGGCAGCACCACACGCACGAGCGTGGACCATGTCGACCCCCCGCAGTTGGCCGACGCCTCTGCCAGGGTCCTTAGGTTGATCGCCCGCAGCCCGGCGTCGAGTGAACGGTAGAGGAACGGGAGGGCGAACACCACGTAGATGAAGGCCAGCACCTCAGGACGCGAGTAG
This sequence comes from Actinomycetes bacterium, assembly GCA_021811865.1. The sequence continues at coordinate 52,523 of JAKAQB010000015.1, read as the reverse complement.
AGGAAGGTGAACGGGGTGAGGAAGGGGATCAGGCCGACGATGAGGACGATCGGGGGCACCACGAAGGGGAGCACGGACACGAAGTCCATGACCGGGCGGAGCCGGGGCAGCCGCAGGTGGATCCAGAACGTCGTTGGGATCAGCAGCAGGTTGCTCAGCACCACCGTCTCGATCGCGATCTGCACCGAGAGCCAGAAGCTGGAGCGGAAGTTGGGATCGGCGAAGACGGTCGCGTACCAGTGGAACCCTGCGCTGTGACCGTTGACCAGGCCACCGAAGCTGAACTGCACCAACGAGATGATCGGGACGAGGAAGTAGGCCCCCGCTACGATGATCCACAGGACGTGCCAGACCGGGAGGTGGCGGCGGCCCCGGCGCCGGGCCGGGGGAGGCCCGACGGTCACCGCAGCCATCTGCTGGCCCTCCGCTGCAGCAGGTAGTAAACGACCATCAGCAGCGTGATGATGATCATCATGCCGAACGCCAGCGCGTAGGCGAGCTGCGGGTCGACGGTGATGTTGCCGTTGGTCAGGTTGCCGATCAACTCGGTCACCAGGTTGCCGGTCGAACCCGACAGGGCATAGGCGGTGGCATAGGCGGAGAAGGCGCCACCGAAGAGCAGGACCATCGCCCCGAGCAGCGACGGCAGGAGGATGGGGAAGGCCACCGTCCGCCAGTAGGTGAAGCCCCCGGCCCCGAGGTTGGCCGCCGCCTCCCGCCACTCCCGCTTCAACCCGTCGAGGGCGGGGACGAGCAACAGCAGCATGAGGGGGAACTCGAAGTAGTTGTAGACCAGCGCCAGCCCCAGGGTGGTGGCGTTGGGGTTGATCGCCGCCAGGCTTATGCCCGCGTGACGGAACGCCACGGTTATCACACCTGTGGCGCCGAGGGTGGAGGTGAAGGCGAACGCCAGCGGCACGCCCGCGAAGTTGGCGGCCATGCCGGAGAAGGTGGTGACCGAGGAGCGGATCAAGCGCGGGGCGCTCGGGTGGACGATGGCACTCGCAGCGAGCAGGCCGAGCACACCGCCCAAGAGCGCAGCGAGCGCTGACAGCTCGAGGCTGGCGCCGAAGGACGACAGGTACTGGGCCTGGAAGATCGTGGAGACGTTGCCGAGGGTGAAGGCGCCGTTCGGGGTCCGGAAGGCGTCCACCACCAACTCGCCGGCGGGGATGATCAGGAAGAAGGCGAGGTAGGCGGTGAGCGGGACCACCCCCAACCAGCGCAGCCCGCCCGGGCGCCAGCGCACCGCGCGGGCGCCGGCGCCCGTTGTGGCCGGGGCGTCGGAGCGGACGGCCCCGGGGGCCTGCGCGGTCTCCATCGCCGTCAGGCCATCGCCGGGCCCCACTTGGCCGCGAGGACGCTGGCGGCGTTGGTGGTCTGGGTCTCGTTGGGGAACACGACGCCGGCGTACTCGCTTGCCGGCGGCAGCTGCGCCTGCAACGAGGCGGGGATCAGGCCTTTGGACGACAGGTCCTGGTAGCGGGCCGGGTGGGCGTAGCCTGCGAGGTACAGCAACTGGCCCTGGTCGGAGTAGAGGAACTCTTCCCACCAGCGAGCCGCCGACGGGTTGGGGGCGTCGATGCTCACCGCCTGGCAGTAGTAGTTGCCGAACTTGCCTGTCGCCGGGATGATGGTCTGCACCTTGGGGCTCCCGCCGAACTGCTTGTTGTAGGCGATGTTCAGGTAGTCCCACTCGATGGCGATGGGCGTGACACCCTTTTCGATGTTGGCGGGCAGGCAGTTGGTGGACGTCCAGTTGCCGTCCTTCTTCAGCTTGGCGTAGAACTCCACGCCGGGCGTGATGTCGTCGAGGGAGCCGCCGTTGGCCAGGGCGGCGGCGAACACGGCGGCGAAGGCGTCGCCGGCGCTGCGGGGGTCGCCGTTGATCGACACCATGCCCTTGTACTCGGGCTTGGTGAGATCCGACCAGGTCTGGGGTGGGTTCTTCACGACGCTGGTGTTCACCCCGAAGGAGATGACCCCGTAGTAGTCACCTGTCCAGTAGCCGTTGGGGTCCTTCATGTTTGCGGGGATGGTGTCCCAGGTGGACACCTTGAACGGCGCGAACAGCTTCTCTTGGATGCCGACAACGGCCAGCGACGGGGCGACGTCCACCACGTCGGGCGCCCGGCTCTGACCCTTCAACGCCTTGAGGGCGGTCAGCTCCTGGGCGGAGCTGTCGTCGGGCGCCGCCGAGTTGACCTTGATCCCGTACTTGCTCTGGAAGGTGGAGATGATCGTGCCGTAGTTGGACCAGTCCGGCGGGAGGGCGATGACGTTGAGCTTGCCTTCGGCCTTGGCCTTGGCTTCGAGCGAAGAGAGGCTCCCGCTCGAGCTGGCGGAGGTCCCGGAGGGGGTAGACGACGGCGTGCTCGAGCCGCAGGCGTCGAGGACCACGGCGAGGGCTCCGACGCCGAGGAGCCCCGTCGCCCCGGTGCCGGCACGCCGCAGGAACTGCCGGCGGCTGAGAGGAGAAAAGGTGGAGACTTCGCTGCTCATGTGGTGCGCTCCTCTTCTGTCTGGGGTGCTGCCGGACGGCGCCGACCATAGATCCCCCGGGTGTTGTCAGGGAGACCGTAGACCAACGGGACGGCCAAGTCTCGGCAAACCATCGGTGATGGCAGGGGTACAGCGTAGCGGGGTCGTTCACCCGGAGTTCACCTGCCGGCCATCTGGGCGTTAGGATGCCAAACCCTCGCACCGCACCGCACCGGACGCTGCCCTCCGGGGCCCGGCACAAGGAGGATCGCGGCGATCGTGGCTCCTGTACTCCTCGTCGCAGCCTTCGGCTTCGCCCTCCTGAGCGGGGCCAACGACGGCGCGACGCTGGGCGCGGCGGGGGCCCGCGCCGGGGCGCTGTCGATCTCGGCGAGCGTCGGTCTGCTCGCCGTCGCAGTGGCTGTCGTCCCGGCGCTGGTGGGCACCGGCGTGGCCACGACGCTCGCCCACGGGCTGGTGTCCTTCGAGCGCAGCGGCGGCCGCGTGGCGTTCCTCGCCGCCGTGGTGACCGCTTTGGTGGTGGTTGGAGCCCTGTCCCGCCGGGGTTTGCCGACGAGCACAACCCTGGCGCTCAGCGGCGGGATCGTCGGCGTCGGGTTCGGCGCCGGCCTTCCGTTGCATTGGACCACGGTGGTGGTGGTGGTGGTGGCCGGGCTGCTCGGGCCGCTCGTGGCGTCCGGCGCGGGGTTCCTCGCTGCCCGGTTCGTGCAGGCCGCCATCGGGCGGCCGGCGCACCGGCGCGCGGTGTCGAGGCTGGCGCGCCGCGCCGGGCCGGTGATGCAGTCCTTCGCCTACGGGGCCAACGGGGCGGAGAAGATGGTGGCCTTCGCCGCCGTCGCCACGGGAGCCGGCCTCGACCCGGTCCGGGTGTCCCTGCCCGACCAGCTCGGCATCGCCGGCTGCTTCTCGGCCGGCGCCCTCGTGACCGTCCGCCGGGTGTCGACCCGGGTGTCGGAGCAGATGGTGCGGGTCCGGCCCGAGGGTGCGGTGTCGGCCGCGGTCGCCTCCTCGGCGCTGGTCCTCGCCTCGGCGGCGGTCGGTCTCCCCATGTCGTCGACGCAGGCGTCGACGGCGTCGCTCATCGGTGCCACCGCTCGCCTCTCGCCCCACCGCGTGCGCCGCGGGCAGGTGCTCTCGCTCGGCCTCGCCTGGGGCGCCACCCTCCCGGTCGCCGTCGCCGGCGGGGCCGTGCTGGGCCTCCTCGTCAGGGTCGCCCGGTGACCGTCCGCCGGCGGGGCCGCGTCGAGCGGTTGCGGGGCTTCGCCCGAGGGATGACCGGTGCCTCCAGCACCGCCCTGCTCGCCATCCTCGCCAGGCACCTCGACGCCGTGCGCGAAGGGCTGCGGCTCGCCGGAGCTGCAGTCAGCGGCCACGAGGAGGCGGCGACGGCGGCGATCGAGGCCGTCGAGCACCGGGGCGACGAGTTGCGCCAGGACCTGGTCACCGCCCTCGCCGACTGCCTGGTACCTCCGCTCGACAGGGAGGATGTCTTTCGGCTGTCCCGCGCCATCGACGACGTGCTCGACAACACCCGCGACTTCGCTCGTGAGTGGGCCCTCTACCGTCCCGACGGGGAACGCAACCTGGCCCTGCTCCTCGAGGTCCTCGCAGCCGGGTCCGAGGACCTCTCGCTGGCGGTGCGGGCGGTGTCCCGGGACCCCGACGAGGCCACTCTCCACCTGCTCGCCGCCAAGCAGCGGGCCAACGAGGTGCGCCGCCGGTTCGAGACCGAGGTCGCCGCCCTCCTGGAGGGCGAGGTCACAGCGGAGGTGCTCAAGCACCGGGAGCTGCTCCGGCGCCTCGACGTGGTCGGGATCCGCCTCGGCGAGGCGGTCGACATCCTCTTCGACGCCCTCGTCAAGCGGGGGTCGGGCCTCACCGGCTCGGCTCCGCCGGGGGCTCGTTGACGCCCCCCTGGGGCGACCCTATGCTCCGCCGGGGGTAACCTCGTTCCCACTCGTCGGCATGGAGGCATGATGACCGGGTTCTTCCACCGGGCCAAGGACATCGTCAACGCGAAGGCGAACCGGGCCCTGGACTCCGCCGAGAAGCCAGACGAGATGCTCGACTACAGCTACGAGCAGATGCTCGAGCAGATCACCAAGGTGCGTCAGGCCCTCGTCACCGTGGCGGCATCGCGCAAGCAGCTGGAGATGCAGGAGGACCAGTTCAAGCACTCCATGGACACCCTCACCCAGCAGGCGCAGCAGGCGCTGGGTGCCGGCCGCGAGGACCTGGCACGTGAGGCGCTCAGCCGCAAGCAGGTTGCCCAGCAGCAGATCGACTCGATGGACCCCCAGCACCAGCAGCTCGTCGAGCAGCAGGACAAGCTGACCAGCACGCTGCAGGCGCTCCAGCAGCGGGTCAACCAGTTCCGCACCCAGAAGGAGACGCTCAAGGCCCAGTACGCGGCGTCGACGGCGGTGGCGTCGGTCGACAACCAGGTGGCCGGCATCTCCGAGACGTTCAACAGCTCCAACGCCGCCCTCCAGCGGGCGCAGGACAAGATCGCCACCGCCCAGGCCCACGCCGGCGCCCTCGACGAGCTGCTCGAGTCCGGCGTGCTCGACGACGTGGGGGCGGCCCACGGCGACGACATCCAGAAGGAGCTCGACCAGATCGGGGCCGGCAGCGCCGTGGACTCCGAGCTGGCCGCCCTCAAGGCGCAGGCGGTGCTGGCGGCGCCGCCGGCGCCGGCCGCCCTGCCGCAGGGCGGCGACACGCCGCCGACATGACCGACCTCGGCGCCGGCCTGGGTGACCAGCCGGACATGGAGATGGCCGTTGCCGCCGTCCTCGCCAACAACACCGACGTCAAGATGCTGCTGCGCGTGCTCGGCACGACGCTGCACGACAGTCTGGGGGACCGGGTGGAGATCCGGCATCCCGGTGGCATGTTCCACCACAGGAGCGACGAGGTCGAGGCCATCGCCGTCCACCTCGCAGAGGACGACTACGAGGCCAACCTCGAGGGCCACGCCATCCGCTGCGTCGTCGGCCGCAGCTCCGGCGGCATCCGCATCCGCAACGAGCAGTTCCCCGTCGAGCAGTGGCTTCGGCGGCTGCTCGAGGCCCTCCAGCAGGAAGCGGCGGGAAACCAGGCTGCCCGCCAGGCACTGGAGAACATCGTCGTCGGCCGCTGAACGGCCCAATCCCAGACGCCAAGCGTTCCGAAGCGAGTAGGAGGACTTTCCCCCGCCATGAGCACCGTACCGTCGGACCTGCCCAAAGACGCCGGGAGCCGGCTCCAGGAGCTGGAGCACGGCATGTTCACCAGCGACCTGTCGGTCAACGAGTTCCTGCTCGTGAAGCGGGCCGGGTTCCATCCCCTCGGGCTGGTGATGGGGAGCTCCATCTACCACATCGGTCTGCAGCGGGGGAACTGGGGCCAGTCCCAGGAGATGACCAAGCTGTCCGAGGCCATGTACAACGCCCGCGAGCTGGCGATGAAGCGCATGGAGGAGGAGGCCGACCAGCTCGGCGCCGACGGCGTCGTCGGCGTCCGACTCGACATCAAGTTCTACGAGTGGGGGAGCGACTCGGCCGAGTTCATCGCGGTCGGCACGGCCGTGAAGGCGGAGGACGGCCAGTCCTACCGGAACAACCAGGGCAAGCCGTTCACGAGCGACCTGTCCGGGCAGGACTTCTGGACGCTGACCCAGACCGGCTACTTCCCCCTCGCCCTGGTCATGGGGACCTGCGTCTACCACATCGCCCACCGGGGGATCGGGCAGGCGATCGGGCAGATGGGCCGCAACGCCGAGCTGGAGAACTTCACCCAGGCCATGTACGACGCCCGGGAGCTCGCCATGAAGCGGATGCAGGACGAGGCAAACAGCCTCTCCGCCGCCGGCGTCGTCGAAATGCGCCTCGAGGAGAAGAACCACATGTGGGGCGAGCACACGATCGAGTTCCTCTCGATCGGCACGGCTGTCGCCCGCCGCGCCGGCGCTGACCATGTCGCCATCCCCCAGCCGACGACGATCATCAGCTTCGACAACTGACATGACCGACACAGCCGGCCGGGGTGCGTTCGACTCGGGCCTCACCACGCCCGACTTCGCCGCCTGCCTCTCGATGGGCCTGCAACCCGTGGCGCTGGTGCAGGGCTTCTACGTCGGCCAGCTCGGCGCCTGGAGCGGCTACCGCGCCAACGCCGTGCACACCTACCCGTGCCCGTGGGGATGGCGGGGCACCAACGAGCACCCCCCGCCCGGCTGGCTCGGCACCCAGGACGCCGTCGACGAAGCCTGGACCACGGCGTTCGCCACGGCCCACCAGCGGATGGTGCAGGAGGCCGAGTCCCTCGGCGCGCACGGCGTGGCGGGGGTGCAGGTGGAGATGGGCCATCCGGCCAGCGAGCAGAGCACGGAGGTGCACCTCTACGGCACGGCGGTGCGCCTCGCCGGCGCCAAGTCCGGACCGCTTTGGACCACCCGGATCGCCGGGCACAAGCTCGCCAAGCTGGTGGAGGCGGGGTACGCCCCCGTCTCGGTCCTCTACGCCCGCTGCACAGCCGCCATGTACGAGGGTTGCTACATGGAGCACTACGGCTCGAACATGGTCCCGGCCGGGACGGCTCTCACCCCCGTCCAAGACGTGCACAACCTGGCCCGCACGAGGGCCCTGCAGCAGGCGTGGCAGCTGGCCGGCGGCCATTCGCTCTACGACGTGGAGCTGTCAGCCCACGAGGCGGAGGGCCAGACGATGTACGTGACCTGCCAGGTGCTCGGATCGCTCGTCCGCCGGGTGCGGCCCACCCTCCCGCTCGGCACGCCCGTCTCCACGGTGGCACTCCGTGACTGACGCCCCGGCGCCCCGCTCGGCGTTCGCAGACCGAGCCCACCAGGAGGCCGACCTCGGCGAGCTCGGCCGGCTCCTCGCCCAGACGCACGGGGCGGGCGACATCGGCAGGGGCTGCACCAGCCACCTGAGCCTCGACGAGGTGCTCCTCCTGCACGCCGTCGGGCTCGAGCCGGCGTCCGTCGTCACCTCGACCAGCGCCGTCACCGTGCCTCCCGGGGTGTGGACCTGGAACACCGGCCAGGTGCAGGAGGCGGACTACGCCTTCGCCGAGGCCTTTGGCGTGACCCGCGACCAGCTCCGGGCCCAGGCCAAACAGGTTGGCGCCCTCGGGGTGGTCACCGTCGACATCGAGTTGCAGCTCGACCCGCACCGCTTCGTCATCACCATGCTGGGCACGGCGGTGCGGGCCGCCACCGACGAGCACGGCAACGCGCACTTCCCGGTCCGCTACCCCACGCCCTTCCTCTGCGACCTGTCAGCACGGGATTTCGTTGTGCTCAGCCGGTCCGGCTGGTACCCGATCGACCTGGTGGCGGGGGCGTCGTTCGTCCACGCCCCCCGCCGGGGGCTGGGCGCCGCCATCGGGCAGGCGACGCAGAACGTCGAGCTGACCCCCATGACCGAGACCCTCTACGCCGCTCGTGAGCTCGCCATGGGCCGCCTGCAACAGGAGATCGGCCGGGTCCGGGGGACCGGACTGCTCGACGTGCGGGTCGTGGACCGTCCCATGGGCTTCGCCCACCACGTCATCCGCTTCACCGCCGTCGGCACGGCCGTCAAGCTCCTCGCCGAGGCCCACGTCCACCCGGAGCTGGAGATGGTCGTCCCCGTCGACGACCGGGTGGTCGCCTTCGACGCCCGCAACCTGGACTAGCCGGCCCCGGCCACGGGGGCAGGACAGGAAGGGCAACCCGATGACGGACGTCAGCCTCCTCGACGGGCTCAATGCCGGATCCGCGGATGCCGAGTACCAGGGTGGACACGGCGTCGCGCGGAGGTGCGGGCGCCAGGAGGAACGCATGGCAGGTCGGTTCATGGTCGGTCGGCAGCCGATCTTCGACGCGAACCTTGGCGTCGTCGGCTACGAGCTGCTGTTCCGTGGCGACCGCGGCGGGGGCCGAGACGACGACGCCATGACCTCGGAGGTGCTCGTCCGTACCGCCCTCGACCTCGGGCTCGCCGGCGTGGTCGGCGACCGCAAAGCCTTCGTCAACGCCTCCCGGGCCTTCCTCGTCGGGGACCTCGAGCTTCCCCTGCCACCCGACACCGTCGTCCTGGAAGTCCTCCGGGGCGTGGCCCACGATCCCGAGGTGATCGCCGGGTGTGCTCGGCTCGCTCGCTCCGGTTACGCCATCGCCTTGGACGACTACCGATGGAACGAAGGCGACGACGAGCTCCTCGAGGCCGCGTCCTTCGTGAAGCTCGACATCCTGACCCTTTCCCGCCAGCAGCTCGCCGTGCAGGTAGACCTGGTCGCGCCCTGCGGGGTGCAGCTGGTCGCGGAGAAGGTCGAGACCTACGAGCAACTGGCGGTGTGCCGTGACCTCGGCTTCCACCTGTTCCAGGGGTACCTGCTGTCACGACCACAGCTGGTCGGTGGCCCGGACATCCCTCCGAGCCCTGTGACCCTGATGCGGCTGATCGGAAGGGTCTGCAATCCCGATACCCCCACCCGGGAGCTCGAGCGGATCGTCGAGAGCGACCCCGCCCTCAGCTACCGCCTCCTGCGCGTCGCCGGCGCGGGCAGCGGCGACAGGACAAGGCGCGGGGTGCGGTCCATCCGCGAGGCCGTCTCGCTGCTCGGCCGCCAGCGGCTCCGCGGCTGGCTGGTGGCGATGTTGGCAAGCGACACCGAGCGGGCGCCGTCGGAGCAGGTGATGATCGCGATGACGCGAGCGAAGATGTGTGAGCTCCTCGCCAGCGACGCCTACCCCGAGCTGCGCGACGAGGCCTTCACCGTGGGGATGGTCTCCGCGCTCGACCTGCTGCTGCAGGCACCCCTCCGGGAAGTCGTGGTCCATCTGGGGTTGGCACCCGACATGGTCGCTGCTGTCGTGGACCTCGCTGGGCCCCTCGGCCGGCTCCTCGGCGACGTCGTCGACTGGGAGCGCGGCGAGCCGTCCGCCGGGCTGCGCACCCGGGGTGAGTTGCGGATGGCCGAGAAGGGATACGTCGGTGCGCTGCGTTGGACGACCAACCTGTTCGCTGCCCTGCAACGGGCCGCCTGAGGGATCCGCCGTCGGAGGGCTCGGGTTCCGTCGCCGGCACATCACGCCGCTGTCCCCGAGGCAGGAACGGCTCACTCCGGCCGTCGGCTTCGGCTCCTCTCTTCCGGGCGAGCCCGGGATTGGGCCCGCCATCCGAGGCCCGCCGGCCGGTGGACCCCGAACTGCCCGACGATCTCCTCCAGGTTCTCCAAGGCTATGGCGTGGGCGGCGCAGCGGGGCGTAGTGCCGTCGTTGGAGGCCCGCTCGAGGACACGGTGCACCAGGTCTCCCATGGCGCGGTCGATCTTGGCGAAGGCCTCATCGGCCGTGGGGCCGATGTCGCCGAAGAGAGTCCACCACCACCAGGAGTTGGTGGCCGAGTTGGCCACCACGTCAGGGACGATGGTTACGCCCCGCCGGACGAGGGCGCTCTCCGCCGCCGGCGTGACGGGGAGGTTGGCGGCCTCCACCACGAGCTCGGCGCGGACGGCCCCCTCGTTGTGGCCGCCGATGCTGTAGGAGACGGCGGCAGGGACGAGCAACTCGGCGTCGACGTCGAGCCAGGCATCCCGGGGCAGCGTGGCGTCGCCAGAGCCGAGGCCGCCGGTCCGGTCTATCGAGCCGAGGTCGTCGCGGTGGCGGAGCAGCCGTTCGACGTCGAGCCCCTCGTGGTTGGTGATGACGCCGTCGGCGTCGGAAACCCCGACCACCCGGACGCCTGACCGAGCCAGGTAGCGCGCCGCAGCCCCTCCCATCGACCCGAAACCCTGTACGAATGCCCGGATGCCTTCTCGTTGCCTTCCCATCTCGTCCAAGGCGGTGAGCGCGGCGGTGGCTACCCCGTAGCCGCCGACGAGGGTGTCGAGGCCGATGCCGTCGACGGTCACGGCGAACCCGGTGGCCAGCCGCTCCACCGCGGCCTCGCGGTCGTCGAGGTAGGGGTAGATCGCCTGGATGGAGCTCTCGAGGCCGACGTCGGCGACAGCGCGGTCGATCATCGCCTGAGTGAGCCCGAGGTCCTCGCCGGTTGCCCAGTGCCGCTCCAGGTAGGGGCGCACGGCTGCCAGGTAACGGGTGAGCATCCCCTGGGCACCGGGGTCGCGAGGATCGCAGTCGATGCCGCCCTTGGCGCCGCCGAGAGGGATGTACCGGGCGCCGGGGCTGTAGTTGAGCGCCTCTTTGAGGGTCATCGCCTCGGCCAGGTCGCTGACCTCCTCCCGGGTGCAACCGGCACGCATGCGCAAGCCGCCGCTGCAGAGCCCCCGCACCGTGCGGTCGATCACGAGGTAGCCGCGCCGGCCGGTCACCTCGTCGGTCCAGGTGACCGACAGGTGCGGCGGTCGGGTGGCTGGCTCTTCGCCGGCGCCGCCCGTCGCTGCGCCGACCCGGCCGCTCGCGCCGGCCCGGCCGCTCGCGCCGGCCCGAGGGCTCACACCAGCCCCCGAGCGATCACGAGTCGCATGATGTCCGACGTCCCTTCCTCGATCTCTTCCAACTTGGCGTCCCGGAGCCACTGCTCGACGGGGTGCTCGCGGGAGTAACCCCACCCGCCGAGCGTCTGCATCGCCGCCCAGGCACACCAGACGGCCGTCTCCGAGGCGGTGAGCTTCGCCATCGCGGCGAGCGACGTGGACGGCAGCCCTGCGTCGAGGCGGCGTGCGGCGCGCCAGACCAGCAGCCTGGCCGTCTCGACACGGGTGGCCATGTCCGCCAGCCGGAAGGCGACGGCCTGGTGCTGGAGTATCGGCGCCCCAAAGGCCACCCGCTGCTTCGCGTACGCCGCCGCGTAATCGAGGGCGGCACGCGCCAGACCCACGGCGGCGGCGCCGAGGACGACGCGGGAGATGTCGAAGGTCCGCATCAGCCCGATGAAGCCGGTGCCCTCCTCGCCGAGGCGGCGGTCTTGGGGCACGAACACGTCGGAGAGGAACATCTCGCGGCACACGATGGCGCGTTGTCCCATCTTGCGCATGGGCGGTCCGAAGGACAGGCCGGGCGTAGCCTTCTCCAGCAGGAACGCGGTCACCCCACGGGCGCGGGCGTCGGGGTTGGTCTTGGCGAACACGGCGTATAGCTCGGCCTCGCCGGCGTTGGAGATCCACGCCTTGGATCCGTTGAGGAGGTAGCCGCCGCCGTCGCGCGTGGCCGTGGTGCGGATGGCGGCGGCGTCGGAGCCGGCGTCCGGCTCCGTGGCGGCCAGGGCGGTCATGGGGGGGCGCGGTCCGCACAGCGGCGTCAGCCACCGCTTCTTCTGGTCCTCGGTCCCGAGCTCGATGACCGGGTCGGCGAAGAACCCGCTGGAGCACACCAGGTTGCCGATCCCCAGGTCGCCGTAGCAGAGCTCCTCCTGGACGAGGCACTGCGTGAACACGTCGGTGCACCCGCCGCCCCCGTACTCGGAGGGGATCATGAACGACGCGATCCCCGCCTCGGCAGCCTTGTACCACAGGTCCCACGGCGTCTCGACGTCCGCCTCGTCGACGGCGCGCGCTCGGGGGCGGATCTCCCTCCGGGCGAAGTCCCGGCACAGCTCGACGATGCCCAACTGCTCCTCCGAGAGCGGGTAGACGTCGGCCGGCAACTCGCTCATTCGATCCCCTTCCTTACTGACTGACGAGTCAGCATAGCGTCGGGAGGGAGCCCGAGCTCGCCGGCGACGAAGGCGCGCACCCACTGCCGCACACGCGCGGCACCGAGCGCCTCCCGGCGGACGACGCGGTGCACGGCGAGCCCGTCGAGCAGTGCGGTGATCTTCGTGGCCGCGGCGAGCTCATCCCCGCCGCCCCCGCCCCCGCCCCCGGCCACCTCCCGGACGAGGGAGGCGATAGCTCGCTTCCAGCGCCGGTCGAGCCGGCCGACGACGGCGCGCAGCGCGTCGTCGCGCTGCGCCGCCGACCAGCCGTCGATCCACAGCACCCAGCCGGAGGCGTCGCCCGTCGGGGCGTAGAGGTCGAGCACCGCCCACAAGCGCTCGAGTGCGGTGCCGGGGCGGGCGAGGACGGCGTCGAGGCGGTCCAGGTCGCGCTTCGCTGCGAAGGCGAACGTCTCCGCTAGAAGGCGCTCCTTGGTGTCGAAGTGGTAGAAGATCAGCGCCGTGCTGACCCCTAGGGCGCCGGCGACGTCCGCGGCCCGCAAGGCCGCCGGCCCGTGGCGTTGCAACTGGCGTGCCCCCTCGGCGAGGATCTCCTCGCGGCGCAACTCGAGGCTCTTGCGGGCCATCGCCGGATGCTAGCGTCCTACTGACTCCTGAGTCAGCAGCGCAGGGGGATGTCGATGAACCGCAACCGACCTCAGCCGTGACCGCCGGCCCCAAGCGCCTTGGGGGCGAGCTGGTCGCACGCTCGCTGGCCGCACTCGGCGCTGAGACGGTGTTCGGCCTTCCCGGCGTCCACGCTCTCGGGATGTGGGAAGGCCTGCGCCGGACGGGGCTTCGGGCGGTCGGCCTCCGCACCGAGCTGTCCGCCACCTTCGCCGCCGACGGCTGGGCCCGGGTGACGGGACGGCCTGCACCGGTGGTCCTCTCCACGGGTCCCGGTGCCCTCAACTCCCTCACCGGGATCATGGAGGCGGCCAGCTCCCACGTGCCGGTGGTCGCCGTCATGTCGCAGATCCCCTCCGACAGGCTCGGGCGCAACAGCGGCTGGCTGCACGAGCTCCCCGATCAGCTGGGGAGCTTCGCCCCGCTCGTGAAGTGGACGGCGCGTCCCCGCAGCCTGGAGGCCCTGGCCGGGACACTGGCGGAGGCGTGGCGGCGTGCGGCGACTCCTCCGACGGGCCCGGTCGCCGTCGAGATCCCCGTCGACCTGCTCACCGCCGAGACCAGCCTGGAGGTGCCCGACGTCCTCGACGGCTCGCCGGCGCCGCCCCCGTCACCCACTGCCGGTGAGCTCGATGCCGTCGCCGCGCTCCTCTCGAGCGCGAGCCGGCCGGTCCTGTGGGCCGGCGGCGGCGTGATCCGCTCGGGTGCGTGGGACGAGGTCGTCGAGCTCGCCCAGCGCCTCGGCGCGCCGGTGGCGACGACGTACATGGGTCGCGGTGCCGTCCCCGCCGACCACCCGCTCGCGGCCGGCTCCGGTTGCGACGAGGGCGCCTTCGCCCGCCTCGTCGGCGGCGCGGATGTAGTCCTCGCCGTCGGCTCGGAGCTCGGCGCGGAGACGACCCGCCAGCACACCCTGCGCTTCTCGGGCACCCTCGTGCATGTCGACTGCGACCCCGGGCGGATCGGCACGACCTATCCGGCCTTCCCGCTCGTCGGCGACGCCCGGGCCGTCGTGCGGGCCCTTCTTGCCCGCGTGGCAGCCGGGGCCACCCCCGCCGGGTGGGGCCGGTCCGCCGTGGCGGAGCTTCGCCGGGAGGTCGATGCCGGCCTGGCAGCGCAGGGGCGCCAGTTGGAGCGGGGGCTGCTGGACACGATCGCGAGGACGGTCCCCGCCGACGCGGTGCAGGCCTACGACATGACGATCCTCGGCTACTGGTCCGCCGCCCACCAGGTACCACCCGCTCCCCGGCGGTGGTTGTACCCGCTCGGGTCGGGCACCCTCGGCTACGCGTGGCCGGCGGCGATGGGTGCGTCACTCGCCCTGCCGGCGAGCAAGGTGCTGGCGGTGGTGGGCGACGGCGGGCTGTCCTACGGGCTCGCCGAACTGGCCTCCGCCCGCCAGCACGGCCTCGACCTCGCCTTGCTCGTCGTCGACGACGGCGGCTACGGGATACTGCGGGAGTACCAGAACGACTCCTTTGGAGCGACCTGCGCCGTCGACCTCCACGAGCCCGACCTGGTCGGCCTGGCCGGCGCCGCCGGGTTGCCGGTCCGCCTGTCGAGCCCGGACGCGCTGGGGCCCGACCTGGCCTGGGCGCTCGACGTCCCCGGCCCTGCGGTGGTGGTGCTCCGCGAGCTGCTGGTGATGGCGCAGCCGACCCCCTGACCCGGCGGGGCGCAGCTCCCGATCACGTCGGCGGCGTCGATGATCAGCACCGCCGGTCCACCCGCGCCGAGTGCCCGGGGTGGCACGCCATTCCTGGGCAGTCCGGCCCAACCAGCCGATCGTCGCCACGGCGGTTGCGATCCTCGCTCGCATACGGGCTAACGTTCGCTCCCATCACAGGTGAGCTTGCACCCGGGGGAGGGTCACCAATGGCCATCGACTTCGAACTGACAACGGCCGCAGCGGTCGAACGGAGCAAGCTCCGCAAGCATTTCAGGCGCTTCGACATCTTCTTCTTCCTGATCTGCACGATCGTCGGCGTGGACACGATCGCGTCCGTGGCCCGGGCAGGGGGGCAGGCTCTCACGTGGATGGTCGTCCTGGCTGTGATCTTCTTCGTGCCCCAGGCGCTCCTCTTCGCCGAGTTGGGCACAACCTTCCCCCAGGAGGGCGGCGAGTACCTCTGGACGCGGCTGGCTTTTGGCTACCTTGCCGGGGCGGTCAACAACTTCCTCTACTGGATCACCAACCCGGTGTGGATCGGCGGGACGCTCGCTTTGTCCGCCATCGCCGGCATGGAGATCTTCTGGAACCACAGCAACAACTTCTCGACCGCCGGGTTCATCATCGTGGGCCTCCTCTTCATCTGGATCACCGTGACGGGAGCCATCGTCTCGTTCAGCTACGGCAAGTGGATCCCGACGGTCGGCGCCTTCGCCCGGTTCGTGCTCCTGGGCCTTTTCAGCGTGTCGGTCATCGCCTTCGCCATCGAGCACGGCGTCCACGGCCTCGGCGCCGGGAGCTACAAGCCCAACAGCACCGGGTTCATCCTGCTGATCGGTGTGCTCCTCTTCAACTACGTGGGCTTCGAGTTGCCCAACTCGGCTGGCGACGAGATGACCAACCCGCAGCGCGACGTTCCCTTCGCCATCATGCGCTCCGCTGTCCTCTCGGTGGTGCTGTACGCCGTCCCCGTCCTCGGCATCCTCGTCGTCCTGCCCCCGAGCGCGATCAGCGGCTTCTCGGGTTTCGCCAACGCATTCCACAACGTGTTCACCGTGTGGGGCGGCTCGCTCCAGCACGGCACCCTCACCGGTGCCGGGGCCGTCCTCGGCAACGCCTGCCTGCTCGGGTACATCGTGTGCCTCATAACCTCGGGCACGACGTGGATCATGGGCGCCGACCGCTCGCTCGCCGTGTCGGGCTACGACGGCGCCGCTCCCCGGTGGCTCGGTGTCATCAGCGAGCGCTTCGGCACGCCGGTGCGCGTCAACGTCCTCTCCGGTCTCGTGGCCACTGCCTTCCTGCTCGCGGTCCACTACATCAGCAGCGGCAACGCCGCCAAGTTCTTCAGCGTCGCCCTCGGCATCACGGTGAGCACGACGCTCATCAGCTACCTGCTGATCTACCCGGCAGCGTGGCAGTTGCGGCGGTCGCACCCGGAGGTTCCCCGTCCTTACCGCATGCCTGCCCACCGTGTCCTGACCCTCGTGCTCATGGTCCTGCTCGCGATCTCGGTCGTCGAGCTCATCTTTCCCGGCTTAGGCGCCGGCCTGTTCGCCAGCCACTCCGGGTTCTTCACCTCGGCATTCCGCGTCAGCGGCTGGACGTACGCCGAGCGCTGGACGTACGTGCTGGTGGAGCTGATCCCCGTCCTGCTGTTCATCCTCGTGGGCGTGGCGTTCTACTTCTCGGGGGCGTCGACCCGCCGTGACGTGGTCGCAGCGCCCGCCGGGGCGAGCTCCCAGCCGGAGCTCGACTGACCCCACGCCGCCTCGTCGAGGTCTCCCCCGGCGTCTTCGTCGCGACCAGCCGCCGTCACGCCACCACCTCCACCGTCGTCGTCGCCGGCGGGCACGTGCTTGCCGTCGACCCCGCGTGGGACCCCGACGAGCTGGCGGCCCTGGCGGAGGAGGCGCCACGGCCCGACGCCGGCGTGGCGACTCACGCCCACCACGACCACCTGCTGTGGCACCCGGGCCTCGGCGACGCCCCACGCCATGCGTCGGCGACAACCGCGCGCCTCGCCGCCGAGCGCCGCCCCCAGCTACTTGCCGCACTCGCGTTCCCGCCCGACCTGGCGGCTCTGGTCGGGGCGGTGACGCCCGCAGCTGCCGGCCTGCTGCCCTGGGAAGGCCCCGACGTCGAGCTGGTCGGCCACGACGGTCACATTCCAGGCCACGTGGCGGTGTGGATCGCGGAGAAAGACCTCCTACTCGCCGGCGACATGTTGAGCGACGTCGAGATACCCCTCCTCGAGGAGGGCCCGGATCCCGTCGCCGCCTACGCCGAGGCAATGGACCGTCTCGCCCCCTACGTGTCCCGAGCCGGCCTGCTCGTCCCCGGTCACGGCTCGCCGACGCAGCGCCCGCTCGACCGGCTCGACGCCGACCGCCGCTACTTCGACGCCCTCGTCGCCGGCCGCCCCCCCGACGATCCCCGCCTGGCTGCCCCGGGCATGCCCGATGCCCACGCCGCCAACATGCAGTGGTTGGCGAGCCAGGAGCCGTCGCCTCGGTGACCCACGACCTGCGGCCCGGAATGGCGCCGCCCTACCGGCGCGGCGGTAGGCCCTCATTTCGATCCAGCGTGCAGCGCCGAGCGTCGATCGTCCTGTCGACGGCTGCGCCTTTCTTCCTCCGTGCTGACCGTGCCGGCGAAGGCTGGGGGACGCCGGCAGCCGCGACCACTCCCCTGGGGGCACGGGGCGGTCGGGCTGCCGGTGGTCGGGGTCCGCCGCTGACGCAGCCGGCGGGGCGCGCAGCCATGCACCATCGGGGCGGCCCCCTGCGACGGACCCGGTCGAGCTGACCGGCTAACCGGGTCGAACGCTAGGGTCCGGTCGGGGGCGTGTCAACGGTGAGACGCATTGGATTCATGGTTCGCTGCGGCCGCCAGGTGGTCGACGCTACGCCTCACCGTGGACGAGGGCGCCACCGGCGACGGTCAGGACCACCGAGGTGTCGCCGATCTCGCCGGGCGGGATGGTGTAGAGGTCCTGATCCAGCACGGCGATGTCGGCCCGCCGGCCCGGGGTGAGAGCCCCCAACAGCCCCTCGTCCCCGTTGACGTAGGCGACACCGGCGGTGAAGGCGTCGACCGCGCCGGTGACGCTCAGCGCCTCCTCCGGCCGGAATGGGTCCTGCGTCTCCGGCCGACCCGGCCGCCCGAGCCGCATGGACAGCATGCGGTTCACCGCCACGTGGATCTCCTGGATCGGGTCGGGGCTCGAGACGGGCCAGTCGCTGCCGAACGCGACCCTGGCGTTGCGCCGCGCCAAGGACGCGATGCTGTACTGCCAACCGCTGCGCTCCTCACCCACGAAGGGGATCGTGAGCTCGTCCATCTGGGGCTCGTGGCACGCCCACAGCGGCTGGAAGTTGGCGATGGCACCGAGGGGAGCGAAGCGGTCGAGGTCGGGTGGGGCGATGAACTGCAGGTGGGCGAGGTGGTGGCGGCCGGCCCCCCGGCGAGCCACGGGGACCCGCTCCAGCGCGTCGAGAGCGGTCGTCACCGCCCGGTCGCCGATGGCGTGGAAGTGGACCTGGAATCCCTGCTCGTCCAGCGCCGGCACCGCGGCACGCACGACATCCTCGTCGATGAACAGGCTGCCGCGGTGGCCACCCGAGCCGGCATCGCCGACGTAGGCCCGGCTCATCGCCGCCGTGAACGTCTCGCAGACGCCGTCGAGCATCATCTTGACGGCGCGCGCCCGGAACGGCCCGTCGCTCGCCGCCTCCCGCCGGGTTAGGAGGTCCGTGATCTGCTCCAGGCCCTTGTCGCGCCGCCACCACAGGGCGCCGACCACCCGGGCGGTGAGCCATCCCTCCTCGGCCGCCTGCCGGTAGGTGGTGTAGGTGTCGCGCATACCGAGCTCGCCGGCGTCGCCGACGATGGCGTCCTGCCAGTGCGTGATGCCGAGCGAGTGGAGGTAGGCCTGCGCCAGGCGGAGCCCGTCCGCCAGCTCCGCATGGGTCGCCAGGGGGACCACGCGCTGGACGAAGTCCATCGCGCCGTCGTGGAGGGCGCCGGTGGGACGCCCCGAGGCATCCCGTTCCACCCTCCCGTCCGGCGGGTCGGCGACGGACGCGTCCATGCCGGCCCTCTCCATGGCTGCGGTGCTCACCCATGCGCTGTGATGGTCCCGGTTGGGGAGGAACACCGGGCGGCCGCCGGCGGCGGCGTCGAGATCAGCGGCCACGGGGACGCCACCCGGGAATGCCTCCATCGACCAGCCTCCCCCGAGGACCCACGCATCGGCGGGGAGGTTGGCGGCATACGCCGCGATCCGCTCCAGGTACTCGGCCCGGGTCTTGAACCCGGTGAGATCGCAGCGCATCCGCTCGACGCCGGCCGATATGGCGTGGATGTGGGCGTCGCCGAACGCCGGGATGGCCAGCCGTCCGCCCAGGTCGATCACGCGCGTCGCCGGGCCGGCGTGCTCTGCGATCTCGTCGTCGGTTCCCACGGCGACGATCCGATCACCCTCGATCGCCACCGCCTCCGCGAACCCCGACGGGCTCGACGGCGTCCGGACCCGCCCGCTGCGGAGCACCAACGTCGCTTTGTCTGCCACCCTTGCCTCCCTGCCGGCACCGACCGGTTCCCAGCGCACTGATCGTGGACAACTCCGGCGGTCCTTCGCAAGCCCGGCCCCGCCTGCGTCAGGCGCACCGGCTTCCCGTTCCTGTGCCTGCGACCCGGGGTGGCCGGTTGCCGGCGGGCGGTGCGCCAGTTACGGTGACCCGCCGAGGGGATCGCGACGGCCTGCCGTGTGCCAGGGGAGGAAGGTGTCGACGTGGCCGAGACAGGCGTGGGCCGATGACCCTCCAGGGCGGGGACCGGGACCCGGACGGCGAGCTGTGCGATGCGCCGGCGACCGTCCTCGCTGCGCTCCTCCGGGCCCGGGAGGTGTCCGCCCGGGAGGTCATCGAAGCGCACCTGCGTCGCGTGGAGTGCTGCAACCCAGCTCTCAATGCCATCGTCACCGTCACCGCCGAGGCCGCCGTTGCCGCCGCGTCGGCCGCCGACGAGGCAGTGCTGCGGCAGGGTCCGACGGGGCGGCTGCACGGGTTGCCGGTCGCCCACAAGGATCTGCAGGACACCGCCGGCGTGCGGACAACGTACGGTTCGCCGATCTACGCCCACCACGTTCCGGCGGTCAACTCGCCGCTGGTGGCCCGCATGGCGGCGGCGGGCGCCGTCTCCCTCGGGAAGACCAACACCCCCGAGTTCGGGGCGGGTTCGCACACGTACAACGCCGTCTTCGGCCCGACCCGCAACCCGTGGGATCGGTCCCGCTCCGCCGGGGGCAGCAGCGGTGGAGCGGCTGCCGCCCTGGCTGCCGGAATGGTGTGCCTGGCCGACGGCTCCGACATGGGAGGCTCCCTGCGCAACCCAGCGAGCTTCTGCAACGTCGTCGGTCTGCGACCGAGCCCGGGAGTGGTGCCCGGGCGGCCCGAGGACCGGGGAGGCTCCGACCTGTCGGTCGAAGGACCGATGGGGCGCACCGTCGCCGACGTCGCCCTCTTGCTCGAGGTGCTGAGCGAGGGTCGGGTCAGCTGGTCGGGACGGGACGGCGACCTGGCTGGCCGGCGGGTCGCATGGTGCCCCGCGCCGGCCGGTGTGCCCGTAGAGAGGGCGGTGCGGGATGCGCTTGCCGGCGTGCCGGCGCTGCTCGAGGCTCTCGGAGCGGACGTGACGGAGGCCTGCCCGGACCTCGACGGCGCCGAGAGCTCCTTCCTCGCCCTGCGCGCCTGGCAATTCGCCGCGGACCTCTCGGGCGACTACCGCGACCACCGCGCCCGTCTCGGGGCGGATGTCGTCTGGAACGTCGAGGCGGGCTTGCGCCTGCGGGGCACCGACGTGGCGCGGGCGTGGATGCAGCGCCAGGGCCTCATCCGCCGCTCGGCGGAGTGGATGGCCGGGTACGACGCCCTTGCCCTCCCGGCGGTCCAGGTGGTGCCCTTCCCAGTCGAGCTGCGCTGGCCGGCCGAGGTGGACGGGACCTCGACGCACACCTACTTGGACTGGATGCGCTCCTGCTACCTGATCTCTGCAACGGCGCTGCCGGCGTTGTCCCTGCCGTTCGGGTTCACCGGCGACGGCCTGCCCGTCGGGCTCCAGCTCGTCGGGCGGCCGGGAGGCGACACCGACCTCCTCGCCATCGCGGCCGCGGTGGAGGCCGCTGCCGGTGCTACCGGGCGCAGGCCCCCGCCGGTCGGGGCGGGCTCCCACCCGGGCGCCGCCCGCTCGATCTGAGGTCGGCTCCGGGCGGCCCCGCCCCCGCTCCCAACCCGGCACCCTGCGGGAGGCAGTGGCGTCGCCGCGCTGGCGTGCGCGGCGGTCACGGCGGCGTGCGCGGCGGTCACGCCGGCGTGCGCGGCGGTCACGCCGGCGTGCGCGGCGGTCACGCCGGCGTCGCTCGGCCCCCGTGCCGATCGGAGGGAGCCGTCGCCCCTCATGGCGCGGGGTACCGGGGTACGGTGCCGGCGTGCGGGAGACGAGCGATGGCGAGGCCCTGATCTGCCGGCGCCTGCGGGTGACGGGTGTCGTGCAGGGTGTCGGCTACCGGCTGGCGTGTGCCCGCGCCGCCCGGGGACTGGCGCTCGCTGGCCACGTCCGCAACCTGGCCGATGGCAGCGTGGAGGTCGTGGCGCAGGGCCCGCCTTGCGCCGTGGGCGAGCTCATCTCGTGGTGCCGGCGGGGCCCGGGAGCGGCGCGGGTCGCCGGCGTCGTGGTCACCGAGGAGCGGCCGCAGGAGGACCTGAGGGCGTTTGCTGTGATGAGCTGAGGCGCGAACAGGCCCCGGCCGTGGCCGGGGCCTGGGTCGGGGGACGGGGCTCAGATGACGCGGACGTCAGCCGCCTGGAGCCCCTTGGGGCCCTGGCTGGTCTCGAACTCCACCTTCTGACCTTCGTCGAGGTTGCGGAAGCCGGAGCCGGAGATGGCGCTGAAGTGCACGAACACATCCGGGCCGCCGGCATCCTGGGAGATGAAGCCGTAGCCCTTCTCGCCGTTGAACCACTTCACGGTGCCAGTTGCCATTGCGATCCCTCCTTTCTTGGCCGGAGTCGACCCCGGGTCTCGGGTCGCGGCCTTGGCTCGATGCTCGAGCCGGAGGGAACCAACATCAACATGATCGTCTTGCCCTCTGTCCCGCCAGAATAGCCGATGCGCGGGCGGATCGCCGCGGCTGCCGTGCGCGGCATCGACAGAGGAACGCGCTGGGGGAGGTGTCCCTTCCTCGACCGCTACAGTCCCGCATGGAAGCGCCACCGGGGGGAGCGGGTGACGGACGTGGTGAGCGGGCTCGCCCGAAGAGCAGCGCTGTTGGTGGCGACCACCACCCTCCTCGTGGCCGGCGCCACCTCGGCGGGGACCTCCGCCGCCGCCGGCCGAGGTGGTGGTGCCGGGGATGCCGGCCGTGCCGGTGTGACGGCGTCGGGCTCGCTCGCCGTCGTCGTGCCCCGGCCCGCCGTCCCGCCAGGTTTCCGGGCAGTGGGCCCGGCGGCCGTCTCGACGCCTGTCTCCGGTGCGGTGGCGCTGGCACCGGCCGACCGGGCTGGCCTGCAGGCGTTCGCTGCTGCGGTCACCGACCCCCGGTCGCCGTTGTACCGCCACTACCTGCCTGCCGGCGTCTTCCGGGGGCGCTTCGCCCCCGACGCAGGCGCCGTCGCCGCCGTGGTCAGGACCCTACGGGCCGCGGGTCTCACGGTCGATCCCACGCCCCTGGACGGGTTGCTCCTCGGGTTCCATGGTCCGGCGGGGCGTGTCGAGGCGGCGTTCCACACGACGCTCGTCCGCTTTCGCCGTCACGATGGTTTGTCGGTGCTGGCGGCCACATCGGCTGTTCGGCTGCCTGCCTCGGTGGCGCAAGACGTCCTGAGCGTGCTCGGTCTGGACGACCTCCTGCGCCCCCACAGAGCTCAGCTCCAAGGCGGCAGCCGGATGTCGATGACGCTCTCGGCCCGCCGGTCAGCGGCACCGGCGGGGATGCGTCCCCGAGGGTCGGTCAGGGCTCCGGTCGCCTGCGGCACCGCCAAGGCGGCGGCCACTGCCGACAGTGGCCTGACCGATGACCGGCTCGCCGCCGCCTACGGACTCGACCGCCTCTACGCCGTGGGGGACAACGGGTCCGGTCAGACCGTCGCGCTGATCGAGCTCGAGGGCTTCGCTCGCAGCGACCTGACCAACTTCGACGACTGCTACTTCGGCGCGGCTGGCCCCTTGGTGGCGGCTCACGTCCATGTCGTCGCTGTCGACGGGGGTGCGCAGACCGGTTGGGGGACTGGCGAGGCGGCGCTCGACGTGGAGAACCTGTCGGCGCTCGCGCCGGGAGCGACCATCGACGTGTACGAGGCACCCGACGACGCCGTCGGTTACCTCGAGCAGCTCGCGCTGGTCGTGGCAGACGGCGTGCCGATCATCAGTTCCTCGTGGTCAACGGGGTGCGAGGCACAGGTCGCCGCCTCCCAACCGGGGCTGATGCAGGTCGAGAACGTGCTGTTCGAGCAGGCGGCCAGCCAGGGCCAGACGTTCCTCGGCGCATCCGGGGATTCCGGTTCCGAGGGATGCACGGTCGGCAGCTCGCCCGGGCTCGGGAGCCTCGGCCTCGGGGTCGAGGATCCAGCCAGCCAGCCCTACGTACTGGCCGTGGGAGGCACCACGGTTACCACCGCCTCGTTCCCGCCCGTGGAAACCGCCTGGAACGACGGGTCGGGGGCCTCCGGCGGCGGGATCTCCCACGTGTGGCCGGCGCCGGCCTGGCAGATCGCCAGCGGTGTCCCCGGCGTCGACTCCCCGAGCGTCGTCGCCCAGGCGGAGCAGGTGTCGGGCACCGACTTCTGCAACCCCACGCCGAGCGGACCGCCGTGCCGGGAACTGCCTGATGTGAGCGCTGACGCCGACCCCGACACCAACGGCCTCACCGTCTACTACGACGGGGGCTGGACGGTGATAGGCGGCACGTCGTCGGCCACTCCCCAATGGGCTGCCGTCCTCGCCGACATCGCCGCCAGCCCTGCCTGCGCCGCCACGCCGGCGAACGGTCCCGGTGGGACGGGCCTCGGGTTCGCCCCGCCCCTCCTCTACCAGGTGGCATCCAGCCCTTCGGAGTACGCCGGCGCCTTCTCCGACGTGGTGTCAGGCAACAACGACGCCCTCGGCGTCGATAACGGCCTGTACCCGGCGACCGCCGGATTCGACATGGCGACCGGTCTCGGGTCCCCCCTCGTCACCGACCCGGGTGGCGGCCCGGGGCTGGCCACCGATCTGTGCGCCGCTCGCGCCCAGACGGCCCCGACCGTCCTCCAGGTCGTCCCGGGCGCCGTGCCGGACTCGGCGACGAGCACCCTGACTGTGACCGGGACGGCGTTCTCGGCGGGATGCTCGACGGTCGCGGTGGGCTCGTGGGTCGCCCCCGCCTCGGACGTCACCGTCGACGGCCCGACGCAGCTCACCGTCTACCTGCCGGCGCACGCCACGGGACCGGCTCCGGCGGCCTCGGGAGCGGGCAACGATACCGGAACCTACGACGTCACTGTCGGCTGTGCCGGCGGCCCGACCAGTGGGCCCACCCCCGCCGCCCGGCTCGACGTGTACGCCACCGCCGGCCATGCGCCGGTCCCCACTGTCGCCGCGGTCGAGCCCTCCGGCGGGCCGCTTTCGGGCGGCACCATCATCCGCGTCTACGGATCGGGGTTCGCCGATGGCGGTGGCGTCACGGCCGTCACCGTCGGCGGCGTGCCTGCCCGAGATGTGCAGGTGCTGTCGGACACACAGCTCACGGCACGGGTTCCGGTGTTCACGGCCGGCGCCACCGCCTGCCTCGCCGGCGACGCCGGCGCCGCCGTTGACGTGTGCCAGACGGAGGTACGCGTCCGCGTGGGCGACCTGACATCGCCGGCCGCCCCCCTCACCCCCGAACTGCGGGGCGCCATCGACAACATCGCTCCGACGACGCCGGGGTTCGCCCCTGCACCGACGGAGTTCGACTACCTGCCGGTCCCAACGCTCGGATCGTTGCGGGTGGACGGGACCAGCCCGTACGCCAGCGAGATGGGCGGGAGCGAGGTGACCGTGCACGGCACCGGCCTGGGCGTGCTCGGTCTCGAGTGGATGGACGTCGGCCCGCCGGGGCTGGCGACCTCCGCCGACGTCGAGTGGGTGTCCGACACCGGGACCGCCGTCACGTTCCTGCTGCCGTCCACCTCCATGACCCGGGTGCCGCTGCGGATTGAGGTCGCCGCCCAGACGCTCGCCAGCCCGGCACGGATCCTGACCTCGGACGCAGAGCCCAGCCGACCTGTCAGCGTCACCTACGCCCCCACCCCCGAGGTGACGCGGGTCCTCACCGACGGGCACCGCCAGGTCGGACCGGTCGGCGGGGGGACTCCAATGGTCGTGCAGGGCTCCGGATTCCTTGCCCAGCCGTACGTGCAGTTCGCCGACGTGCACGGCGGCCCCTCCGTCGCCGAGCAGTACCACGTGGTTGCCGACCGGGCCGATCCGGGCGGTCAGCTGTCACTGTTGACACCACGCGCCCAGCGCGGCGTCGACCAGGTGTCGGTCTGCAACATCTCGGGCTGCTCCTCAGAGGACAACCCCCGGACCCGGTTCATCTATTTCCCACCCGGTGCGCCGCTGGTGACCTCGGTGTCGCCGCCTGCGGGACCCGCCGGCCGTCGAGTGGTGATCCGGGGATCGCACCTCGGGTACGTGGAGCGGGTGCTGTTCGGTTCCCGGCCGGCCCGGACCTTCGCCAACCCTGTCGACTCGCGTGGGCTGGTGTCGGAGTGGCAGATAGTCGCCGTCGTGCCCGCCGGCGACTCCGGGACCGTCCAGGTGCGGGTCGTGACCGCAGAGAGTCTCGACAGCCACCATCCCGAGAGCCCGCCGGCACCCGGCGCCCGGTTCCGGTACGGCTGACGTCGTAGCCTCCAGACGTGGCTGCCGGCGCCTCTCTCAGCGACGATCAGCCCGCCGGCGCTGCGCCCGGCTCCGCGCCTGCCGCATCACCCCGCAGCCGGTCCCTCCCCGCCCCGGTGTGGGTGCCAGCCGGCCTCGTCCTGGTGCTTCTGGCCGGTTTCCTCGGCTGGATCGTCGCCGGCTCGTCCGCATCCTCGCCAGCGGCGGCGATCACCGCCGGCTCGTCCGCACCCTCGCCAGCGGCGGCACCGGTGGGCGTCAGTGCCGGCGACGGCCTACCCCGCATCGCTACCGACAGCGTGGCTCCGGCCTTCCGCCTTCCCAACCTGCGCGGCGGCCCCCCGGTGTCCCTCTTGGCAACGAAGGGCATGCCGGTGGTGGTCAACTTCTTCGCCTCGTGGTGCCACGGCTGCCAGGCGGAGATCGACGGCTTCGCCGCCGAGGCGCGAGCGGCGCGCGGCCGGGTGGACTTCATCGGCATCGACACCAACGAAACCTCCAACACCGCCGCCCTGAGAATGCTGGCACGAGCGGGGGCCACCTACCCGGTCGGCGTGGACGATCACGGCGTGGCCACCACCGCCTACAACATCCTCGCCCTCCCAACCACGCTGTTCATTGCCCGAGACGGCCGGGTGGTGGGGGAGGCCTTCGGTGAGCTGAGCCGGCCGGCGCTGGCGCGCTGGATCCGGCGCCTCGAACGGTAGGGCCTCTGGAGCTCCAGAAGGCCGGCAACAGCACCCGGCGAGGGCGAGGGCACGACGTACCGCAAACTGTGAGTGAAAAGTGCACACCCTGTGTCGTTTGCACTCACAGTTTGGCGGCGCAGCCCCGACTGTCCGGCGCAGCCCGCCGGCCGACCCGCCGGCGCCCGGCGCAGGATTCGATTCAGCCGCAGAGGGCGCGTAGCGCCGCCGCCACGATCTCCTCCCGTTCATCCGGCTCCAGCAGGTGCGTACCGGCGGTGCCGGTGGGCGCCGCACCCGGCGCAGGTCCGGGCCGGCCTGCGGCCACCCGCGACAAAGCGGTGGAGAGCGCTGCGTGCTGCGCCGCTCCGAGGGCGGCGCGGGCCCGTACGCCGGCAGCGCCGGAAGCCCCAACGCCGGCGCCGGCCGCCAGCGCGTTGGCGAGCACCTGCAGTTGCTCGCGGACCTGGGGGGACGGCAGCGACGGGTCGGCCATCACCGTGCGGATGAGCGCCGCCCGCCGGGAGAGGATGTCGACCAACTCCCGCAACAACCCCTCGGCGGGCGGGGCTGGCCGGGTCGACGCCCGCTGCACCAGCGCCCCCCACTCCGACGCCATCGGTTCTACCAACGCCTCCAGGATGTCCTCCTTGGAGGCGAAGTGGTAGTAGAGGGCGGCCTTGGTGACGCCGAGCCCGTCGGCGAGGTCACGTATGGACGTGCCGGCGTAGCCGTGGGCGGCGAAGCGGTCGAGCGCGACGGCGAGGATCCGCTCCCTGGTGGCGGCACCGCGGCCGGCGTCGTGGTCGCCGAGATCGCCGGCGCCGCTGTCGCCGAGATCGCCGGCGCCGCTGTCGCCGAGATCGCCGGCGCTGTCGCCGGCGCCGCTGTCGCCGCGATCGCCGGCGCCGTCGCCGATGGCGGCGGCCTCCTCGGTGCCGAGGCCGCCGCCCCGCCCACCACCTGACCGCCTGTCAGGACCGCCGGTGCTCATATCGCTACGATCTTACCGACCGGTCGTTCAGCTGCGGAGATCATCCTGAATGTCAGCCCTTGCCCGGTGGTGCGTCCGGCACCGCCTCGTCGTGGTCGCCGCGTGGTTGGTGGCCCTCGCCGGCTCCTTGGCTCTGTACCTGGGCGTGGGCGCGGCCTACTCCGAGAACTTCCAGCCGCCCAACACCCCCTCGACGCAGGCATTGCAGATAGAGCGGCAATCCTTCCCGGCGGAGAGCGGCGACACCGAGCTGGTCGTCGTCCACACCGCCCAGGGCACCGTCCGAGCTCCTGGCGCGGCCGCCCGCATCACCAGCCTGGTCGGCGCTCTCCGGCACCTGCCGTCGGTGGCGTCGGTCGTGAACCCCCTCTCGCCGGCCGGCGCTGCCAGCATCAGCCCTGATGGCCACACGGCGCTCGTGAGCGTGGACTACAACGCCCCCGCCAACGAGCTAAACAAGTCCGACGGCACACGGCTCATCCGGACCGCCAAGCGCTACGCGGCGCCGGGAGTCGTGACCGCCGTCAGCGGGCAGTTGGCCGAGAACGCCCAGTCCCAGAAGACGTCGGACTCGACGGCGCTCGGGGCGATCCTCGCCCTGGTGGTCCTCGGCCTGGCGTTCGGAGCGGTCTTCTCGGCGCTCCTGCCGATCATCACCGCCATGGTCGCCATCGGGGTGGGCTACTCCATGACCGCCTTGGTCAGCCACGCCATGACGACGGCGAGCTTCGCCCCGATCCTCGGGCTGCTGATCGGCCTCGGTGTCGGCGTCGACTACGCGCTGTTCATAGTCACCCGCCACCGCAACGCCCTCCGGGCCGGCCGCGGCGTCGAGGAGTCGGCGGTCAACGCCGTCAACACCGCCGGGCGGGCGGTCTTCTTCGCCGGCCTGACCGTGTGCATAGCGTTGCTCGGGCAGTTCGCCCTCGGTGTCTCCTTCCTCTACGGGGTGGCCATCGCCGCGAGCGTCACCGTGGCCCTGACGATGGCAGCGTCGCTGACGCTGTTGCCGGCGCTACTCGGGTTCTTCAGGCTTCGGGTGCTCTCCCGCCGCGAGCGGCGGCGGCTCGCTGACGACGGTCCCCAATCCGAGGATCTCACCGCCGGCTTCTGGTGGCGGTGGTCGCGCAGCATCGAGCGCCGTCCGGCGCTGCGGGCCGCTGCCAGCCTGGTGCTGGTGCTGATCGTCGCCGCCCCGGTGCTGGCCCTCGACCTGGGTCTAGCCGACGCCGGCAGCGACCCGCCGGGCACGACGACGCGCGTCGCCTACGACCTGATCGCCAAGGGCTTCGGGCCCGGCGTGAGCGGACCGTTCCAGCTCGTGGCCAGCCTGCCGCACCGCAGCGACGTGGCCGCCTTCGCTGACATCGTGGATGCCACAGCCCACGTGCCGGGGGTGGCAGCGGTGAACGCGCCCAGGGTCAACGCCGCCGGGACGGCCGCCGTCGCCGTCCTCGTACCGACCACGGCGCCTCAGGCGGTCGCGACCCGGACCTTGCTGCACCGCCTGCGCCACGACGTGATCCCCCGGGCCGAGGCAGGCACGGGACTCAACGTGCTCGTCGGGGGCCAGACGGCCGGCCAGGTGGACTTCACTGGCGTGCTCGCCTCGAAGTTGCCCCAGTTCATCGGCGCCGTGGTGGTCGTGGCGTTCCTGTTGCTGATGATCGTCTTCCGCAGCCTGCTGATCCCGCTGATCGCCTCCGCCATGAACCTGCTGTCGGTGGGCGCCGCCCTCGGCCTGATGCAGGCCTTCTTCGGCTGGGGATGGGGCAACTGGCTCGACGGTGCGCAAGGATCGACGCCGATCGAGGTGTTCATCCCAGTGATCATGTTCTCGATCCTCTT
Organism: Actinomycetes bacterium; assembly: GCA_021811865.1. Next base: position 23,627 of record JAKAQB010000015.1, on the reverse strand, counting down.
CGGGCTGTCGATGGACTACGAGGTGTTCCTCGTCAGCCGCATGCACGAGGAGTGGGTGCGGTCACGCGACAACCGCCGGGCGGTGACCCTGGGCCAGACCGAGACGGGGCGGGTCATCACAGCGGCGGCGTTGATCATGGTGCTGGTCTTCCTGTCGTTCCTGCTCGGCGGCAGCGTGATCATCGACCAGTTCGGCATCGGGTTGTCGGGGGCGATCATCATCGATGCCTTCGTGGTCCGCACGGTGCTCGTGCCGGCGGTCATGCACATGTGCGGGCGGGCCAACTGGTGGCTGCCCCGCTGGGCGGACCGTCGCCTGCCGCACTTCGCCGTCGACGTGCCCGACGCCCCGCAGTTCGACCACAAGCCGGTGCCGGCGGAGGCGGCCTAGGAGCCGGCGGCCCAGGAGGGGGGGCGTCCGGCGCGGAAGGCTGCTCGGCCTTCTGCGGCCTCCTCGCTGTCGAACAACTCCGCCGAAAGGGTGGCCGTCTCCGCGAACGCGTCAGCGCGGTCCCGCCCGGGCGGGTGGTGGATGAGGCGCTTCGCCGCTGCCAGGGCACGAGGTCCACCGGCGACCAGCGACGTGAGGAGTGCGGCGACGGCCACGTCGAGCTGCTCGGCAGGGACGGCTCGGGTGAGCAGCCCAACTTCGACCGCGCGGGCGGCGGTGATCCGCTCGCCGGTGAGGAACAGCTCGAGGGCCTCACCCCGGCGCAGCTTGGGCAGGCACACGACGGACACCATCGCCGGCGCCACCCCCAGGCGGACCTCTGTGAAACCGAGGCGGATGTCGTCCGCCGCGACCGACAGGTCGGCGGCGGCCGCCAAGCCGACGCCGCCGCCGTAGCAGGATCCGGCGAGGCGGGCGACCACCGGCAGCGGTGAGTCCTGCAGGGCGGCGAGCAACGCCGGCAGGCCGGCGCCACCCGCTCCGCCCGCGCCGGCGGTGGGCGCCCGCCCGCTGCGCAGGTCGGCGCCGGCGCAGAACACGGGGCCGTTGTGGGTCAGCACCACTGCTCGCACGGATGGATCGCTCTCGGCCCGCCGGAGGCCGGCGTCGAGGCCGGCGAGCAGCTCAGGCGTGAGGGCGTTGCGGGTCTCGGGCTGCGCCATGGTCAGCGTGGCCACGCTGCCGGTGGTGGTGTAGTGGACGGCGTCGGTTTTCACACCCCGCACGATACGGTGCCGGCCGTGGAGGTCCGCCCGGCCAGGCCCGAGGAGTACGCCGAAGCCGGCGCGGTCGTGGTCGCCGCCTACCGGGCCCTGCCGGGGACCGCGCTCACCGGCAGCTACGCCGCCGAGCTCGCCGACGTCGCCGGTCGGGTGGCAGGGGCCGAGGTCCTCGTTGCCGCCGACGGCACAGCGCTGCTCGGGTGCGTCACCTTCGTCCTCGATCCGTCCTCACCCCTCGCCGGACACCTCCGGCCCGACGAAGCCGCCATCCGCATGCTCGGCGTCGACCCTGCCGCCCAGGGGCGCGGCGTGGGAGCGGCGCTGGTCGAAGCGTGCGTCACACGAGCCCGGGCGGCCGGCCGGGCCGCAGTCTTCCTGCACTCGACGCCGTGGATGGCCGCTGCGCACCGGGTCTACGAGCGGGCGGGGTTCCAGCGCACACCGGACCGGGACCGCCAACCCGTCCCGGAGGTGCCCCTGCTGGCATTCCGGCTCGCCCTGGTTGGCTCAGGGCCGGCCGGGGAAGGGACGTCCGGGGCCTAGCTGGCTGGGGACAGCACGCGCCCGTCCCGGTCGCCTTTGTATGCTGGGGCCAGACCGGATGAAGCCCCGGTGGGCCCTGCGGGGTATCCGAACCGCCCGACGGACGGGCTGATGGCCTCTTCCCGAAGCGATGTGCGTCTGGAAGGACCTGATTGGCAGTCGAGCTCGCGCCCGCGGAGAGCCAAGCCCTCCAAGTGCTCACCATCGTCGCCCTGGCCCCGCTGGTCAGCGGCTTCACCGCGCACGTCGAGGCCCGGCTGCAGGGACGGCGGGGGCCGAGGGTCCTGCAGGTGTACTACGACCTGGCCAAGCTCTTCTCCAAGGAGACCCTCGTACCGGAGGACGCCGGCTGGGTGTTCGTGGCCGGACCGATCGTCGCGTTTGCCTGCTACCTGCTCGTGCCCCTGCTGATCCCCGTCCTCACCGACTTCCCCCTGCCGCTCGGCTACATGGGCGACATCATGGGCGGCGGGTTCATCCTCGGCCTCGCCGGCTTCTCCGTTGCGCTCGCCGCCGCCGAGACCAACGCCCCCTACGCACAGCTCGGCGGCAGCCGGGCCATGACGTTCGGGGCGCTGATCGAGCCTTCGATCCTCTTCGTCACCTTCACCGTGGCGATCATCACGGGTACGGACCTGCCCTACTTCCAGGCGGCGGCGTCGCGAGCGTCCGTCGCTGCCGCCCTGCGCCCGGCGCACCTCCTGGCGGTGCTCGCCTTCTTCCTCGTCGTGCTCAACGACACCGCCCGCATCCCGGTCGAGTCCCCAGCCAGCACCACCGAGTTCGGGATGATCGACGAGGGGCGCACCCTGGAGCACTCCGGTCCCCTCTTCGCCGTCCTGCGCTGGGGATCGTCGATGAAGCAGCTGATCCTGTACGTGATCCTCATCAACGTGTTCACCGCGCCCTGGGGGCTGGCCGGAAGCGAGCGGATCGGCTCGGTGCTCCTCGCCATCCCCATCTTCATCGGCAAAGCCATGGCCGTCGGTGTGATCTTCGCCGTGATCGACAACAGCTTCTCGAAGCTGCGGCTGTTCAAGATCACGGAGTTCATGGCGGCTGCCTTCCTCATCGCCATGCTTGCCGTCCTCGTCTCGATCCTCGGAGGTGGCTGAGTGCTCGCAGCTGTCGCACGACCCACGACCTTCCGCGACGTCGCCGATGCGCTGACCCTGCTCGTGCTGCTGACAGAGTTCGCGATGCTGCGCTCCTCCCTCCCTCGCTCGCAGGTCCGCCTCTACGCCTTCCAGTCACTGGCCGTGACCGCGCTGGCAGCGCTGGTCGCGGCCCGCCACGGGCTCGGCGACCTCTACGTGATCGCAGCGCTCACCTTGGTGCTGAAGGTGGTCCTCGTTCCCTGGATCATCCTCCGCGTGCTGCGTGATGCCGGCACCGAGGTTGCGGGTAGCCATCGCCTGGGCGTGGCGACGATGGTGCTCATAGCGCTGGCCGTGTCGATCTTCGGCTTCTTCACGATCGGGAGCATGCCGTTCCACTCGAGCTCGCTGCCCACGCCGGCACTCGGCCTGAGCGTCGCCGAGATCCTCGTGGCCTTCATGATCGTCGTGCTCCGTGCCGACGTCGTGTCGCAAGCCGCTGGGTTCTTCTCCCTGGAAAACGGCGTGTCGGTGGTCAGCCTGGTCGTCGCCTCGGGCCTCCCGTTGGTCGTCGAGACCGCCTTCCTGTTCGACCTGGTTGTAGCCGTCGTCGTCTTCGGGATCCTGATGCGGGTACACCACCGCCGGACCGACACGCTGTCCACCGGCGTCCTCGACCGGCTCCGGGGCTGAGATGTCGTGGGTCCTGGTGGTCCTGCTTGCCGCCCCCCTCGTCTCCGTCGTCGTCTGCGCCGTGCTCCCCAACCGGGCCGCCCAGGGGGCGACGCTCGTGGCGGGCCTTCTGTGCTTCTCGCTTTCGATCGTCCTCGTGGGTCACCCCTCATCGACGGCCCTCTCCGGCTGGCTGATGGTGGATCCGCTGTCCACCGTCTTCGTCGTGCCGACCGCGTTCCTCTACTTCACCACGGCCATCTTCTCGGTCGGCTACGTCCATCCGGCCGGCGACGAGGTCGCACGCGCCCGCTACCTACGTCGGTTCTGGGTCGGGTTCAACGTCTTCGCCTGGGCCATGCTGATGGCGCCGATCGTCAACGGCCTGCCGCTGCTGTGGGTGGCGGTGGAGATCACCACCGTCGTCTCTGCCCTGCTCGTAGCGCTCGAGCACACCCCAGGGGCGACGGAGGCTGCGTGGAAGTACGTCCTCATCGCCTCGATGGGTCTCGGCATCGCACTCGTTGCGACGGTCGTCATGTATTACGCCGGCAGTGCCGTCCTCGGCAGCGGCTTGGAGTTGTTCTACTCGCGGATGCTCCCAGCGGCGGGCCGCTTCCCACCGCAGATCACCGAGTTGGCGTTCGTCCTGGCGGTCCTCGGGTTCGGGACCAAGATGGGGCTCGTCCCCGTCCACACGTGGTTGCCGGACGCCCACTCGGAGGCACCGACGCCGGTCTCGGCCCTCCTGTCGGGCGCGCTGCTCGCGATCTGCTTCTACGCCATCCTGCGCTACTACGAGATCACCGAGCGGGCGGTCGGGGCGGCCTTCCCGAGGGAGGTCCTGCTCGCCTTCGGTCTAGCGTCCCTCGTCCTCGCCGCGCTCGTGGTGGCGGTGCAGCGGGACGTGAAACGGCTGCTGGCCTACTCGAGCGTCGAGCACATGGGCGTGCTCTGCATCGGAATGAGCTTCGCCGCGCCGTTGGCCGTCGTCGGCGTGCTCCTGCACGTCCTCGCGCACGCCGCCGCCAAGGGAACGGCGTTCTTCGGCTCGGGTAGCGTGGTGCGCAAGTTCGGCTCCAAGGACGTGGCATCGCTGCGAGCCGGCATCGTCTTCCTGCCCTGGTCGGGGCCGATGCTGGTCCTCGCCGTGCTCGCCCTCTCGGCGATGCCACCGTTCGGCATCTTCCGCAGTGAGTTCCTCATCGTGGCGGGAGGCCTCCGCTCCCCGGCCGACGCCGCTGCGGCCGTGCTGGTCGCCCTCGTCACGTTGGCGGCCTTCGGCCTGACCTGGTACGTCGGCCGGACGATGATGAGCCCGGCGTCGTTAGGGACAACCAGCTCGGAGGCCGACGGCTCCCCCGAGCCCCCGCCATGGCCGTGGGGCGGGCTCCCCGCTGCCGAAAGCGAGGCGGTGCTCGCAACCGCCGTCGTGACGGTGCCCCGGGCGCAAGGGGAGCAGGAGCGGCCGTCCCCGACCCGGGGTGAGCCGAGCCCGTGGATCGTCGCGGCCATGATCCTGGGGCTGGCAGCCCTGGTGGTGCTCGGCATCCACCCGCCGGCGGCGCTCGGCACCCTGCTGCACCGGGCCGCCGCCCAGCTCGAGGTCGGGAGGTGACCATCCAGGGCGATCGCCTCGGGGAGGAGGCCATCGACCGTTCGCGGTTCGCGGAGGCCGTCGCTCACCTCTCCGCCGGTCCCAACCGCTTCGCCGGCCTCTTCCCGTCTCTGCGCGCCAGTGGTGGGGTGGAGCTGCGTGCCGTGGTGGCGACCCCCGGCGGGTACACCTCGGTCGTCACGGAGCTGCCGCCTGGTGATCTGGCCTACCCCAGCGTCTCGGTGGGGCTGCCGGCAGCATCGTGGTACGAGCGGGAGATCCACGACCGCTACGGCATCCAGCCGAAAGGTCACCCTCGCCTCGACCCGCTGGTCCTCCCACTCCTGCCCGAGGATCCTCACCCGGCCCTCGGCGACTGGCACAGCCAGGTCAGTCCCGATCCCCGCGCCCTGGATGCGCATGCCTCCGGGGAGGGGCTGTTCACGATTCCGTACGGGCCGGTCCGCTCAGGGGTCTTCGAGGCGGTGGAGTACCTCGTGGAGACCTTCGGGGAGGACATCCCCCGCCTCCGCAGCCGCATGTACCACAAGCACCGTGGGATCGACTGGCGCTTCGAGGACCTCACGCCGGATGACGGCGTGCTCCTCGCCGAACGCGTGGAGGGGACGGCCTCGGTCGCGCACGCCATCGCCTACTGCCGAGGCCTCGAACAGCTGACGGGCACGGAGGTTCCCTACGAGGCCGAGGTCGTCCGGCTCGTGCACGCCGAGCTCGAGCGCGTCGCCAACCACCTCGACTCGATGATCCGCCACAGCGACGGTTCCTATCAGGCGGTCGCCAACGCGCGCCTCGCAGTCCACAAGGAGCGCCTGCTCCGGCTGCGGGCGACGCTGTGCGGCAGCCGCTTCGGTCGCAACGTGGTCGTCCCCGGCGGCGTCAGTGGGCCGATGCGCCGACCGCCCGACGAGGCCCGCAGCGAGCTGCTCCGCATAGCCGGCGGGGTCTCCGACGACGCGAGGGCCATGATGTCGACCCCCTCGTTCCTCGACCGCCTGCGAGGCGCCGGCGTCCTCCCCGCTGACCTGGTGGCGGCGCACGGGGCCGTGGGGCCCGTTGCCCGCGGCTCGGGGCTGGGGGAGGACGTACGCCACGCCCGTCCCTACGGTGCCTATCCCTCGTCGGGCTTCAGGCCAACGCCGCCGCATGATCAGGGGGATGCTCTCGCCCGCCAGCAAGTACGCCTGGCGGAGATGGACGAGTCGTTCCGGCTCGCGGCGGACGGCTTGGCCATCCTGGCCGGCTGCAACGAGCGCGAGTGGCGGCGAGGTCCTGGCGCCGCCGCCGACGGCACAGCGATCAGCTCGGTCGAATCCCCCCAAGGGGAGTTGCTGTACGTGGTGGAGGCAGACGGCGGCCGGCTCGCCCGCGTGAAGCCCCGATGTGCTGCGTTCCACAACTTCGCGCTGTTTCCCGCGGCGTTCCGGGGTGACATCCTCACGGACTTCGTCTTCATCGAGGCCAGCTTCGGGCTCTCCATCGCCGGGGTGGCGGGCTGATGCCCTGGGCGGCCCGCGGCCTGCGAGAAGGCATCGTCACCACCCGCTACCCCCGGCGGCCCGACGACCACGGCCCCGACTTCGTCGCCGCTGTGACGGTCGCCGACCAACCCGTCGAGGGGGCCAGCCAGGGAATCGCCGGGCTGTGCCCCACCGGGGCCATCTCGGAGGGCCCCCCTGTAGCGGTCGACCGGGGCCGCTGCATCCTCTGCGGGCACTGCGTCGACGCACGGCCCGAGGTGTTCGCCTACGAGTCCTCGCTGGGAACGGCGCGGCTGCACCGCCGCCTCCTCGTGACCCCGCCGGCGCACGGTGACGACGACCTGGAGGTGCGCGTGGCGGCCGAGCTGGCCGCGCGGGTGCGCCGCTTCGGCCGGTCGCTGCACATCCGCCACGTCGACGCCGGCTCCGACGGGTCCGAGGAGTGGGAGATCGCCGCACTGACCGGTCCCATCTACGACGTCCATCGCCTCGGGATCTTCTTCACCGCCTCTCCCCGTCACGCCGACGTGCTGTTGGTGACCGGCGCCGGCGCCGCAGGCATGGCGGAGCCGCTCCAGCGTACCTACCACGCCATGCCCGAGCCCAGGGTGGTGGTGGCCGTCGGCACCGACGCGATCAGCGGTGGCCTCGTTCACCCCACGTACGTGACCCGAGGCGGGGTCGCCGGGCTGCTGCCGGTCGACGTCTGGGTGCCGGGGTCGCCGCCCAGCCCCTTCAGCATCCTGCACGGCCTGCTGCTCGCCATGGGGCGCCTGGGCGGGACCCGGCCGCTCCGAGCGAGAGGGCGACGGTGAACGCTGCCCTGCTGGTCGCCGCACTGGGCGTGTGGGCTGCGGGCGCGTGCGTCGACCTGGCCGCAGGTCCGAGCCGGTTCCCGGCGCGCGCCGCAACCTTTGGAGCAGGCTTCGCCGGGGCTGCACTCGTCGCGGCGCTGGGCGTGCGGACCACGCTGGGCTCGGCCCGCACGCTGCACCTCGGGAGCAGCCTCGGCACGGGGGAGGCCATCTTGCGGCTGGACCCGCTCGCCGGGCTGTTCCTCACCGTCGCCGGGATGCTCGGATGCGCCATCTCCGCGTGCCTGGTCAGCTGGTGCCGACCGGATGGTCGTGTCACGAGCCGCGAGACCGGCGCCGGCTTCCTCCTGCTGCTGGCTGCGGTCGTGGTCGTGCTCCTGGCCGGCGACGCCTATACCTTCCTGTTCGGCTGGGAGAGCCTCACCGGCGCCTTCTACGTCCTGTCGTCCGTGGCGCGGCGCAACGGCGCCCAGGTGAGGGCGGGCTGGGCCACGCTGGTGCTCGGCAAGGTGAGCGGGGCAGCGTTGCTCATCGGCTTCCTGCTCCTGGCGGGCGCCGCCCACAGCTTCGCGTTCACAACGTGGTCGACGGTGCAAGGCTCCACCCTGCACGCGGCATGGTGGTTGCTCATCGTCGGCTTCGGCGTGAAGGTCGGCCTCCTGCCGTTCCAGGGATGGCTGCCGCTCGGCTACCCGGCAGCGCAGGGACCGGTCCGCGCCGCCATGGCGGGGCTGGCGGTCAACGTCGGCTTCTACGGCCTCTGGCGGTTCCTCGGCGTTCTCGGGCGCCCCCCCGTGACCCTGGTCGTGACCGTCCTGGTGGCCGGCGGTCTCACTGCGCTCGTGGGGATCACCTTCGCCGCCGTCCAGCCTCGGCTGCCGCGGCTCGTGGCCTACTCCAGCGTCGAGAACGCTGGGATCATCCTCGTCGCGTACGGCGTCGCCCTGGCAGGCTCGGCAACCGGCCGCCCGCGCCTCGTCGCCATCGGGCTGCTCGCCGCGACCCTGCAGGTGCTGGCCCATGCGTTCGCCAAGTCGGTCCTCTTCGCCGGCTCCGCGTTCTTCGAGTCGGGGGAAGGCACCGACCACCTCGACGACCTCGTCGGTGTCGGCTACCGCTACCGCTGGAGCGCTGCTTGCTTCTCCCTCGGATGCCTGACCCTCGGTGGTCTGCCCCCGACGATCGGCTTCGTGTCGGAGTGGTTCGTCCTGGAGGCGCTGATGCAGGAGTACCGGTTGCACGACCTCGCCCTGCGGGTCGGGATCACCGTCGGCGGAGCGCTCGTGGCGCTGACCGCAGGCGTGGCGGCCCTCTGCTTCATCCGGGTCATCGGGCTGAGCATCCTGCGGCGACCGGCGCCCCGGCCGCGTCCTGCCGCAGGAGCGGGCGTGTGGGGCGCGGGTGGCTTGGCGATCCTCGCCCTGCCCACCCTCGGGCTGGCGGCCGTGGCGCCGCTGGTGATCCGCTACCTGGCGGACGGGCTCGACCCGGTCGTCAGCGGGCGACTGGTAGATGCCGCCCGGAAGTCACCCTGGGTCCTCCAGCCGGTGTACCGCTCGTTCTCCATACTCTCGCCGTCCTGGATGTACGTGACCTTGCCGATAGCGGTCATCGCCGTCGCGGCGGCGGTCCTCGCCGCCTCCCGGGGCCGGGTGCTCCGCATGCGCCGGGTTCCTGCCTGGCGGTCGGCGAGCGGGGGAGTCTCCGGTCCCGACCACTACACCTCCTTCGGGTACGCCAACATCCTGCGCCACGTGCTCGGCAACGTGCTCGGGTCGAGCCGGGAGGTGGTGGTCGTCGGCAGCAGCGACAGCGAACGGCTCCACGAAGCCAGTGTCGAGGTCCGTACCTCGGTCGTCGAGCCCGTCGAGACCTACCTGTACCGACCCATCGAGGCATTCGTTCTGTGGGCAGGCCGTCAGGCCCAGCGCATCCAATCCGGCAGGCTCGACGCCTACGTCGCCTACATGTTCCTCGCACTGGTTGTCCTCATCGCTGTGGTGACTGCCCGCCCGTGAGCTGTCCCGGTGACGCTCTGCCGCGCGGGTCGCGGCGCGCCTCGCCGACCAGGTGCACACCTTCGTCCTCGTCCACGACGTCGAACCCCGGATCGGCTCCTGTACCGTTGGCGGCGCATGCGACGGAGGATCGACGGCTGGCAGCAGGACGAAGCCGGTGACTGGGTGGCGCTCCTCGCCTGCGGCCACCGCCAGCACATCCGCCACCGCCCCCCTTTGTGGCCCAACCCCTGGGTCGGGCAGGAGGAGGGCAGGACCGCCCACCTGGGGACACCGCTCGACTGCCCGCTCTGCGAGCCGGGGGAGTCGCGCGGGGTCGCTGCGGCGGCGGCTCCCGGCTCGGAGCGGTCCGCCCCCTCGAAGGACGTGGGAGGTGAGGCGGCATGCCTGGCCAACCTGATCTGCCCCCACTGCGACGCTGTGATCGGGGATGGCGGGCATCGACCGACGTGCCCGGCGGCCTCGGCCCCCACGGTCGACCCGAGCGCGCAGGGGACCGGGACTGCGGCGAACCGGTCGCCCTACCAAGAGGGTGCGCCGGCGACAGTCGGCGGGTCGAGCTGGACCCGATCAGGCGGTGGTGGAGAAGTGCTCCGACCTCACGCCACCGGAACCGGCTGACCACTGCGGCCTGCATAGATGCAGGGCGCCGCCCGCTCACGGTGAGCCCCGCCCGGCGGTGAGGCGAGACCGGCGCAGCCGGTTGGCGTTGGTGACGACCGACAGCGAGGAGAGCGCCATGGCCGCCGCCGCGATCATCGGTGAGAGGACGATCCCGAAGAACGGGTAGAGCAGCCCCGCCGCGATGGGGATGCCCGAGGTGTTGTAGCCGAAGGCAAGAGCAAGGTTCTGGCGGATGTTGCGCATCGTCGCCCGCGAGATGCCGATGGCGGTCACCACCCCGGCGAGCGAGCCGGACATGAGCGTGACATCGGCGGCCTCGATGGCCACGTCGGTTCCGGTGCCGATGGCGAGGCCGACGTCGGCCTGCGCGAGGGCGGGCGCGTCGTTGATGCCGTCGCCCACCATCCCGACCCGGCGGCCCTCTTGCTGAAGGCGGGACACCTCCGCCGCCTTGTCCTCGGGGCGCACCTCGGCGAGGACTCTTTCGACCCCGACCTTGGCGGCGACTGCCTCTGCGGTACCTCGGGCGTCGCCGGTGATCATGACCACCTCGAGCCCGAGGGCCTTGAGCGCACGAACGGCGGCGACCGAGTCGTCCTTGACCGGGTCGGCGACGGCCACCACCCCCGCCGCGCGCCCGTCGATGGCGACGAGCATGGCGGTCTTGCCTTCGGCCGACATCGAGCCGGCCCGGTCCGCAAGCTCGGCGGTATCCACCCCGGCGCTCTCCAGTAGCCGGACGTTGCCGACCAGAACCTCGTGTCCTTCGGCCCTGGCGGACACGCCTTGGCCGGTCGTGGACTCGAAGCTCTCAGCCCGCGGCACCTCGACGCCCTGGGCGGCGGCACCGGCGCCGATGGCCTGGGCCAAGGGGTGCTCGGAGTCGGCCTCGGCGGCCGCCACCAGGCGCAGGATCTCTCCGGTCTCGAATCCCTCTCGGGCGACGACGTCGGTGAGGGCGGGGTGCCCGGCGGTGATGGTGCCGGTCTTGTCCAGCACGATGGTGTCGAGGCGCCGAGAGGTCTCGATCGCCTCGGCGTTCCTGAACAGGATCCCTGCCTGGGCCCCCCTGCCGGTGCCCACCATGACGGCCAGTGGCGTGGCGAGCCCGAGCGCGCACGGGCAGGCGATGATGAGCACCGCCACCGCGGTGATGAGCGCGTAGGTGAACGCCGGCGCAGGGCCCGCCACGTACCACAGAGCGAAGGCCCCCAGGGCGACGTAGACCACGAGCGGGACGAACACTGACGAGACCTGGTCGGCCAGGCGCTGGATCGGGGCCCGGGAGGCCTGGGCCCGCCGCACCATCTCGACGATCTGGGCGAGCACGCTGGCCGAGCCCACCTTGGTGGCTCGGATGCGAAGCGACCCGGTCGTGTTCACGGTGGCGCCCACCACCTCGTCGCCGGAGCGCTTCTCCACCGGGAGGGGCTCGCCGGTGATCATCGACTCGTCGATCGCCGAGTGGCCCTCGACCACCTCGCCGTCAACGGGCACCTTCTCGCCGGGGCGCACGAGCACCACGTCGCCGGCGAGGACTGCCTCGATCGGCAGCTGGGTCTCGACCCCGTCGCGCAAGACCGTGGCCGTCTTGGCCCGCAGTCCGAGCAAGGACCTGATCGCCTCGCCGGTGCCAGCCTTGGCCCGGGTCTCGAAGAGCCGGCCCAGCAGGATCAAGGTCAGGATGAAGCCGACCTCCTCGTAGTAGACGCCGCGCACCTTGGCCGGGGCGAAAGAGGGGGCGATGGTGACCACCAGGCTGTAGAGGAACGCCGCGCACGCGCCCAGCGTGACGAGCGAGTTCATGTCCGCGCTGCGATGAACGAGGCCGAGCCAGCCGCTTCTATGGATCGGCCAGCCGGTGTAGAGAAACACCGGGACGATCAAGCCGAGGCCGAGCCACGGGTTGGTAAGGACGGCGGGCAGCCAGGCGGGGTGGAAGAAGTCCTTCGCCATCACCCCGAAGAGCACCGGAGCGGTGAGAATCGATCCGAGCACGACACGGCGGGTGAGGTCCCTGATCTGGGCGCGTCGCTCCGCTGCTTCTTCGTCCTCGCCGGAGGTGGGCTTCGGTGCCGCGCAGCAGTCGTCGACCACCGGGGGGACCACGACCGAGGCCAATGCCTTTGTCGACCGCTTGAAAAGCCCGATCGGGCTCTTCGTTTGTCGTTTCGCTTCGTCGGCCTCGCTCGTGCCGGGCACAGGCGCGGCTTGGGTCACCGGGGGAGAAGCCGGGACGGGCGAGGGCAGCAGCTCTCCGACCTCGACGGTGCCGTGCAGCATGTCCATGCCGCAGCGAAAGTCGTGGCTGCCCACACCAAGCGCGGGCAGCTCGACCGTCGTCGTCTCGTGGGGGGCCAGGGTCGCCTCGACCCCGGCGTCGGCGAAGACCACGTGCTCGGAGCAGGCCCCCTCCTCGCGGCGGTCGAAGGCGATCCGAGGTGGCACGCCGGCCTGGGCCAGCACCTTCGAGGGGTGGTAGCCGCCGTCCACCACCACGCTGGCTTGCTGGAAGCCCTCGCCCGCGAAGCGCTCGGCGATGGCGACGTCACCGGCGCTCTTGCCAGCCGCCGTCTGGTCGCCCACGTGCTCGGTCGCTTCACCGGGCTGGGTGCCGGCTTCTTCGACGACCAGGACCCCGTGGATCATGTTCATGCCGCAGGCGAAGCCGTACTCGCTCGGGGACTTGGGAATGAGCTCGACGGGCGTCTGGGCGAAGGCCGGCAGGTCCGCGCCGGCCCCGAAGTCCGGGAAGACGACCCTCGAGGTGCAGTCGCCGGACTCCTGGCGGTCGAAGGTGATCCGTACCGGGGTGCCGGCCCGGACCCGGATGCGGTTGGGCGAGTACCCGCCGTGCACGGTAACCCGGACCTCCTGCACGCCCCTGGCGAGGGTCGCCTCGGCGGTCTTCTTCGGCCCGAAGAACCACCAGCCGAGCCCGCCGGCCACGACCACGTCGGCTGCGACGACGGCGATGTCGCTCGGGTTCATCACTGCACCTTCTTCGTTCTTCTTGCTCGGGGTGGTTGGTTGTTCGACGTCACCACTGCCTCCTCGTTCCTTCGGTTGCCGGGCGGACTGGGAGGGTCACTGGTGGCGGGAGCCGTGGTCCATCGCCCGCATCATGAGCGCCATCATCCCGACGCAGAGCACGGCGAAGAGCACAAACCCGATGCTGATGGTGCCGGCGGCCGCCAGGGCCAGAACGATGATGATCATCGGGATGCAGCAGGCGATCATCATCCAGTGATGCCTGCCGCCGGCGGCGCGCTCGACCGGGGTGATGTTCACGCTCGGCCGCCGCCAACGAGGCGCCGCCGCGCGTGGTTGTGGATCTCTGGTGGTGGTCATCTGGCTACCTCCTTGCGTGAAGCGTTGGTCGCGTTGAGGGTCGTTGCGTCATGTGAAGACGGACACGCAGACGAAGACCCTCTTTTGTCTTCGTGAAGAGGTTCGGGGCGCTCGGCTCCGGGATGCGCTGGCTGACCAAGCTGGGTGGACGAGAGGTCCGTCGCCGACGTCGGCGCGGCCACAGGCCGCGCCGGTAGTACTTGGAGATCCCCTGGGCCCGAACACCGGGTAGCCGTTCCTGGTCGTCTGCGCCTTCACAGCCGGACCACCTGGCGGATCGTGGCGGCTACCTCGTCGAGACAGGCCTGGCCGCCGGCATCAGAGCTCTTCGCCGCCGCCATCACGCAGTGCTGCAAGTGGTCGTTCAGCAGGCCGACCGCCACCTCCTGCAGCGCCCGGGTGGCCGAGGCCACCTGGGTGACGACGTGTGGGCACCACCGGTCGTCCTCGATCATCTTCTGCAGCCCGCGCACCTGGCCTTCGATCTTTCTAAGACGTGCCAGGTAGTCCTCCTTGCCCGAGGCGTAGCCGCGGGTGGCCCGTTGCGACGCTTCGTTCGCCGCCATCGGCGGGCTGCATTCCTTGGCGACACGCTCGGTGGCGACGGTGTTCATCGCTGGCCTCCGGTTCCGACCGGTGTCTGCCCGTTGTCGGCGCGCACCTCGTCGCTTCGCATCAGGTCGCGCAGGCGCCGGTACTCCTCGGCGTCGATCTCACCGCGTGCCAGGCGCTCGTCGAGGATGTGCTTGGCCTCGCGAGGTCGCCGTATGGGGTGCGAGCTCTGGGTGAGGCTCGTCGCCAAGTACCAGACCGCCCAGATCACAAGGCCCCAGAAGGCGACCATGCCGAGGGACATGAGCAGCCAGCCCCACCACTGCACCCCGCCTCCTCCCCAGTACCACATCATCGAGACCACCTCCTTGGGGGTCCGGGGCCTTCCCTGACCCGTGCTCCCAGGGTGCGCTCATATACCCCTGCAGGGTAGGGCCATGAGTCCTGAACGCGATGTGACCAATGGCTCTACCCCGCAGGGGTATGGAGCGCCCACCCTGGAGGTAAGCGGACAACGGAGGACTCGAAAGGAGGGACCCGCCATGGCAGACACACCAGCTACCGCCGAGCGGAGGTGCGCACCGGCGTGGCCGAAGGACGCTCTGCGGGTCACCTTCGGGGTGATCTGGGCGGTCGACGCCATCCTCAAGTGGCTGCCGGGCTTCAAGGACCGCTACATGGCGACGATCATGGGGATCGCCAAGGGACAGCCCGCGTGGCTGCGGCCCTGGTTCGACTTCTGGATCCGCCTGCAGCACCCCGCAGCCACGTTCTTCTGGGCGCTGGTGGCGACGGTGGAGTCCCTCATCGCGCTGGCGCTCATCCTCGGCGTCGCCCGCAAGCTCACCTACCTCTCGGCGATCGTCTTCAGCCTGCTCATCTGGTCGACGGCCGAGGGCTTCGGTGGGCCGTACACCGCGGGGTCCTCCGACATCGGCACCGCCGTCATCTACGCCGTCGTCTTTGCCGGTCTGCTCGCCCTCAGCTACTACGCCGGCCCCGCCCGCTGCAGCCTCGACTACTACCTCGAGCGGCGCATCGCCTGGTGGTGGCGCCTCGCAGAGATGCGCCGGCCGGTCCCCCAGCGGGCGCAGTTGGCGCCCGTGGCCCCCATCACCGATCAGCGCCGCAACGCCCAGGAGGTGCCGTTGCCATGACCATCACCGCTACGCCGGCCGCCACCGATCAGCCCCCCCAACGGTCGACCCGAGCGCGCAGGGGTGTTGACCGGGACTGTGGCGAACCGATCAACCAACCCCCCAGATCGCCAGGATGTACCCGCCGGTGCTGTTCTGGCCAACCGCACGACGGCCGCCAGCTTGGCACGGTACCTGGTCGGCCAAACCTCCGGCCGCCACCCGCCCAGTCGAGCAAGTGAAGTGGTCTAGTAGGAGAAGGTCGCCGGCCGAGACCACGAGTAGGTGCCGAGGGCACGCGCCCGCACCCAGTACTGCTTACCGCCGAGAGCGGTGAGCCCGGCCAGGCGGGTCGGCACCACCGGAGCCGTGAAGCTCGTCGTGGCATAGAACCACTGGTTGGGCGGTGCCGCCAGGGTCGGGTTGGTCCCCGAGATCTGGATTTCATAACGCTGGTGGCGTCGGGCACCCGCTGCGGGGACGAACGCAGGAACGATGCTCCCGGATCCCACCACCGGGGCCAGCATCACCGGCACGCTCCCTTGCGGCGGGCGGGCGACGGTGCCGAGCGTCACGGTCCCGAGCGCCTTGCCGCCCGAGGACACCGTCGCCCGCACCGCCCCCACGCTCGACGTGGCCACATCGAGCCGGAGACCGGTGAAGATCGCCTCCGACGGGTACCCGCTGACCGTCGCCACCGGCACCGTTACCCGTAGGGGGGTCACGGTGGAGGGCGCGAGCTCGACGCCTGCATCGTCTGGGCTCGGCACGAAGGTTGACCCGACAGGCCGGCAGCTGCGGGAGAAGGTCACCCCACCGGTCGTCAGGGCGATGGTGACGCTGCCAGTGAGCACCCCCTTGGACGCCTCCGTGAACACCACCGTGGCAGCGGCCTGCTGGTAGGTCACGGCTCGCAGGTACGGGTCAGTCGTCGCCGCCAGCGTCCCGTAGGCGCTCCTCGATGACGAGGGCGGAGCGGCCCGCCCCGCCCCGGTGCCGGCGAGGGTCTTCGGGTAGCCGCCCGTGGCGAGCTTCGCCACGGTTGGCGGGGGCGGAGCGGGCGGCGTCCCGCCGCGGAAGAACGCCGACATGGAAGCGACGCCCGCAGCGCCGGCGGCGCCCAGGTAGGGGAGGTGCCACGACTGCTCGAGGGTGCGCAGCACGGAGTACTCGTTGTACGGGACGTGAGACACCACGTGGCGGGCGGTGTTGGACACGACCAAGGCGAGCGTGTGGCCGCCGCCGAGGACCCCACCCCCGAAGGGGAACGTCTTGCCGGAGCCCGGTCCGCTCAGCGGGGTGCCGGCGGGGTACACCGGGGCGCCGGCGACGCCGGTGTTGGAGACGTAGTAGTAGTTCTGGGGCATGCTCGCGTCGTAGTTGTTCTCGTCGAAGAAGACGAATATCCCCGCCGGGCCCTGATGCCACGCGGGTGAATGCAAGATGCGCGGTATCCAGGTCGCAAGGAAGTTGTTGCCCCGGGTCTCGAGGTAGGCGTCCTGAGCCCCGGCCATCCCGAGGGATGCCCGCTCCGGAGAGCGCCTCCCAGGGTGCGGAGGTGGTGGAAGTGGGCGAGGTCCGAGTGGCTCGAGGCGATGTCCTTGAACAGCATCAACGTGCTGTTCTGGTAGTCGTAGGTGGGGTGGGCGGCTGTGGAGGTCTCAGTGTGCTGGTAATACGCCCCCCAGCTGATGCGGTGCTGGTTGAGCTGGTCGATGAGGTTGGGGTAGGGAAGCGACGCGTTGTTGACGCTGTCGGTCAGGTGCGAGCCCTGCCCGCTCCAGAACCCGACCCGGTTGGGGACGGTGGGATGGGTTACGCCGTAGTAGTTGGCGGCGAGCCCGTACCTGCGAGCCAGCATGTGGATGTAGGGCAGCCCGTGCTCGTACATGAGGTCGGCGTAGGAGTGGTTCTCGAAGATCACGACGAAGGCGTGGCAGAGGTAGGGCATGCCCGAGGCGCCCCGCATGCTCTTGGGCACCTTTGGCGCCCGGCAGTGCGAAGGGGCTTCCGCCCCGGGCTTGCGGACCGCAGACGCCACGGTCACCGAGCGCGTGGGACCGACCGTGGACAAGGCCGACAACGACAACGGGACCACAGCCGCCAGGCAAGCCGCCAGGCAAGCCGCCAGGCTGACACCGCCGAGCCGGCGGGGACCTCGACAGGCGCGACCCGTGGCAGTGGCGTCGGATGAACCCAACATCGAGCCCTCCCTTTTCCTGTTCGCCGCCCGCGTGACAAGCCCGGCCCAACCCGACGGTCTTTACCGGTTCTTTCCTGCCAAGGAGGTGTCCGGCGGAGTTGTCACCAGGCGCCGCCGCGCCGAGCGAGGTCATCGGCGAGCAGGGACAGCCGGGACGTCGGGCGCCCCTCGAGGTCCGGGCCAGCCGGGGTGTGGCGTGGGCCGCCCGGGGCTCGAACCCGGAGCTCTGCGCTTAAAAGGCGCCTACTCTGCCATTGAGTTAGCGGCCCCGGGCGCCGGCAGCTGGGACCGCCCGCCGGCCGAGAACCCCACCGACTGTACCGGTCGGGCGCCGCAGCCCGCCGGGCGTCCCTGTGACGCCGGGGGACGGCGGCTACGGTGGGCGGCCGTGCCCGAGCATACCGCTCTGCAGCCGGCTGAGCAGCCGGCGGTGGGGGCCGCTCAGGCGGTGCCAGCGCCGGCGCAAGCCGATGGCATCGCTGCCGGTCCTGCCGATCCCGACCTTGACGGCTCTGCCGACCTTGACGGCCTTGACGGCCTTGATGATGTTGCCGCCCTCGATGCCGCCGAGGCGGAGCTGGACGACCTCGACGCCGCCCTGCGCCGGCTAGAGGCAGGTACGTACGGCCGCTGCGAGCGCTGTGGGGACGACATGCTCGCCGAGCAGCTCGCACGCCGCCCCCTGGCGAGGCTCTGCCCCCGTCACGCCGCTTGAGCCGGCGCAGCTACGGCCGCCCGGTCACAGCGCGGCCTGCTCACAGCGGCCCGTTGCTGTGCTTGCGTGAGATGAGTGTTTCGCGCTTGCCGACGAGCATCCGCAGGCCTGCCACGATGGCGGCCCGCGTGTCGGCGGGGTCGATGACCTGGTCGACGTAGCCGCGCGCCGCCGCGACGTAGGGGTTGAGGTACTCCTCCTCGTAGGCCTCGGCGAGCCGGGCCTGCGTGACCTCGTCCTCCCGGCGGTGGAGGATCTGGACGGCTCCCTGGGCGCCCATCACCGCGATCTGCGCCGACGGCCACGCCAGGCACAGATCGTTCGCCATCCCCTTGGAGTCCATCACGATGTACGCACCGCCGAAGGCCTTGCGCAGGACGAGGCAGACCCGCGGGACCTGAGCCGCGGCGTAGGCGAACACCAGCTCGGCGCCGTGGCGGATCATCCCCCGCCACTCCAGGTCCTTGCCCGGCATGAAGCCGGGCGTGTCGACGAGAGTCAGCAGCGGCACGTTGAACGAGTCGCAGAACGACACGAACCGTGCCCCTTTCTGGGACGCGGCAATGTCCAGCGTTCCCGCCATTGCCTGTGGTTGGTTGGCGACCACCCCGACGCTCGTCCCCCCGACGCGCGTCAGGCCGGTGACCAGCTGCGGCGCCCACCGGGCGCGGAGCTCGAGGAAGTCGCCGTCGTCGGCGACGGCGGCGACCACGTCCCGCACGTCGTAGGATCCCGTCGCCGACAGCGGGATGAGCTTCCGCAGCTGCGGAACCTGGCGCCCAGGGGGGTCAGCGGTCGGGACGGTGGGCGCCAGGCTGTCGGCGTGGTCGGGCAGGTGCTCGAGCAGCGCTGCAACCGCTTCGACGGCGCCGAGCTCGTCCGCCGCCGTCAGCGCGGCGACGCCCGTCCGGCGGTCGTGGACCGGAAGCCCGCCGAGCGTTGCAGGCGCGAGCTGCTGACCCGTCCACTGGGCGACGGCTGCCGGACCCGAAACGTATGCAACCGCCTCCGGCGTCATGACCACGATGTCCGCGAGCCCGAGGAGCAGCGCCGGTCCGGACAGAGCCAGGCCGACGGTCACGAACACGATGGGCACCACTCCCGAGCACTCACAGAGCGCCAGGGCGGCCGAGCCCCACCCGTGGAGCGCCGACACCCCCTCGAAGACGTCGGCGCCCGAGGAGGCCATGATGACGAGCAACGGGATTCGCTGGCTCAGGGCGAGGCGGGCCGCTTCGGCGACGGTGGCGCTGTCCTGGGCGCCGAGGGCCCCCCGCCGGTGGGCGGGGTCGATGCGAACGGTCACGACCCGGCGGCCGGCCCCGGGTAGGGACTCGACCCGAGCGGAGGCGGTTCCGGGCACCAGCGCCCGCAGGCGCACGGGGTCCCGGGCACCCGACCCCGGCTGAGCCGATGCGGCGACCATGGGGCTCTGACCCACGACCCGGGCCGGCTGCTACCTGGGCCTTGCCCGGGAGGCGGCGGCGACGGGTTGGCCACGGCGGCCGCGGGGGGCGGTCGACGGCGGCGAGCCTGGCGGTGCGGGGGCAGGGGGCGGTTCGAGGCCGCGGGCGATGAGGAAGCCGCGGGCTCGCTCTGTCAGCGGGTAACGGTTGACGATCTCCCAGAACCGCCTGTCGTGGGGAGCGATCTCCAGGTGGGCGAGCTCGTGCACGATCACGTAGTCGAGCACCCAGCCCGGCTCCCGTGCGAGGCGGCACGAGATCCGCACCGTGCCCGACACGGGGGTGCAGCTGCCCCATCGCCACTCCTGGTTGTCGGCCCAGCGGATGGAGGTCGGCCGGGGGAGCTCGTAGCGGCGGCTGAGCTCCTCGGCCCGCTGCTCGAGATCGGCGGCGCCCGTGCCGGCGCGCCGCGCCATGCGGCGGACCAT
Source organism: Actinomycetes bacterium (assembly GCA_021811865.1). The sequence continues at coordinate 3,738 of JAKAQB010000015.1, read as the reverse complement.
CTCCTGGACCCAGCGCTCCTCGTCGGCGGTGGTCATGGTGGCGGGGATCGACACCCGGAGGACGCCGTTGACCTCCCGGGCCTGTACGGTCTTGCGCCGGCGAGGGCTGCGGACCACCTCCACCTTCACGTCCCGGAAGGTAGCGGAGGGAAGCGGCACGCGCCGCCCGACACTGCCGTCGGGTGCCGGTGCCCGCTCAGCGGTCGCCGAGCAGGTCGACAGGTGGCCCGAGGCGCCACCGCCCGGCGCCGGGGTCGATGTCGATGGCTCGGCCGGCCAGGTGGCCGACCGTCCCCACCGGCCCGCCGAGTAGTTGGACCACCCTGAGCACCACCCGCCCGTGCGAGACGATCAGGGCGGTGCCGTCCGGGGTGAGATCGGCGACTCGCCGCAGGGCCCGTTTGACCCGTTCCACGAACGCCTCGGCCGCCTCACCGCCGGGAGCCTCGTGCAGGCGGCCGGCGTCCCAAGGTTCCACCGCCCCCGGCCAGCGCCGCTCGATCTCGGCCCGGGTCAGACCGCTCCAGTCGCCGAGGTCGTACTCCCGCAGCTCACGGTCGATCCGTGGCGGCCGCAGGTCGACGGCACCGGCGAGGATCTCGGCTGTCTGGCGTGCCCGCGTCAGGTCGGAGGAGACCACGATGTCCAGTGCCGTCGCCAGGCACCGGGCGGCCCGCGCGGCCTGGCGCCGTCCCTCACCGGACAGCGGCGGGTCGGCCCAGCCCTGCCACCGGCCCGCTGTGTTCCAGGCAGACTCGGCATGCCGCACCAGCAGGATCCGGGGCACGGGGCACCGTAACCCAGGGCTGGAGATACCCTTTCGGACTGGGAGGACGGAGATGTCGGACTGGAGCGCGACCGGCTCGGCCGGCGAGGGGGGCCGGCAGGCAGACGGGGAATTTTCGGCGCATCCTTGCAACGGTCGAACCGCGCCCGGAACCCCCGTCAGGCTCCGCTTGTTCGCTGCCGCCCGGGAGGCGGCCGGCACACCGGAGGCGGACATGTTCGCTGGCACCGTCGGCGAAGTGTTGGACCAGGCCGTGGACCGCTTCGGGCCCGCTTTCGCGGCGGTGCTGGCCCGGAGCCGGGTGTGGGTCAACGGCATCCCCGCCGACGCCTCCACGGCCCTTGCCGCTGGCGACGAGGTCGCTGTCTTGCCGCCCGTCTCCGGCGGCGCCTGGTGAGCGTGACGCTCCCGCTGCTGGGCTCCGGTGGCGCATCGCGCCCGGCCCACCGGCAGCGAGGGGGCCTCATGTACCCTTCTCCGCGATGGACGACAAGCCCGTCGACCCCTTCGATCCCGCTTTCTGTCGTGATCTCGCGGCGCAACCGCTGGAGGAGGTCCGCCGCCGGCGCGCCCTCGCCGACGAGCGGGAGACCGGCTACTCGTACCTCCGGCGACTGGTGCAGGGCCGCTTGGACATCGTCGTCGACGAGCGCCAGCGCCGCTCCGACGGCGCTGGCGCGGGCACGGTGGCGCTGGTCGACCGACTGCCCGAGATCCTCGGCGGCGGCATACACGCTCCAGGCCTGGGCCGCCTGTCGCAGCGCCTGGAGCCCGGAGAGGTCGATCCCCTCCTCGAGCGGCGACTCGAAGAGATCGTCTCCGCCAGCGAGCTGGCCGATCCCCCCGCCATCGACGACGCCCGGCTGAAGGAGGTGACCCAGGAGCTGTCCCGGCTGGAGCGCGAGGTCTCGCAGACCCGACGTGCCCTCCAGGAGGTGGTGGACACCCTGAGCACCGAAGTGGTCCGGCGCTATCGCGACGGCGGGGTACCTCCCGGCACCCTGCCGCCGGGGCTGACCGGCTGACCTCGCCCGCCGGCGGCGCCCGATCGTGACCCATCCGTGACCTCGTGACCGTGACCGACCCGCCGGATGCCCCCGACGACCCCGCCGGCGCCCGGCATCCCGGTGCGGCCGGCGGGAGGCACCAGGCGCACGACCCCCTGAGGGAGCTCGGAGCGTTTATCCGGGAGGAGCGCGCCATCGCCCGGATGTCCCTGCGCCGGTTGTCCGAGCTGGCCGGGATCTCCAACCCCTACCTGAGCCAGATCGAGCGCGGGCTGCGACGGCCTTCGGCCGAGATCCTCCAGCAGATCGCCCGCGGCCTTCGCATCTCGGCCGAGACCCTGTACGTACGTGCCGGGTTCCTCGATCCTCCGGCCGCCGCCGGCGACGTTGAGGCCGCCGTCCTCGCCGATTCCCGACTCGACGCCGAGCAGAAGCAGGCGCTGCTCGGGGTGTACAGATCCTTCCTGGCGGGAGGGCCCCGGAGCGGGGGCGCCGCCGGCGCCCGCGGGGCATCGCCGGCATCGAGACCCTCCCTCCCTGAATAGGTCGCTGCAATGACTAGGTTGCCGCACTGTGCGGGACCTGGCGATCCTCTCGATGCACACCTGTCCACTGGCCCAACCGGGCACGGGGGACGGCGGGGGCATGAACGTCTACGTCCGGCAGATGGCCGCCGCCCTAGCCCGCAGCGGCGTGCGATGCGAGGTGTTCACCCGGGCTGACGGCACCGAGTGCACCGCCGTCGTCGACGTCGAGCCGGGATTCCGTGTCCACCACGTGCCCGCCGGGCCCCTCGCCCCGGTCGCCAAGGAGGAGCTGCCCTCGCTGGTGGAGGAGTGGACCGACGGTGTGGCCGACCGGTTCGCAACGCTGGCGGCCGCGGGGCGGAGCCCCGAGGCCATCCACGCCAACTACTGGCTGTCGGGCGTCGCCGGCCACCGCCTGAAGCACGAGCTCGAGGTGCCTCTCGTCTCCACCTTCCACACCCTCGACCGTGTCAAGGCGGAGGCGAGCCCGGAGGAGATCCGTTCGGAGGAGCCCGCCCGCCGGGCCCATGCCGAGTCGGAGATCGTGGGCTGCTCCGACGCGATCCTCGCCAGCTGCGACGTCGAGGCCCGCCAACTGACCGACCTCTACGATGCCGACCCCGAGCGCATCGAGATCGTCCCACCCGGGGTCGAGCACGCCTTCTTCGGTCCCGGCAACCGGGTCCAGGCGCGCCGCGCCATCGGGATGCCGGGCGACGAACCCCTCGTGACCTTCGTCGGCCGCATCCAGCCGCTGAAGGGGCTTGGGGTCGTGGTCGAGGCGCTTGCCCGCCTGGGCGGCGCCGGCGGCCGCCCGGCTGGCGCGACGCTCGTCGTCGTCGGCGGCCCCAGCGGCCCGTCCGGGCCGGCGGAGCTGGCTCGGATCGAGGAGCTCCTCCGGGGGCTCGGATTGCGCGACAGGACCCGGTTCGTGCCACCGCAGCCCCACGAGATGCTCTCGACCTACCTGCGCGCCAGCGACGTCTGCGTGGTGCCCAGCCGGTCGGAGTCATTCGGCCTGGTCGCACTGGAGGCGGCGGCCTGCGGCGTCCCGGTGCTCGCATCGGCGGTCGGAGGCCTGGTGACGCTCGTCGACGACGGCCTCACGGGCCATCTCCTCGACCCCCACGACCCTCACGCGTGGGCGGACGCACTGGCCCGGCTCCTGGGCGACCCGGCGGAGGCGTCCGCTCTCGGGCGCGCCGGTGCCGCCAGGGCGGCTGCCTACACGTGGTCGGCTGCGGCCGCCACACTGCACGCCCGGCTGGAGCAGGTCACCGAGAGAGCCCTCGTCGAGTGCCAGTAGGCCAGAGCGACCCCGCCCCCCCCCCCCCCCCCGCCGCGCGCCCCCGGCCCCCCCCCCCCCCCCCCCCCCCCCCCCCCCCCCCCCCCCCCCCCCCCCCCCCCCCCCCCCCCC
>JAKAQB010000186.1 GCA_021811865.1 Actinomycetes bacterium | reverse complement strand
CCTTGTAGAAGCCCTTGGCTCCGGTCCACATGTCGTCGTACCTCTCGGGCAGGATCGAAAGGACACGCCGCACGGGAGCGTCGAGATAGCGGATGTGGGTCTGTGCGGAGATCTCTGCAGCTGCTCTCCACGCCTGTCGGGACTCGCCGAAGGTGGCGGCGTGCAGGCGGTTGCCCGAGGCGGTGACGACGCAGAGGGCCAGGCGGTCACCAGGGAGCATGGCTGCAGCTTGGTCGATCAGCGCGCGGACCGGGGTCTGGCCGAGGGTGCCGATGATGCGGGCGCTGGTGATCAGGGCTCCGAGCCAGTGCGACAGGTCGATCAGCTCGAGCCCTGACACGCCGGGGAAGAGGTACTTGTTGCCTCCGGAGAACCCGACGACCTCGTGGGGGAACACCGGGCCGACGATCAAGGTGAGGTCAGCGTCGAGAACGGCGCGGTTGACCCGTATCGGCACGTCGCGGCGCAACCGGCCTTCGGACAGCTCCTCGACGCGCTCGGCGCTGATGGTACCCACATCGACCAGGGCGGCGGGATCCCACCACGCGTGTTGGGCGACGTCGGTCAGCCGGTCCCCTTCGGTGCCCCGGATCAGCGCTGCGCCGAGATGCTCGGCGAGGCGGGCGTCGTCCATGGCGGCGTGGGTGCCGAGCGCGACGAGGATGCTGAGGCGCGCGACCCGGTGGCGGAGAGCCCGGTGCACGGCGCCGAGGAGGAGCGGGAGCGGACAGGTTCTCGTTCCGTCGGGGACCAGCACGCAGACGCGTCGACCGTCGATGGGCAACGGGGCGAGGCGGTCGGCAACGAAGGCTTCGATCTGGTCGTCGACGAGCACCGCACCGGGCCCGCCGATGGCGGCGACCTCTCCGTCGAGGCTGGCGCCTTGCTGGTCGATCATCGCCTCTCCCCGGTCTGCTGGTTGCACCAGCACGAGCCGAAAACCACTATAGGTAGGTGACGCCAGGAGAGCCCCTGCTCAGGGGGGATCCGGACCGGCTGCTTCCCGCTGACTCCGACCAGCGGAACGTGGCGCGACGGTTGTACGAGCAGGTGGCCAAGCTTCCGCTGGTGTGCCCGCACGGCCATGTCGACCCGCGCCTTTTGCTCGAGGACCGCCCGTTCACCGACCCCACCGCCCTGCTCGTGACTCCCGACCACTACGTGACCAGGCTGCTGCATGCCGACGGGGTGGCGCTCGAGGAGCTCGGTGTCGGTCAGGGGGTGCTGCCCGAGGCGGAGGCCCGCGGGGTGTGGCGGCGGTTGTGCGAGCGCTGGACGGTCTTCGCCGGGACGCCGGTGCGGTGGTGGCTGGAGGCGGAGCTGGCGGAGATCTTCGGGGTCCGGCTGCGCCCCTCGGCCGAGACCGCCGATACGATCTTCGACCTGGTCGCCGGGTGCCTCTCGACCGACGCGTTCCGCCCCCGGGCACTGTACGAGCGCTTCGGCATCGCAGTGCTGTCGACGACGGCCGACCCCTGCGACGACCTCTCCGTGCACGCCGCGCTGGCCGCCGATCCGTCGTGGTCCGGCCGGGTGATCCCGGCGTTCCGCCCCGACCGCTACCTCGAACCGGCGGCGCCGGGTTGGCGGGAGTCGGTCCGCCAGCTGAGGGAGGCAGCCGAGGTGGACACCGGCGACTACCGGGGGTATGTGGCCGCGCTCGAGAACCGACGCCGGTACTTCTTGGCGCACGGCGCCACGTCGGCCGACCACAGCCACTTCGACGCCAGGACCGACCCGCTCTCCGAGCCCGAGGCGTCTCGCATCTACCGGTCCGCGCTCGCCGGCGAGGCGACCGAGGCCGAGGCCACCGCCTTCCGCCGGCACATGCTGTTCGAGATGGCCCGCATGTCGTGTGAGGACGGGCTGGTCATGTCGCTGCACTGCGGAGTGCGCCGCGACCACCACCTGGCGACCGCGGCCCGGTTCGGCGGCGACGTCGGGGCGGACATCCCGGTTCGGATCGAGTTCACGGAGGCGCTGCGGCCCCTGCTGGAGCGGTTCGGCACCCACGTCGGCTTCCATCTGGTGGTGTTCACGCTCGACGAGACCGTCTGGTCGCGCGAGCTGGCTCCGCTGGCCGGCTTCTACCCGTCGGTGTACGTCGGGGTGCCGTGGTGGTTCCTCGACGCGCCCGACGCCATCGGCCGTTTCCGGGCCGCAGTGACCGAGACGGCCGGGTTCACCCGCACGTCGGGATTCGTGGACGACACCCGGGCGTTCTGCTCGATCCCGGCCCGCCATGACATGGCCCGCCGCCTCGACGCGGGGTTCTTGGCGCGCCTGGTGGCAGAGCAGCGCCTCGACGAGTCCGAGGCGGCCGCGATCGCGACCGATCTCGTGGCGGGACAGCCGCGGCGGGTGTTCAAGCTTTGACGACGCCTCGCCAGGCGGCACCACCGCGGCTCTCCCGCTCGGGTGGCGACGCTCGCCCGGCGGCACCGGTCGGTCTCGTGCATCTGGGGCTCGGCAACTTCTTCCGGGCCCACCAGGCGTGGTACACCGACCATGCCCGCGATGCGGGCGAATGGGGCTACGCGGCGTTCGCCGGACGCTCCGGCGAGCTGGCGGCGACGTTGCGAGCCCAAGACTGCCTCTACACGCTCATCGAACGCGGGCCTTCGCGTGACGCCTTCGAGGTCGTCGCCAGCGTGTCGGAAGCGCACGGCGGGGCAGACCACGCCGCCTGGCTGGCCCATGTCGCCTCGGCACGGGTGGCGGTGGTCACGGTCACCGTGACCGAGGCCGGCTACTGCCGGGGACCCGACGGCCGCCTCGACACCGAGCGTGGCGACGTCGCCACCGACATCGGAAACCTGCGCGCCGAGCTGTCGGCTCCGGTGACGACCGCCCCGGCGCGCCTCGTCGCCGGGCTGGCCGCACGCCGCGCCGCCGGGGCCGGCCCGTTGGCGTTGGTGCCCTGCGACAACGTTCCCGGCAATGGGGAGCTCGTCGGAGGCGTGGTCGACGAACTGGCCCTGGCGGTGGATCCCACCCTGGCCGAGTGGATCGGCCAGTCGACGACCGTGGTGTCCACCGTGGTCGACCGCATCACCCCTCGGGCAGGCGACGACGAGATCGAGCTGGCGACCAAGGCGACCGGCCGCCGTGACGAGGCGCCGGTGGCCACCGAAGCGTTCAGCGAGTGGGTGCTCTCAGGGACGTTCCCCGCCGGCAGACCGCGCTGGGAAGACGCCGGCGCGGTCTTCGCCGACGACGTGACCGCCTACGAGCACCGCAAGCTCTGGCTGCTGAACGGCGCGCACTCGCTGCTCGCCTACGCCGGCTCGATCCTCGGCCATCGAAGCGTCGCCGGCGCCATCGCCGACGACCGCTGCCGGGACTGGGTCGAGCAGTGGTGGACGACCGCCGCCGCCCACCTCGGCCAGCCGGCCGGCGAGGTCACCGCCTACGAGGCGGCGCTCGGCGAGCGGTTCGCCAACAAGAAGATGCACGACCAGCTGGCTCGCATCGCCGAGGACGGATCGGAGAAGCTGCCCGTCCGGGTCCTGCCCGTGCTGCGCGCCGAGCGGGCCGCAGGGCAGCTGCCCACCGCCGCCACCCGCATCCTC
>JAKAQB010000185.1 GCA_021811865.1 Actinomycetes bacterium | reverse complement strand
TCCCGACCTACGCAGCGGCCGGCCGGGCGCTACCCTGCCTGAGTCCGCGGTACCAGGAGAAGCTGGATGCGAAGCTCGATTTCCAACCTTTCCAACATGTTCCGGGTCGCGGACCTGCGCAAGAAGATCCTGTTCACGCTCCTGGTCATCGGGCTGTACCAGCTGGGCGCCAACGTTCCCTGCCCGGGGATCAGCTACAAGGCGATCCAGGAGGCGGCGACAACCTCGGGCCACGGCGGTGTTTTCAGCCTGCTCAACCTGTTCTCGGGGGGAGCGCTGGCCCGCTTCGCCGTGTTCGGCCTCGGGATCATGCCTTACATCACCGCCTCGATCATCATCCAGCTACTGATGGCGGTGATCCCGAAGTTCGAGAAGTGGCGGGACGAGGGACCGACCGGGCAGAAGAAGCTCACCCAGGTCACCCGCTACACGACGATCGTACTGGCGCTGCTCCAGTCGACGACGCTCGTCTACGCCTTCCATGTCGGGAGCCCGATCCTGCTGGGCACGTCGAGCACGATCGACTACATCCCCAAGTTCGGCATCCCGCTCGTCCTGCTGATCGTCCTCACGATGACCGCAGGGACCGTCGTCGTGATGTGGCTCGGTGAGCTGATCACCCAGCGCGGGGTCGGCCAGGGCATGTCGGTGCTGATCTTCACCAATGTGGTGGCGACCATGCCCGCCGGCGGAGCGGCGATCAAGAACCAGGCGGGCTGGGGGAGGCTGGCCGTCATAGTGGCCATCTCCATCTTCCTGCTGGGCTGCATCGTGTTCATCGAGCAGGGTCAGCGGCGGATCCCGGTCACCTTCGCCAAGAGGGTCGTCGGTCGGCGCATGTACGGCGGTCAGAGCACGTACATCCCCATGAAGGTCAACACCGGTGGCGTGGTCCCGATCATCTTCGCCAACTCGGTGCTGTACTTCCCGTTCCTGCTGTCGAACCTCCTACCCTCCAAGGGCTGGGGGCTGAGCGTGCAGACGTGGATCAACACCCACCTCGCGCAACCCAACAACCTCACCTACATCGGGTTGTACGGGCTGCTGATCGTGGCGTTCGCCTACTTCTACGCCGCCCTCACCTTCGACCCGCACCAGCAGGCCGACCTCATCCGCAAGCAGGGCGGCTACATACCGGGGATCCGGCCCGGCCCCCCGACGGAGCGCCACCTGCAACGCATCCTCAACCGCGTCACCCTCCCCGGCGCCGTATGGCTCGCTTCGGTTGCCCTGCTACCGGCGCTCATGCTGTCGTTGTTCCACATCCAGAACTACCCCTTCGCGGGTACGACACTGCTGATCGCCGTCGGCGTCGCCCTGGAGACGATGAAGCAGGTGGACAGCCAGCTGATGCTGCGCAACTACGAGGGCTTCCTGAGCTAGTGGCCCGGACGAGGCCCTCCCTGCCCCGTTCGAGCCCGGACCGACCGGACGCTCCGTGAACCCGGGCGCGCGCCTCCTCGTACTCGGGAAGCAGGGCGCCGGCAAGGGTACTCAGGCAGTTCGACTGTCCCGTCACTACGTGGTGCCACACATCTCGACGGGCGACACCTTCCGGCAGGCGGTGCGTTCGGGTTCGGAGTTCGGGCAGAAGGCCAAGCGGTACCTCGACGCCGGCGAGTTGGTGCCCGACGAGCTCGTGATCGGCATGGTGCGGGAACGGCTGACGAGGAGCGACACCTCACATCGCGGCTTCGTCCTGGACGGCTTCCCCAGGACGGTCCCGCAAGCGGAGGCTCTCGAGGACATGCTGGTCCCCAACGGCCTCCACCTGGCCGTCGACATGGAAATCGACACGGGCACCGTCCTCGCCCGCCTCGCCAGTCGCCGGGTCTGCGTGGACTGCGGGGCGAACTACAGCGTGATCGACAACCCGCCCCGCGTGCCGGGGCTGTGCGACGTCTGCGGAGGCGAGGTCGTGCAGCGTGACGACGACACGGAGGGTGCCATCCGCCGGCGTCTCGAGCTCTACGATCGCGAGACCGCCCCTCTCATCGCCTGGTATGCCGAGCGCCAGCTGCTTGCCCGCATCGATGGCCTCGGGACGCCCGACGAGGTGACAGAACGCATCGTCTTGGAGGTCGACCGCCGGATCCTCCGCAGGGCCGGCGGATGACGCCGGCGGCCGGTGACGGCCGCCGGCGCTGCCAGTCGGGACTGGTGGCCCCGCCATCTCGGGGCGGCGAGCTGCTCTCCCTGCCGGACCCCCTCGGGCCTACGACGGTTGCGATCAGCGTTGGAGTCGCCACACCCTGTGTTGGGCGATGGAATCGCGTGACACGGTGTCCGGGTTCGTGCAGTGGGCTCGCCGACGGTTCTCGGTGCACTGGCCACCTGCGTGCAGCCCGCTGACCGCTCCGCAGGGCACACAGGAGTCAGGAGTGACGGAAGCCGCAGGACGGGGCCACGAAACCCGCCGGGCAGGGCCACACTGGGGGGATGAGACGACGTCCCGACGAGTTGGCGAAGATGCGCAAGGCGGGTCGCGTGGTGGCCGAGATGCACGCCGCTACCCGGGAGGCGGCGCGCCCGGGCGTGACCACGGCCGACCTCGATCGGGTCGCCAGGGAGGTTCTCGACCGGCGGGGTGCACGGTCCAACTTCCTGCACTACCACGGTTTCCCGGCCGTGATCTGCACCTCACCCAACTCGATGATCGTGCATGGGATCCCGGGCGACTACCGCCTGGAAGAGGGCGATATCCTCTCGATCGACTGTGGTGCCATCGTCGAGGGCTACCACGGAGATGCGGCGTTCACCTTGGGAATCGGGAGGACCAGCGGTGAGGCGGACAAGCTGCTCCGCGTCACCGAGGAGAGCCTCTGGGCGGGCATCGACAAATTGCATGATGGCAACCGGCTCCACGAGGTCGGCCTCGCCGTCCAGCAGGTAGCCGAAGGCGCCGGCTTCTCGGTGGTACGGGAGTACGTCGGCCACGCCATCGGCACCGCGATGCACGAGGATCCCCAGGTCCCCAACTACTGGCCGGGCACCCCCGGCCCCAAGATCAAGACCGGCATGGTGTTCGCCGTCGAACCCATGGTCAACGTCGGCGGACGAGGGACTCGGACGCTCGCAGATGGGTGGAGCGTCGTGACCGCCGACGGCAGCCTGTCCGCCCATTTCGAGCACACGATCGCCGTGACCCACGACGGACCCGAGGTGCTCACCTTGGCGGACTGATCCGGCACATCAGCCAGCCCGCCTGGTCTCTGTCGGTAGTGGCGGGACACGGCAATTGTGCTCCTGTTGGGGTGGCGGGATGGGGAACCGCGCGCAGCCAGGTCAACCGCGCGCAGAGACGACGGGATTCCGTCCTGTGTGCGCGCAGTCGGGGCGGCTGCGCGCGGTTTGGGTTGGGGATTGCCCTCCACGGTGGGGCAATGCGGGCAGGTCGGAGAATGCGGAGGGTGGCGGGCGTGCCACCAGCGGGGTGGGATGCGGCCGGCGGGGTGGGATGCGGCCGGCGGGGTGGGATGCGGCCGGCGGCGGGGGGCCGGCGGGGCCGGCGGGCGAGGGTAGCACCGCCGGGGTGAGCACGGGTGGACGAACGCCCCAGCGCGCGATCGGAA
>JAKAQB010000068.1 GCA_021811865.1 Actinomycetes bacterium | reverse complement strand
GCCTCCGCCCCCCTCGCCCCCCCCGCCGCCCCCCTACCCGAGTCGGATCGGGCACCCCTTGGCTGATCCGGTACGCATCGTCTTTCTCGGCGGCCTGGGGGAGATCGGCCGCAACTGCGCGTGCGTCGAGGTCGGCGGCCGGATCATGATCCTCGACTGCGGGCTCATGTTCCCCGACGCCGACATGCCCGGCGTCGACCTCGTCCTCCCGGATTTCACTTACCTGCTCGACAACGCCCCACGCGTCGAGGGCTGCATCATCACCCACGGCCACGAGGACCATTGCGGCGGCTTGTCGTTCCTGCTCCGTGAGATGTCGTTCCCGATCTACGGTTCGCCGCTGAGCCTTGGCCTGGCGCGCAGCCGGATAGAGGAGGCCGGGCTGCTGGGCCGAACTCAGCTGATCCCCGTCCACGACGGCGAGCGCCGCGTGATCGGTCCCTTCGACGTCGAGTTCATCCCCGTCACCCATTCGGTGCCGCACGGCTTCGCCACCGCCTTCCACACCCCCCAGGGCGTCATCCTCCACTCGGGTGACTTCAAGATCGACCTGACCCCGGTGGACGGCCGGGCGACCGACCTCGCCCACCTCGGCGCCATTGCCGACAGCGCCGGGGTGCGCCTGTTCCTCTGCGACTCGACCAACGCCGAGGAGGAGGGGCACACCAAGTCCGAGCGCAGCGTCGGCCGGGTCCTGTGGGACCTCTTCGCCGCCCACCGCGAGCAGCGGATCATCGTGGCGTGCTTCGCCAGCCACATCCACCGCATCCAGCAGATCGCCGACGCCGCCGTCGCCGAGGGCCGGATGGTGGCCACCCTCGGCCGCTCCATGGGCAAGAACGTCGCCCTCGCCCGCTCGATGGGCCTGCTCAGCATTCCCGACGAGTGCCTGATCGACATCGACGACATCGGCCACTACGCGCCGCAGCGGGTGTGTGTCATATCGACGGGTTCGCAGGGGGAGCCGATGTCGGCGCTGGCGCTCATGGCCGCCAACGACAACAAGCGGATCACGGTGGGCGACGGCGACCTGGTCGTGCTGTCCTCCCATGCCATCCCCGGCAACGAGACGTCGGTCGGCAAGGTGATCGACGGGTTGTGCCGGCTCGGGGCCGACGTGGTGCACTCGGGGCTCGCCGAGGTCCACGTGAGCGGCCACGCCATGCGCGACGAGCTGCGCCTGATGCACTCCGTGCTGAGGCCCGCGGCCTTCATCCCGGTGCACGGCGAGTTCCGCCACCTGACCCACAACGCCAAGTTGGCGGCGGAGATGGGCGTGTCGGAGTCGAGAATCCTGCTCGCCGAGGACGGTGACGTGGTGGAGATCACCGACGACGGGATCGACTTCGTGGGCGAGGTGCCCGCCGGCTACCTCTACGTGGATGGGATCGTGGGCGACGTCGGGCGGGGCGTGCTGCGGGACCGCAAGGTCCTGGCCGAGGAGGGTGTGGTGATGGTGGTCATCACGGTCGACACCAAGACGGGCGAGATCGTGACCGGCCCGGAGATCATCACCCGCGGGTGGGTGTACGCCCCGGAGGCCGAGGAGCTGCTCGACGAGGCGAGGCGGACGGTGCTCGATGCGCTCGAGGCGATGGACGAGTCGGCGGCCGCCGAGCCGGAGGCGTTGAAGCTGAAGGCCCGCCAGGCCCTGGGACGCTTCGTGGCCGAGCGCACCCGCCGGCGGCCGATGATCGTGCCGGTGATCATGGAGGCCTGACTCCAGCCGAAAACCGCCGCGCCTCCGACATCACCTCTCTCCCAGCGCCGGGCCCGTCGGATCGCCGGGCCGGCCCGCGGGTCTGCGGCCGGATGTCAGCCGCTGTGAGATGCGCGTGTGAGATGGGCGTGTGCCGGCGACGGGCGTCTCGATCGCGTCCGGGGCTGCGGCGGCGGGCAGGCGGACGGCGACACGGGCCCCGAGCGGCGTGTCGGTGAAGCGGACGCTGCCACCGTGGCGAACGACGATGTCGCGGACGATGGCGAGGCCCAGGCCGGCGCCGCCGGAATCGGTGCCACGGGCGGCGTCGAGGCGGGTGAAGCGCTCGAACACCCTCTCCCGGTCCTCCGGTGCCACCCCCGGGCCGTCGTCGGCCACGACCAGCTCGACGGTGGCTCCCTTGCAGACCTCGACGGATACCGAGACGGCGCTGCGGGCGTGGCGGCAGGCGTTGTCTACCAAGTTGGAGACAACGCGCCGGGCGAGGTGCTCGTCGACACCGACGAGAGGGCGGCGGTCGCCGCCCGTGTGCAGTTGGAGCGCCGGCGGGCTGGGTCGGTGGGCGAGGTCTGCCTCGGCGGTGGCGGCCAGGTCGCAGACGCTCGAGCCGGGCGCGGCCCGCTGTCCTAGAGCCGGCCGGCGCGGGGCTGAACGGGCCTCCAGGCGAGCGAGGAGCAGCAGGTCCGTGACGAGCCGCTCGAGCCGTTGCTCCTCGGCGAGCGCGCCTTCGGCGGTGGCCCGCCAGTCCGTCGAGGACCCGGCTGCCAGGCCGACCTCGAGCTGGGTGCGCAAGGCGGTCAGCGGGCTGCGCAGCTCGTGGGAGGCGTCGGCGACGAAGGCGCGCTGGCGGTCGGCGCCGGCCTCGATGCGGTCCAGCATGCCGTTCATGGTCCGGGCGAGGCGACCGAGCTCGTCGTCGGCGGCCGGGACGGGGACCCGGCGGTGCAGGTCCTCGGTGGTGATCCTCGCCACCTCGGCCCGTATCAGGTCGATGGGGCGCATGGCTCGCCCGACGATCCACCAGGAGGTGCAGGCGACCAGGATGACGAGCAGCGGGAGCCCCACGGCGAGGGCCAGCTCGACGTCGCCGACGGCGAGGTCGGTCAGAGCGAGCGAGTAGCCGGCGTAGACCGTCAGGGCCCGGGCTCCTTCCCGGGCCGGGACCGCCACCAGGCCGTACCGGCCGTCCTGGCCGATGGCGTTGCCCTGGATGGTGGGCCGGCCCGACCGGTGGCCGTGGAGCGGGGGGCCGACCGGCGGCTCGCCGGCGATGTTGGTGGACGCCGCCACGACCGTCCCGCCGGCGTCGACGACCTGGGCGAAGGTTGCGTCCTGACCGGGCAGGCCGAGGGTGGCCGGCAGCCGCCCGGAGGCAGCGAGAGCAGCGATGTCCTGGGCGCGGCTGGTCGCCGCCGCCCGGCGGTTGCTCTCCAGCGAGCCGCGCAGGACGGTGATCATGACGACGGCACCGACGGTCAGGGCCACAGCTACGGCGAAGGTGGCGGCCAGGGTCGTGCGGACCCGGACCGATCCCCGCCGGGTGAAGGCGCGCCGCTCAGCCACGGTCGTCGACCAGGCGGTACCCCGCGCCGCGGACGGTCTCGATGCTGGCCCGCCCGAACGCCCGGTCCAGCTTGCGACGCAGGGCGCTGACGTGCACCTCGACGACGTTGGGGTCACCGTCGAAGGCGAAGTCCCAGACGTGGTCGAGGATCTCCGACTTGGAGACGACGTCGCCGGCATGGCGCAGCAGGTACTCGGCGACCGCCAGCTCGCGGGCTGTGAGCTCCACTGGCGTGCCCTCCCGGCTGCAGCGGCGGGACGCGGGGTCGAGGACCAGGTCGCCGCACGCGAGAACCGCAGGGCGGGCCACCGATCCGCGGCGGACCAGGGCCCGCAGGCGGGCCACGAGGACCACGTAGGAGAAGGGCTTGGAGAGGAAGTCGTCGGCGCCGGTGTCGAGCGCCTCCGCCTCGTCGTGCTCGCCGTCCTTGGCCGTCAGCATCAGGATCGGTGTCCAGATGCCCTGCTCGCGCAGCCGGCCGCACAGCTGGTAGCCGTTGACGCCCGGCAGCATGATGTCGAGAACGATGGCGTCGTAGACCTGCGCTGTGGCCATCCACTCGCCCTGCGTGCCGTCGAGGGCGACATCGACGGCGAAGCCCTCCGAGACGAGACCCCGCCGGAGGGCGGCGGCGAGGCGCTTCTCGTCCTCGACGACCAGCACGCGCATGGCCACCATCATCGCCGCTGCCACCTGAAGGCGCCCTGAAGAACCGCTGACGGGTCCGCCGGGGCGACCCCGGCGGACCCGGCTGCCGGCTACGAGCCGGCGGTGTCTGGGCCGGCGGTGTCTGGGCCGGCGGTGTCTGGGCCGGCCTGGGAGCCCTGCTGGACGTCCGGGCCGGACTGGACGTTGGGCCCGCCCTGCGGACCGCCGGGACCGTCGGCCTCGCCGCCGGGTGTCTCCTGCGGGCGGGCGTGCGTGGCGGCAGGGTGGTGGGTCGCAGGGTGGTGGGTCGCAGGGTGGCGGGTCGCAGGTGACGCGCTGGCGGTTCCCAGCGCCACGGTGCCGAGGCCGAGGCCGCTCAGGACGGCGGCCGCCAGGATCGCCTTGTCAGTGAGCTTGGTCATGGTGGGGGTCTCCTTCTCCGTCGCCTCCGCCCCGAGCGGAGGTCGCAGGCGCATGCTGCGCCAGTACCCCTGAAGCCGCGCTGAAGCAGGTGGGCCGCGGGATCGCTGGGGTGCAGGGGGCTGGGGACTGCTACCCGGGGTCCCAGAACGAGGAGTTGCCGGCGCCGACCGAGACCCGGTGGAGCAGCGCGACCGCGAAGTACGCCCGGGCGGTCCTGGACGCTCGCCGAGTGGTCGCCGCCGACCTCCACACCACGAGCCGCAGCGCCGAGCTGTCGGGCGCGGTGCTCTTCGCCGCTTCGTCCTCGGGGGGACCCTCATCGCCGGCATCCCCCTCGTCGCGGAGCGAAGCTGTTCTGGTTGTGACCACCAAGCTATCTCGTTTACAGTATAACCTGTGAGCGGTGTACTGGGTCGGTGCCGTGGGAGGTGCTCGTCACCGAAGGGTTTGAGGCATGGTGGAACGAGCTAATCGAGGTTCACCAGGATGCACTCACGGCGCGCATTGCCATGCTCCGGGATCACGGCCCAGCTCTCGGGCGCCCGACGGTCGACACGATCCAGGGCAGCAAGCTCGCCAATCTGAAGGAGCTGCGGGCATCGGTTGGCCGAGCACACCTACGGGTGCCGTTCGTGTTCGATCCCGACCGGCGAGCTGTCATGCTCGTCGGAGGTAACAAGGCCGGGCAGTGGCAGTCGTGGTACCGCCGGGCCATCCCTGAAGCAGAGCGGCTCTACGCCGAGTACGTCGAGACGAATCGAAACAGGAGGAAGCAACGGTGAAGCGCTTTGAGGACCTCGAGGCCACGGTCATGGCCCGTCCCGATCGCCGGGAGCGCGTGGAACGCGAACGGGCAAAGGTCGTCGTCGAGCAAGTCCGCGACGCGCTTGGCGAGTTGCGGCGGGTGCGCCAGCTCACCCAGGTCGAGCTGTCCCGGACCATGCAGCGACCCCAGTCCACGATCTCTCGCATCGAGCGCGAGGGGGACATGCTGCTCTCGACGCTCGCCGCGTACGTCGAAGCCTTGGGCGGACACCTCGAGATCCACGCGGTCCTCGGCGACCAGCGCATCGCGCTCACGGCCACCGATATCCCCGCCAGCAAGCGCAGTGCCTGAGCTCGAAGGCTCGGGACCGCCGAGCGCGCCCCGGGGGGCGTCGAGGGGCGAGCGATGAGCAGCACGCGAGCGGTTGCGAGCGCAGTCCAGGGGCGAGAGCCCCGGGTACGTCGTGACTCCGAGGGGGAGCTCGTCCATCGCCATAACTATAGGCACATAACTATAGGCAGTTTCTAGCGGCACGGTGGACCGTCGAGCAGTCGTCTCACCCTCAGGGACCACTGTCCGACCCCGTGCCCGGCGGGCCGAGCTCGCCGCCTTCCTCCGTGCCCGACGCGCCGGCGTTCACCCCGACGAGGTCGGCATGGCACCAGGAAGAGCCTGGTTCCTCGAAGCGCGCGGGCCCCCTCGTCGCGTGGACCGCGCGCACACGAGCAAACAGCGCGCACCCACGACCAGATGCTGGGCCCTGTGCGCGCAGTTCGGCTGGCTGCGCGCGATCCGGCCCCCGAGCGCCGCCCAGCCAGCTGGCAGCCGGCTCGTCGTCGTTGGCGGTCAGCCATCGCTCTACGGGTGGCGGGCGACACCGCAGACTCGGCACAGTGCCGGCGGAGCCTGGGGGCCGTACGTCAGGGGCGGGCCGCGCGGTTTCGCTCCGCCACTCACCCGCAGTGCGCCGATGAATCCCCCGACGCCGACCGCGGGCTCCTTCCCGCGAGCCCGGCGAGATGTCGTTGACGGTCACGTCAATGTGGCCTACGCTTCGAGGATGTGAGCGTCGAGCTGGGCCGCCCGGTTCCGGGCGTGGGGGGAACAATGACCATCGGTGAGCTGGCGTCGAGGATCGGCGTCACAACGCGCACGATCCGGTGGTACGAGCAGCAGGGACTTCTGAACGGCCGCGAACGCGAGCGGTACCAGCCGCGCCGGTACGACGCAGAGGCTCTCCACCGGACGCGTCTGATCCGGCGAGCGAGGATGCTCGGCCTCTCGCTCCAGGAGATCAAGCCGCTGGTCGACGCGCACCAGCAGGACCCGACCGAGCGGAAGGTGATCGAAGAGTCCATCCGGGTCCTTTCCGTCAGCCTCGCCAAGATGGAGCAGAAGATTCGCGACGCGACGGAAACCCATCGGATGCTGCGGCACGAGATCGAGCGGTTGACAACGCTGTTGCGGGAGAAACCAGCGGTAGAAGGCGGCACCATAAAGGAGGGTGAGGGCGATGGTTGGTGATCACCGGCACCTGCAGGGTGACCAGAAGACGCAGTCCGGCATCGACGTCAAGGAAATATACACGCCCTCAGACATCGCCCATCTCACCTACGACCAGGACATCAATCTGGCCGGCAGCTATCCGTACACTCGCGGCTCCTACCCGAAGATGTACCGGGAGAAGCTCTGGGTGACCGGGAACCCCTTCTTTGCCGGGCAGACACCATACGTCACCGAGCAGGACATCGATCCTGGCGAGTACCTCGAAACGCTGATGACCGGCGCGGTACCGACTTCGGGGATCCGCACCTCCGGCGACTATTTCAACCTGGCGACGATCGATCCCGACCACCCGTTGGTCAAGTACGATCTCGGCAACTGCACAGGCCCGCTCTTCTCGATCTGGCAGTTGCTCCATGGTGACCGTCGTTGGCATACCGACATCCTGCTCAAGAGCCTCGATGAAGGCCTCGTCATAGAACTTGGTCATCAGGCCGGCCCTCCGGATGTCTGCGAATACTCCATGTACCTTGCGGTCCTCGAAGTGCTCGGTCGGGATCCGGCAAAGCTCCGCGGCAACATGGTGAACGATCCGCTCACTTCTCAGATCACCAGATGCATGAATTACAAGCAGCCCCTTGAGGTCGGTTACCGCGTCTCCTGCGATGGTCAAGAGTACGCGTACCGCAACACGCCGTCGTTCCGCCCCACGAATGGTGGTTGCGCCTACGACCTGCGCGAAGCCGGCATCAACACCTTCCAAGAGCTTGCGTTTCGCTTTGCGATCTTCATCGAGTACGCCGATGAGATGATTCGCCGCGGCCTGCGCTTCGAGGAGTTCGGCAACCGTCCGGCGATGGCGTTCAGCGGAGAGATCGACTTCTTCGAGACGATCTGCAAGCTGAGGGCAGCTCGCCGTATGTGGGCACGGCTCGGTCAGCAACGCTACGGCGCGGACACCACCATGATGCGGTGCCCGCCGGTGAGCACCAACTGCGCGGGCAACTCGATGACACAACGCCAGCCGGTTTTCAACGTCATCCGCCAGACCATCGAGGCCATGGCGAGCGTGCTCGGAGGGGTCAACGGCATGGAGATGAAGGGGTACACAGAGGCGGTGAGCCCGCCGACCACCGAAGCCTGGGTCGTAAACCGGGCGATAGAGCGGATCGTCGCCGAAGAGGCGAACCTGTGTCTCACTGCCGATCCCCTCGGCGGCTCCTATTACGTCGAATGGCTCACCGATCGGATCGAGAGCGAAGCGATGGAGCTGCTCCAGCGACTACTGGATCAAGGCGGAGTGATTGCGGCGGTGAGAAGTGGCTGGATCCAACGGGAAGTCGAGCGCGGCGCGCAGGAGCGGGCTCGCGAGCTGGAGGAGGGACGCAAGATCCGCGTGGGTGAGAATGCCTACCAGGAGCTCAACGACTATCCCATCCCGTTCCCCCAGTTCCAGTTCACTCGAGGCAAGCCCGGCGCCCCGTACACGAAGACGCAGAAGAAGCACCATGCCGTCTGGCAGGAATTCCTCGCGAGCCGCGATCTCGCACGCGTCAAGCCGGCCCTTGATAAGCTGCGCTGCATGACCACGGATGGCGCGAACGTGGTCCCCGGGATGATCGACGCGTGGAAGGCCTTCGCCACCATTGGCGAGGTCATGGGGGTGGTACGGGAGGGCCTGGGCTTCCCCTACGACCCCTTCGAGATGGTCCCACGCCCCGCGTGGCTCGATGACTGACGGACGGGGTGATGAACTGGACTGAACTGCTCGAGCGGACGGCGAAGAAGGACCCGACCGCCTTCGGCGAGCTCTTGTCGCTGATCGAGCTCGAACCACGAGGCGCGGTCGGCCTGCTCGACGGCGTCTGTCGAGCCGACACGACGCGAAGGACGGACAGCGTCGGATTCGTCGGAGCTGCCGGCGCCGGTAAGAGCACGCTGATCGGCGGCCTTCTGCGTCAGCTCAGCGATCGCGGTGAGAGTGTCGCGGTCGTCGCGATCGATCCCAGCAGTCCGTTCACCGGCGGAGCGGTGCTCGGCGATCGGATTCGAATGCAGGCTTGCGCGAATCTGCCGGGGGTCTTCGTGCGCAGCATGGGTACCCGCGGGCAGGGAGGCGGATTGTCCGCATCGATGCCCGCGATCGTCGAGGTGCTGTGCGGGCTGGGGTTTGACGCCCTGGTGGTCGAGAGCGCCGGCGCCGGCCAGGTCGACATTGCCATCGCCGATGTGGCCGACACGGTGGTTGTCGTCGTCGTCCCCGGCTGGGGTGACGCCATCCAGGTCGCGAAGGCAGGCTTGCTCGAGATCGCAGACATCTTTGTCGTCAACAAGTGCGATCAGCCGGATGCACTCGAGGCGGTGCGAGACCTCGAGATGATGCTCTCGTACAGCCGGAGGGCCGGCTGGACGCCCCCTGTGCTGCGGACGTCCGCGGCTTCGGGCGAGGGCATCGAAGTACTGCATGCGGAGATCCTCCGGCATCGAGAGCATCTCTCCACCACCGGGGAAGGCATGCGACGGCGTACGTTGCGACTTGCTGCCATCATCAAGTGGCTGGCTGTGGAGGAGGTCGCCTCGGTTTGGGACGACGCGCGCGTCCTGACGTTCGCCAGGGAGGTGGCGTCGAACGGGATGTCCGTGACCGAGGCGGTGGCACATCTCGTCGGCAACCAGACGTGACCCACGACGACATGGAGTGCTGCTCATGAGCGACGGGCCGATGGTCGGAATGACACTCGGAAACGTGCTGCGCCGGGTTGCGCAACGCTACGGAAGCAGAGAAGCCATCGTGTTCGAGGGCGAACGGTACACGTTCGCGCAGTTCAACGCGCGGATCAACCGACTCGCGCACCGCCTTAGGGAGCGGGGAATCGGCAGGGGCGACAAGGTCGCGATTTTGAGCCGGAACTGCAACGAGTACCTCGAGCTGTATTTCGCATGTGCCAAGATCGGCGCAGTCCTCGTCGCGCTCAACTACAGGTTGGCCCCAGCGGAGATCGCGTTCATGGTCGACCAATCCGACGCGCGCCTGCTCTGCCTCGAGGAATGCCTTCAGAGCCTCGTCGCGCCGCTCGTCGCCGACCTGAAGGGCCTCGGCGGTCCGCTCGTCGTCATCGATGGCGAGCCAACGTTGCCCGGCGCGGTCGCGTACGAAGAGCTCATCGCGGGGTCGCGGGACGAGGAGCCCCAGGCACAGGAGGTGTGTGCGGAGGATCCGGTCCTGTTGCTCTACACGTCCGGGACGACCGGTGTGCCGAAAGGAGCGTTGCTCACGCACGCCAACGTCATCTGGGATTCGTTGTCGTACCTTCGAAATCATGAGCCGCACGCTGGAGACAAGCTCCTGCAGGGCATGCCGTTCATTCACGTCAGCGGGTTGCACATCTTCACGATGGTCAACATGTTCCGAGGCCTGCCCGTCGTGATCATGCGAACGTGGGACGCCGAGGAAGCCTGCCGGCTGATCCAGTCCGAGCGATGCACGTATGCCTTCTTCCTGGTGCCCATGCTCCAGTCGCTCCTCCCACTGCCTACGATCCGTCGCTACGACATGTCGTCGTTGCGCATGGTGCTGATGGCGGCGGCGTCCTACAGCAGGGAGCTGGTCTGCGAGACGATGGACAAGCTGGGTGTGGACACCGTCGTCTTCGGCTACGGGCTGACAGAATGCGCGCCGGTCGTCACGGTGACGGAAAGCACTGCTGAGACGATCGCCAAGGAGAACTGCTTGGGTTGGCCTGTCTGGTACGTTGACGTCCGCATCGTCGACGACGAGGGCGACGAGGTTCCTGTGGGCACGGTCGGGGAGCTGATCGTTCGGGGACCGAACGTCTTCGCCGGGTACTACCACATGGAGGAAGCGACAGCGGAGGCGGTCCGCGATGGGTGGATGTACACCGGCGATCTCGTACGCATGGATGAAGACGGCTGCCTCTTCTTCGTCGACCGCCGCAAAGACATGATCAAGAGCGGTGGGGAGAACGTGTACGGGACGGAGGTCGAGATGGCGCTGCTCAAAGCGAACCCCGAGCTCATCGAGGCAGTGGTCCTGGGCATCCCGGACGACAAGTGGGGCGAGCGGGTCGTCGCGTGCGTGAGAGCCAGGCCGGGTGCGGACGTGAGCGAAGCGCAGGTGCGGGAACGAACCCGCGCTCTGATCGCCGGCTACAAGGTACCGAAGAGCGTCGTTTTCGTAGACGAGCTGCCGCGCAGCAGCTCCGGCAAGATTCAGAAGCACATCCTGCGCGAACGTGTGGCGGCCGGCGGGGGGGCGAGCTGATCGCCGTTGGCCTGGAGTGCTTGAACGGAGGAAAGCGATGAACAAGCAACCGGTACGTATCGTGTTGGCGAAGCTCGGTCTGGACGATCATCAGCGTCCGCTCCAAGTCCTGTCGTACGCCTTTCGGGATGCGGGCATGGAGGTGATCTACCTCGGGCCCTACCAGATACCGGCAGGGGTCGTAAGGACCGCGCAGGTCGAGGGCGCGGACGCCATAGGATTGAGCTTCCACACCGTCAGTTACTTGGGTTGGATCGAGGAGACGATCGGGCTCCTGCGTGAGGAGAGGCTCGCTGAAAAGGTCAAGCTGTTCGTAGGTGGCACCATCCCGCCGGACGACAGAGCGATGCTGGACCAGATGGGCGTCGCGGCCGCCTTCTTCCCCGGGGACTCCTTGAGCGATATCACCGAGCGCATCATCAGCATCGTCGCTGCGACGCGCCAGCGCTTCGAAGCGGCCAGCCCGTGAGGCTGAAGGGCCGTTTCGGCGACGGCCTACCGGTTGTAGGCCACGACGACCAGTACCGCCATCAGCACCGAGATGGACAGCATGGCCCCAGCCAGGGGCCAGAACCAGTCGATTCGCCGCGTCTGTGGGGTGGGCAGGTCGCCGGGCGGACGATACCCGCACAGCGGACAGTGCCCGTCGGTGAAGTTCGGCGAGAAGTCCCAGTCGTCGACGGGGCAGTGCGCCAACGTGTTTGGGCGCTCCAGCCAGGAGCGCAGCCAGCTCGGCCACGAGGGCGCCGGTCGGCTCATGAGGGGACCGAGGCCTTGCGCCACCACCACAGGCTGGCCAAGGTGACGAGCAGGACGACCTGCCACAGCAAGTAGAGGGCCAGCAGCCATCCCGGCTTGCGGGTGATGACTGCCACCAGCTCGGGACGAGAACGGGCGCGGCCAGTGGGTGGGGGCGAGGTCGCAGGGGTGGCGCCCGAGACGCCGCTCGACATCCGCGTCACTGACGCCGGCACCTCCGCCACGATCCCGGTCGAGGTGCCGGATCCTGGCGTCAGCACATTGAGCGGCACACCGGGAGCCGCCAGGTCGTCGACGAACACGTTGCCGAGCGCCAGGCGCATCTGCTGCTGGGGGAGACGGGCCAGCGGCGTCCCCGCCGCCGGGCCGGGTGGAGGTCGGCTGGTCGAAGGCGACCTGGAAGCCCGAGGCCTCGATGGTCAGCTGGCCGGTGCTCCGGGTGAGAGTGGGGGCCAGTGCCGTGAGCGAGATGCCACCGCCGGCCAAGGCAGTGTTCAAGGCGCCGTCCGCGCTCTGCAGCTGGGCACCAATGCCGGGGACCTGCTGGCTGTCCACGCTCACGCCGTCGGGCCCGATCTCCACCGGGACACCGTCCACCTGGGCACTCGACACGTCGTCGGTGACGCTGTCGGTGGACCGGTTGGCGTCGGCAAGACCTTCCTCGCCACCGCGCTCGGCCACGCCGCGATCCGTCGGCGCTACAGCGTGCACCTCGAGCGCGGCGACCAACTCCTCAAGCGCCTCAAGGCATCCCGGCTCGACAACAGCCACGACGCGGAGTTGCGCAAGCTCCTGCGGGTGGACCTGTTGATCCTCGATGACCTGTGCCTGCACCCGCTCGACGCCCTCGACACCGCCGACCTGCATGAGGCTATCGTGGAGAGGCACCGCCAGGCGGCCACGATCGTGACGTCCAACACAACAGGGAGCCGATCGAGTGGCTGGCGATGATGGCCGACGCCCTCCTCGCGGCCAGTCCGCCATCGACCGGCTCCAGTCCTCGGCCTACGAGCTCGTCCTCGACGGGCAGAGCTACAGCAAACGCCAGAAGCCGACCGCCGGCGCGCCGACCGAGCGCAGCCGCCGGCGCCGACGCCCTTGAGCCGGACAGGCCGCGACCATCCCGACACCAACGCACCCGACTCGCTCACACCCCTCCGTTACGATAGCGTTACGATAGCGGTTATGGCGCCCTGCGCCTGGTGCGACACCCCCTTCACCCCCTCGGCGGCGCCGCTTCTGCTCGGACGCCTGCAAGCAGGCCCACTGACGGGCTCTCACGCGGGCCCCGCCGGCGCCGAGCCCGTCGCCCACCAAGACCTATGACAGCCCGGCGCCGCCGCACTTGACCAACCGATCCGACCGTCGCCATCATCGCTACGTCAACGCTGGCGGCTCCGACCCGGTGCCATGCCACTGGCGAAGAGGTGGTCCTATCGGACTGGCGGGCGACAGTTGTCCCCCCGGGGAGGCAGAAAGGGTGCCGCCCGCCTGAAGACGCCCTAAAGATGTGAAGCCAACCGACCGATCGTCATCGGCATGCGCCGTGCGTTCCCCTCGGCGACAATCCAAGCGCCTAGAGTCGCCGCCCTCAAGGGTGAGGTCGGTGACGCTCTCAACCCGCTTCGGATGATGCAGCGCGTTGTCGATGAGGCGCTGTCCCTGGTCGACAACGCCGACGGCGCCGCGGTAGAGCTGGCCGATCCCATCGCCATGACCTACGTCGTCGCCAGCGGGCGCCTCGCCGGCTCGGTGGGCCTGCGCCTGAGTCGTGAGGCAAGCATGTCGGGGGCGGCGGTTCGCGCTCGCGCCGTCTTGCGCTGCGACGACTCCGAGAGCGACGAACGAGTCGACCGCATGGCCTGCCGGCAAGTCGGGGCGCGTTCCATGATCTGCGTCCCTCTCCTCCGCGCCGATGCCGCCGTCGGTGTTCTGAAGGTCAGCTCGCAGAGCCCTTCGGCGTTCGACGACCGTGACGTGGCCACCCTGCGCCGCCTCGGCGAGTTCGTCGCCTTCGTCATCGCCACCGCTGCCGAGATGACCGCCGTCACCGACTCCACCCTCGAGTCCGTCGACGACACCGCTGCCAGTGAGCAGGCCGCTGTCTCCCGGTTCGTCGCAAACGTCCTAGTTCCCGCGGCCGCCCGCGACGCTCGCGCCCGTGAGTGCATCAAGTCCGTCATCGACGACAGGCAGTTCTACCCAGTCTTCCAACCGATCGTCGAGCTTGGCACTGGGGCCACGATTGCCGTCGAGGCGCTGACGCGCTTCACCCACATCTCGCCCCTCGAACCGGGACGCTGGTTCGCCGACGCGGCGGCCGTCGGCCTGGGCGTGGACTTGGAGATCGCCGCCGTTGGAGCTGCCCTGCCCCATCTGGCGGCGCTTCCGGATCGCTGCTCCATGGCGGTCAACCTCGGCCCCGACAGCATCGCCAGTCCACGGCTCCTGCCGGTGCTCGATGACGTCGACCTGTCGAGGCTGACCATCGAGATCACCGAGCACGTGGCTGTCGGCGACTACCCCGAGCTTCGCAGGCAGCTCGACGCGTACCGCCGCCGCGGCGCTCTCCTTGCCGTGGACGACACCGGCGCGGGCTTCGCCAGCTTCGCCCACATCGTCCAACTCGCCCCCGACATCATCAAGGTCGACATTGACCTCACGCGAGGTGTCGACATCGACCCGGTCCGACGGAGCCTGACGGCGGCTGTCGTCACCTTCGCCCACGACACCGGCGCGCAGGTCATCGCCGAAGGCATCGAAACGGACGGGGAGCTCGAAGCACTCCGAACGCTCGGGGTGAGCCACGGGCAGGGATACCTCCTCGGCCGACCGGCCCCCCTTCACGAGCTGGAACTGGCTCACTGACGGGCAACGCCGCTCGGAGCGTCATGGCCAGGTGCATTGGCTGCGGAGGCGCGACGGGCATGGACCGGTGGAGGAACAGGGGAGACCGGCCTCCCGGAACTTCGACGCGGACGTGGTGATGGTGTTGAGTTGAGCGGCAGGCTCAGTGGTGATGCCGATGACAGCCTGCGCCAGGACGACGGTGGGCTACGACCTGAACGACCGAGGTGCGCTGGATGGGTTCCGTTCGCCCTGCCGGCAGCTGATGCGATGCCTCGTGGATGGCTGGCCCGGGGGACACGCTGAGCCCATCTGCACCCCAGGCGCGGGTCGGCGTCGAGGCGCGGTGATGGAGGGACGGGGTGGTGGCTCTTGGGGGCGGCGGTGAGTGCGGGGCCGGCTGGCACTTCGCCGGCCCCTCTTGCTGGCCGCTGGCTGGAGCGTGGCCGGTGATGGCTGCGCTGGACTAACGGAACGGACTGTCCTAGCGCTGGAGATCTCCAATAGACCGTGTTACGTTATGGCTCGTAATGGAATGTCTCGGACCCCGACCCGGTGGTGAGATCCCAGCGGGCCCTGACGAGCCCTCCGGCACCAATCCGGCGCGCGCCGGCCGGCCCCGCGACCCGAGGATCGACGCTGCGGTGTTCGAGGCCACCTTGGCCCTGCTCAACGAGAGGGGCTACGGCGAGCTCAGCTTGGAGATGGTGGCGCGCAGGGCCGGCGTGAGCCGCCCGAGCCTTTACCGCCGCTGGCCAAACAAGGCGGCCGTCGTCGTGGAGGCCTTGGCCAGCACGGCGGGGACCGACCCAGCGCCTGACACGGGACGGCTTGAAGGAGACCTGCTGGCGGTCCAGCGCGAGATGGCGGCGCTCTACGACACCGCGTTCGCCCGCCATGTGGTGCCGGCCCTGATAGGGGACCTCGCCAACCACCCGGAGCTGGCCCAACGGTTCCGGGCGGCCTACATCACGCCCCGGCGTGCCTCGGTGCACAGGGCGCTGGACCGAGCGCGCGACCGCGGCGAGATCACCGGTGCCGACGCCGAGCTCATCTGTGACCTGCTCGCCGGGCCACTGCTGCTCGAAGCGTTCGTCCTCGACCGTCGTGTCGACGACGCCTACATCCTCGCCACGGTGCGCGCCGTCATGGCGGCGCTGACAGCGCAGGCCGCTCACTCAGAAGAAGGTGGAGGTTCCCGACCATGACCCAGCCCACGACACTCCCGCCCTCGGAGGGCTCCCTCCGGGCGCCAGCGTCCCGCCGGCCGCCCCTGTGGCTGCGGCTCTCGGTCCCAGCCGGGCTCGTCGGCCAGCTCGCTGCTACGGGCCTCGGCGCGCTGCTGCTCGCGATCGCCTCGGGCACGCTCGGCGCCGGGCGCGGGCTGCGCGAGGCGTCGCTCCTGGTCGGGTTCGGCCTCGTGTATCTCGACACCCACGCCATAGGCCACTACCTGGTCGGGCGGGCGGTCGGGATCCGATTCCGCGGCTTTGGGATCCGGGGGACCGACCACCCGGAGAACTACCCGCCGCCGCTCCGCCAGGCGATGTCGGCTCTTCCGATGTGGGTGGCTCTCACCGAGCCCTCCAGCCGCCGCACTGCCGGGCGCCGGGCGCGAGCGGTCATGTACGCGGCCGGCGAGACATCCACCACCGTCTGCTCGCTCGCTGCCGCTGGTGCCACCGTCCTTGCAGGCGCGCCGTGGGCCGGCACCCTCCTCGTCGCAGCCGTCGCCTGGAATGCCGCGGCGAGCATCGTCGTCAGCGTGATCGACAAGGGTGACTACGCGAAGGCGCTGCGGGCGCTACGCACAGGTTGAACGTCTCGGGCGATCCAGACGTCGGGTTCCGGCTCGGAGAGGTCGCTCAACCGGACGGGCAGCCGGGTTCTCACCCACCACGTCGCCGGATCCAGGCGTGACGCCCGTCGCGACAGCACGGCGACGGCATGGGTGTGGCCGGGCAGCATCATCGGCACCGAAAGCCCCGTCCGACAAGTTAGACCCTCGCACCAGCGCCCAAAGCCGCCACCGGGCCGCCACCGGGCCGCCACCGGGCCGCCGCCGCCCCCATCGCTCCGCCAGCCATCCTCACCGTGCGAACCGCGCGCACCCGGCCAGACCGCGCGCACCCACGACGAAATGCAGCGCCCAATGCGCGCAGTTCGCTGGTCTGCGCGCGGTTCGCCCTTCGAGCCATCCCCGGACGCCCCGCCACGCGCCAATCGAGCCACCCGCCCGCCCCCCGCCCCCCCCCCCGCCCCGCCCCCCCCCCCCCCCCCCTCCCCCCCCCCCCCCCTCCCCCCCCCCCCCCCCGCCCCCCCCCCCCCCCCCCCCCC
>JAKAQB010000014.1 GCA_021811865.1 Actinomycetes bacterium | reverse complement strand
GGGTCAGGAACCGTGAGCAACCTCGGCTTCGAGAACTCCTCGCAGGGCATCGCCGTGGTCACCTCCCACGCCGGGTCGGAACTGCTCATGACCTACTCGGCCGGGCTGACCTGGCAGCGGCAGGACTTCCAACAGCTGCCGCTCTCCGCCTGACCGGCCCCGACGCCGCCGGAGGCGGACCGCTACTCGCCGATGGCGAGGGCCGGGGCCCGCTCCTCCCAGTCCCAGCGCTCACCATCGCCCCAGAGGCCCTCGAGGGCGTAGAAGTCCCGGGCCTCCTCGAGCATCACGTGCACCACGAAGTCGCCGTAGTCCATGAGCACCCAGCGAGCGTCCTGCAGGCCCTCGATGCGCAAGGGGGCGGGACCCCCGACACGCTTGACCCGTTCCTCGACCTCCTCGGCGATCGTGTGCACCTGCCGGGGATTGGCCCCGCTCGTGATCACGAACGCGTCGGTGATGGCAAGCACCCGGCCGACGGCCAGGACGACGGTGTCCCGGCCCTGCTTGTCAGACGCCGCCCGGGCGGCCGTTGTGGCCCAGCGCTGGACGACATCGAGCGAGGCCGGTGCGCTCACCGACGGGTCACCGCAACAGACATTCAAGCAACCTCCATGAAGTGGACGAGCGCCGGCACACCGACCGGACGGGCACCGGGCTGGCCGGCGTGCAGCCACTGCAGGCCGAGCAGCAACACGGTGACGAGGAAGGCAACCGCCAGGACGACAACGACCAAGAGCTGCTCCCGCATGAGCCGCCGGCGCTGCACGCGCCGCTGCTCCCGTGTGCCGGTGGAGGGGACCGCTGGGCGGGCCGTGGTCATCTACTCATCAGCGTACAGACCACGGGCCCGGATGACGTGGACGGCGGGTAGCGGCACCAGGTAGTCGAGCGGCCGGCCGTCGGCCGCCCGAGCCCGCAGGTCGGTGCTCGAGATCTCGAGATTGGGGACCGTGACCTCCTCGACCCGCCATCCCACACCGTCGAGGCCGCTGGGCCGACCCGCCCCCGGTCGGTTCACGATGACCAGCGTGGCAAGCCGCTTGACATCCTCGATCCGCTCCCACGTAGCCAGCTCACCGGCGACGTCCCAACCGACGACGACGAACAGCTCGGCGTCGGGCTGGTCGTCGGCCAGCCCCTGCAACGTCTCGGCCGTGTAGGACTCACCACCCCGATCGATCTCCTGGCGCCCAGCCTCGAGGCCCGGCACGTCACCGACGGCCGCCTCGACGAGGGCATACCGATCCTCGGCACCTGTGACGGCCCGGACACCGGCCTTCTGCCACGGCACGTTGGCAACCATGAGGATGACCCGATCGAGCGCCAGGGCGCTCTTCGCGTTCACGGCGGCGACGAGGTGGCCGACGTGGATCGGGTCGAACGTGCCCCCGAAGATCCCGATGCGCCGGCCCATCTCATGGCACCCTAGTGGCTACCGCCGAGCTGCAGCCGGAGCGCTGCTGGCAGAGCGCTGCTGGCGGACGAGCCGCCGATCGGTCACGCTGGTGGCGTGCACACCTGGACCCCGGACAGCTGGCGCAGCCGGCCAGCGGCACAACAGCCGGACTGGCCGGATCCCCACGCGCTCGAGCAGGCATTGAAGGAGCTGTCGACCCTCCCGCCCCTCGTGTTCGCCGGTGAGGCGGCCAGCCTCCGTCGATCCCTCGCTGGAGTCGCGCACGGCGAGGCCTTTCTCCTCCAAGCCGGAGACTGCGCCGAGTCCTTCACTGACTTCGGCGCTGACACGATCCGCGACAAGCTGAAGGTCATACTGCAGATGGCGGTCGTGCTCACCTATGCCGGCGGGGTGCCGGTCGTGAAGGTCGGGCGCATCGCCGGCCAGTTCGCCAAGCCCCGCTCCTCGCCGACCGAGGTCGTCGACGGCGTCGAGCTCCCGGCCTTCCGCGGCCACATCGTCAACGACGACGCCCCGACCGTCGAGGCCCGTACCCCCGACCCCGGGCGGCTCCTGCGCTCCTACCACCAGTCGGCGTCGACGCTCAACCTGCTCCGGGCGTTCACCAAGGGCGGGTACGCCGACCTCTCCCAGGTGCACGTGTGGAACCAGGAGTTCGTGGCGAGCAGCCCAGGCGGCCGGCACTACGCCGCCATCGCCGACGAGATCGAGCGCGCCCTCCGGTTCATGCGGGCCTGCGGCATCAACCTCGGCGACGAGAAGGATCTCCACCAGGTCGATTTCTGGACCAGCCACGAGGCGCTGATCCTCGGCTACGAGGAGGCGATGACCCGGCGCGACTCGCTTTCCGGCGACTGGTACGACACCTCCGCCCACCTGCTGTGGGTCGGCGAGCGGACCCGCCAGCTCGACGGGGCGCACGTCGAGTTCCTGGCCGGCATCGCCAATCCCCTCGGCGCAAAGATCGGCCCCGAGGCGACCCCGGAGGAGGTGGTGGCGCTCTGCGGCCGGCTCGATCCCGAGCGCGTCGCCGGCCGGCTGATGCTTGTGAGCCGCATGGGCGCCGGCCTCGTCGGCAAGACCCTGCCCCCGCTGCTCTCGGCGGTGCGCGACGCCGGGCATCCTGTCGTCTGGGCCTGTGACCCCATGCACGGAAACACCTACACCGGACCCGGCGGCCGCAAGACCCGCCAGTTCGAGGATGTGATCACCGAGATCTCGGGGTTCTTCGGCGCCTGCCGGGCGGGGGGCATCTGGCCGGGCGGCGTGCACGTCGAGCTGACCGGCGACAACGTCACGGAGTGTCTCGGCGGCTCGGAGGCCATCGGTGAGGACGACCTCGAGCTGCGGTACACGACCACCTGCGACCCGCGGCTCAACGGGCGCCAGTCGCTGGACTTGGCCTTCCGCGTCGCCGATCTGCTCCGGGCGTGACCGGCGGCCAGCTACGACGAGTGGCCCGATTCCGGGGCACGGCCCGAGTAACCACCTAGACTTCCGTGGGACCGGGCCGTAGGTGCCCGAGGTCGGCCAAGGAGAGTGCACAGGCGGATGACCACCTTCAACCCCCCCGCCCGCCCGCAGGAGACCCGCGCCGGACCGGGGGCATGCGGCGAGCAGCGGGAAGGTGGCGACCCGGAGGCACGTCGCGAGGATGTGCCGGGGAGGTTTCCCGGTGCCGATCTGTCCGATGACGACATTGCCCGGCTCGACGCCGACTTCGAGCGCCAACCGCCGGCCGCCATCATCAGATGGGCCGTGGAGCAGTTCCACCCCTACCTCTGCTTGACGGCGTCCATGACCGATGCGGTACTGATCGACCTGGCGGTCAACGTGGAGCCGTCGATCGAGGTGGTCTTCATCGACACCCGGTACCACTTCCCCGAGACCCTCGAGACGGTTACCACCATCCGCCGGCGCTACGGCCTCAACCTGCGCATCATGACCGTGCCGCCCCAGCCGCGACCGCTGTGGCAGCTCGATCCGGTGAACTGCTGTTCGGCGGCGAAGGTGGAGCAGCTCGACCGTGCCTTGCAGGGAAAGCTGGCGTGGATGAGCGGGCTGCGCCGCCGGGAGGCCGCCACCCGCGCCGGCGCCCCGATCGTCGCCCGCGACCTCCGAGGCCTCATCAAGGTGAACCCGATCGCCACGTGGAGCGACCAGGACGTCGCCGGGTACATCGCCGACCACGACGTCCCGGTCAACCCGCTCCTCGAGCGGGGTTACCTGTCGATCGGCTGCGCGCCATGCACTCAACCCGTCTCGGCCGGCGCTGACCCGCGGTCGGGGCGCTGGGCGGGGTCCGACAAGACGGAGTGCGGGCTGCACGACTAGAGCCTCCGCATGCACTCGCAACCCTGAGCTGGGCTGCGCGCCGGGCGGCGACCAGCGTCCTCACCCCAGCTGCTCGACGAACCGCTCCAGCTGCTTCAGGTTGCGGCACTCGTAGGTGCCGTCGCAGTGCACGGCGTACTGGCCGAGGATGGAGTCGCCGGTGTCCCAGTACGAACGTGGTTCGGGGTTCAGCCAGTACATGTGACGGGCACGCCCGGCGACCTCGCCGAGGACCCAGGCCTGGGACGCGTGGTAGTTGTTCCGGGCGTCCCCGAGGAGCAGCACCGTCGTGCGGCTGTCCACCTGCCGACCCCACCGCTCCCAGAAGGCCTCCAGGGCGTGCCCGTAGTCGGAGTGGCCGTCCACCCAGATGACGTCCGCTTCACTGTTGACCCGGCGGATCGCCTCGCCGATGTCTTCTGTGCCCTTGAAGTAGTCGGTGACCTCGTCGATGCCGTCGATGAACGCGAACGACCGAACCCGGCTGAACTGCGAGTTGAGGGAGTACACCAGCTGGAGGGTGAAGCGGGCGAAGGCGGCGACGGAGCCGGAGATGTCGGCCACGACCATGATCGCCGGCTTCGACGGGCGTGGCTGCTTGAACTTGGGATCGGCGGGCACGCCACCGAAGCTGAGCGAGTGGTGGACGGTGCGGCGGAAGTCGAGGGCGCCGCGGCGGCCGTGGCGTCGCTTCCGGGCCAGCCGCACCGCCAACTTCCGGGTCAACGGCGCGATCGCCTTGCGAAGGGCGACGAGCTCCTCACGGCTGGCGTGCATGAACTCGATGTCGTCGGGGAGGGGCTTGCGGACCGACTTGGCGACGGCGTCGGCGCCGCGGTCGGCGACCAGACGCCGGCGGATCTCCGCCTCCACCTCTCGCCGCAGTGCGTCGAGGCGGCTCTCGTACTCCTCCCGCAGCAGGCGGTCGTCGAGGTCCGATCTCCGGGAGTCGGAACCGGACTGGTCCAGTAGGCGGCCGAGGAGGGTGTCTAGGTCGAGCTGGCGCAGGGTCCGGTACAGGTAGTAGGTCCCACCGACGGGACGGCCCGGCTCCATGCCGGCGTAGCGCAGGACCGCGGCGCGGGCGACAGCAGCGAGCAGGGCGCGGTCGCCTTCTCGCAGCGCCCGGTAGACAAGCTCGGCGAGCTGTTCGGCGCTGAGGGTCTCCATGCCCCCTCCGTCGCCCGGCCCGGTGCCGAGCAGCGCTCGGACCAGCTCCTCGCCCTCTTGGTCCTCGGGGCTCTCTCCGAGGCGGTACTCGGTTCCCCTGTAGGCGAAGTAGACATCGAAGACGGTTTCGAAGGCCTTCCAGTGGGCGTCGTTCTTCACCATCGTGGCCGCCATCGCGTACTTGACTGCACCCCGGTCGGCGAGGGGTATGTGGCGCAATGCTTCCACGGCGTCCAAGTTCTCGGTGAGGCTGACGGGGATCCCGGCGTTGCGCAACTCGGTCACGAATCCGGCGACAGTGCCGAGCAGGCCGGCCGAACTGCCCCTTGGAAGCTCTTCGAGGAGAAAGTCCCCGCCCTCCACGGCTACCTGCTGGCGGAGGTCGCCAGGTCCTTGGCGGCCTTCTCGATGTCCGACTGGTACTTGAGCAGGACATGCAACGTTCCAGTGGCCGTCTCGGTGTCGACGTGGCGGGTGCCGAGCAGCAGGAGCGTCCGCGCCCAGTCGAGGGTCTCGGAGACCGACGGCGCCTTCTTCAGGTCGAGCGCCCGGATGGAGCGGACGATGCGCACGATCTGGTCAGCGAGGTCGTCAGCGATGCCAGGAACGCGCACCTGCACGATCTCCTTCTCCCGATCGAGGTCGGGGTAGTCGATGTGGAGGAACAGGCAGCGTCGCTTCAGCGCCTCCGACAGCTCCCGGGTGTTGTTGGACGTGAGGAACACCAGCGGGACCTGCTTGGCGGCCACGGTGCCCAGCTCCGGGATGGACACCTGGTAGTCCGAGAGGATCTCGAGCAGCAGCGCCTCCGTCTCCACCTCGACACGGTCCACCTCGTCGATGAGCAGCACGACCGGGTCGTCGGCGCGGATCGCTTCGAGGAGTGGGCGGGTGAGCAGGAACGGCTCGGAGAAGATGTCCTCCTCGATGTCGCTCCAGGTCGCGCCGCTCTCCTCACCGAGGCGTTGGGCCTGGATCCGCAGCAGCTGCTTGCGGTAGTTCCATTCGTAGAGAGCCTTGGACTCGTCGAGACCCTCATAGCACTGGAGCCGGATGAGACGAGCACCGGTCAGCTCCGCCACCGACTTCGCGAGCTGGGTCTTGCCCGTGCCGGCCGGTCCCTCGACGAGCACCGGCTTTGCCAACCGCTCCGCGAGGAACACCACCCCGGCGATTCCCTCGTCGGCGAGGTACTCGACCTGGCGCAGCCCTCGCCTGACGTCGGCGGGACTATCGAAGCGAGGCACGGCAGTGGTCACGGCATCTGTCCTTCCAAGGCCGGGGGCGCCTGGTGACAACCTACTGCCGGATGTGGCCGTCGCCATCCACGAGGTACTTGGTCGTGGTGAGGGCGAGCAGGCCCATCGGACCGCGGGCGTGGAGCTTCTGGGTGCTGATGCCGATCTCGGCCCCGAAGCCGAACTGCTCGCCGTCGGTGAACCGCGTCGACGCGTTCACGGCCACCACGGCGGCGTCGACCTCCCGTTGGAAGCGCCGGGCGGCCGCCCGCTCGCCGGTCACGATCGCCTCGGTGTGGCCGGTGCCGTACAGGCGGATGTGGGCGATGGCCTCGTCGAGGCTGCCCACGATCCGCACGGACAGGCGCAGGTCGAGGTACTCGCGACCCCAGTCGGGCTCCTCGGCAGGAGCGACCCGCTCGGAGCCGAGCAGCGAGCGCGCCTCGTCGTCGCCGACGAGCTCGACGCCGTCGAGCGCCGGGGCGAGACGGGTGAGGAACCTGGCGGCGACGTCACGGTGCACGACGACCGACTCCGTCGCGTTGCACACGCCGGGACGCTGGGTCTTGCCGTTGACCACGATCGAGACGGCCATGTCCACATCGGCGGAGCGGTCCACGTAGACATGGCAGTTGCCGTCCCCGTCGATCACGTAGGGGACGGTCGCGTTGTCGACCACCGCGGCGATGAGCGCCGGCCCGCCCCGGGGCACCAGGCAGTCGATCACCCCCCGCAGCCGCATGAAGGCGACGGAGCCCTCCCGGCTCGTGTCCTCCACTAGCTGCACCGCATCGGCGGGGAGGCCGCCCTTGCGGCACGCCTCGCGGAGGACGCCGGCGATCGCCCGGTTGGAGCTGATGGCGGCGGAGCTCCCGCGCAGGAGGGCGGCATTGCCGGACTTCAGGCAGAGACCGGCGGCGTCGGCCGTGACGTTGGGTCGGTTCTCGTAGATGATGCCGACGACGCCGAGCGGGACCCGCACCTGGCGGATCTCGAGACCGTCCGGCCGCAGCCACCCGGCGACGGTCTGACCGACAGGGTCGGGGAGGCGGGCGACGCCACGGAGCCCTGACGCCAGGTCGACGACGCGCTCGGGCGTGAGCCGCAGCCGGTCGAGGGCAGCGGGCGTGAGCCCGGCGCGGCGCGCCCGATCCAGGTCCTCGACGTTGGAGCTGATGAGCTCCTCGCCGTGCCCCTCGATCAGGTCGGCAGCCAGCACCAGCGTCGCGTCCTTCGCCGATGTCGACGCCAACGCCAGCTCCCGGGCAGCGACGACGGCTCGCTCGCCGAGCTCTGCCAGGTCCGAAGGCACCGCGTCGAGCATACGCCGCAGCTGGTGCCGGCCCTACCATTGGTGACATGTTCAAAGGTCTCAGGCGCCAGTGGAAGTACCAGACCGCCAAGATCAACAACCGGCTGGAGGAGCGCGCCGATCCCAAGATCCAGCTCGAACAGGCGATCCAGGAGGTCCAGGACCAGCACCGCCTCCTCATCGAACAGGCCGCCAACGTCATAGCCCGCCAGAAGCAAACCGAGCTGCAGCTGAACCGGGCCTTGGACGACCTGGGGCGGACCAACCAGTCGACGCGCCAGGCCCTGACGCTCGCCCAGCAGGCAGCTGCAGCCGGCGACACCGCCAAGGCAGCCCAGTACAACCAGGCGGCAGAGGGGTTCGCCAACCAGCTGGTGGCCATCGAGCAGCGCGTCGAGGACCTGAAGCAGACCAGCCTGCAGACGGCGAAGGCCTCCGATCAGGCGAAGGCGGCCGTGCAGCAGAACTCCACCCGGCTGCAGCAGCAGCTGGCGGAGCGCAACAAGCTCCTCAACCAGCTCGAGCAGGCGAAGATGCAAGAGCAGCTCAACGCAGCCACCACCCAGCTCAACCAGACTGTCGGCTCCGACGTGCCCAGCCTCGATCAGGTGCGGGAGAAGATCGAGGCTCGCTACGCCAAGGCGATTGGCACCTCAGAGCTCGGCAACGCCACCGTCGAGTCCCGCATGCTCGAGGTCCAACAGGCTGTGGTCGGCGCCCAGGCGCAGTCCCGCCTCGACCAGATCCGCGCCCAGATGGCACTGGAAGCAGGGGGTCAGGCGGCGGGCGCGGCGCTCGCCCCCGGGGCGCAGGCGGCCGGCGAGCTGGGCGAGGGGGCGGCGCCGGCTGGAGGTGAGGCAGCGCCCGAGGACGCCGAGGAGGGCTGAGCACCCTCCGGCCGCCTCAGGCGCCGGGCTTCTCGTCGTGGCCGCCGAACTCCTTGCGCATCGCCGACAGGATGCGATCGGCGAAGTCGGCTTCACCACGGCTGCTGAACCGCTCGTACAGGGCGGCGGTGAGGACGTTGGCGGGCGCCCCGACGTCGACAGCGGCGTGGATGGTCCAGCGCCCCTCCCCGGAGTCCGACACCCGGCCCTCGAAGCCACGGAGGGCAGGGTCCTGGCGCAGGGCGTGGGCGGTCAGGTCGAGCAGCCAGGAGGAGATGACGCTCCCACGCCGCCACACCTCTGCGATCTCAGCGGTGTCCATGTCGTAGCGGTAGAGCTCCGGATGCTCGAGCGGGGCGGTCTCGGCGTCCCCACCGCCCTTGTCCCCGGCGCCGATGCCCGCCTTGTGCAGGATGTCGAGACCCTCGGCGTAGGCAGCCATGATCCCGTACTCGATCCCGTTGTGCACCATCTTCACGAAGTGGCCAGCGCCGTTGGGGCCGCAGTGGAGGTAGCCGTGCTCGGCGGTGGACGGCTCGCCGGTGCGGCCCTCGGTGCGGGGTGCGGCGTCGACGCCGGGGGCGATGGCCTCGAAGATGGGGTCGAGGCGTCCGACGACGTCGTCCTCACCGCCGATCATCAGGCAGTAGCCGCGCTCCAGACCGAACACCCCGCCACTCGTGCCGCAGTCGACGAAGTGGATCCCCTTCCCGGAGAGGTCCTCGGCGCGGCGGATGTCGTCCTGGTAGTGCGAGTTGCCGCCATCGATGATGATGTCACCCTGCCGCATGACGGCGGCGAGGCGGTCGATCGTCTGGCCCGTGAACGCCGCCGGGACCATGACCCACGCCGCCCGGGGAGGGTCCAGCTTGCCCACGAGCTCCCCCATGGACGCTGCGCCGGTAGCACCCTCGGGCTCGAGGGCCGCGACAGCTTCGGGGTTGACGTCGTAGACGACGCAGGAGTGCCCGGCGCGCGTGAGGCGCCGCACCATGTTGGCGCCCATGCGCCCGAGTCCAACCATGCCGAGTTGCACCTGCGGCCTCCTTCGCGGGTCGGGGTCCGGCTGGTGTTCTACCCCATCAGGGCAGCAGCACGAGATCGTCCCGATGGACGACCTCGTCGGGTACGTCGTCGGGGAGGCTCGCCGTGCGCCGGCCGGCAAGCTCCTTCAGCCGCTCGGCGCTGTAGCGGGAGATGCCCTTGGCGAACACCGCCCCGTCGGGTCCCGCCAGGGCGACGGCATCGTCGGCGTCGAAGGTCCCCTCGACGCCCGTCACCCCGGCCGGCAGGAGCGACACGCCGCGCGTGGTGAGCGCCGTCAGGGCGCCGTGGTCCACGACGATCGTGCCGCTGGCGGCGACCGCGAACGCGATCCACAGCTTGCGCGCCGGCAGCCGCGTGGCGCGGGGGCGCACGGCCGTCCCCACGCCGGGCACGCCACCGGCGGCGTCGGCGAGCACCCCGGGCCGGCCGGCATCTGCGATGACGGCCCGCACACCCGACCACGCAGCGATCTTGGCCGCCGCCAGCTTCGAGGCCATCCCTCCACTTCCCCGCTCGCCGGCACCGCCGGCGAGGGCTTCGAGCTCGTGGTCGACCTCGGCGATCTCCTCGACGAGGGACGCCTCGGCGTCGACCCGCGGGTCGGCGGTGAGCAGACCGGGGGTGTCGGTCAGCAACACGAGCAGGTCGGCACCGACGAGGTGGGCGACCAGGGCGGCGAGCCGGTCGTTGTCCCCGAACCGGATCTCGTCGTCGGCGATGGCGTCGTTCTCGTTGACGATGGGCACCACGCCCAGGTCGAGCAGCACTGCGAGGGTCTGGCGGGCGTGCAGGTACTGGGTGCGGTCGACGAAGTCATGGGGGGCGAGCAGCACCTGTCCTCCCACCAGGCCGACGGCGGCGAGGGCCCGGTACCACTCGAGCAACAGGTGACCCTGACCGACGGCGGAGACTGCCTGCAGCACGGCGACGTCAGCGGGGGGCCGGTCGGCGAAGCCGAGGTGCGGGAGCCCGGCAGCTATGGCGCCGCTCGTGACGACGACCACCCTGCTGCCAGCAGCACGGAGCCCGGCGACCTCCGCGGCGAGCTTGTCGATGGCGGCCGGCTCGAGGTGGCCGCGGCGGTCGGTGACCGAGGAAGTGCCGACCTTCACGACGACGCGGGGGCTCACCGCCTCCATTGTGGCAGGCAGCGCCTGCCGCTACTCCGGCTCGTAGTCGAACTCGAAGTCGCCGATCCGGACCCGCTCGCCGGAGCGGGCGCCGGCACGAGCAAGGGCGCGCTCGACGCCGAGGCCACGCAAGCGGGCCTGGGCGTACTCGAGCGCCTGCGGGTCGGTGAGGTCCGACAGGGCGACGGCTCGAAGCGCCGGGCGGCCCCGTACGACCCAGGACCCGTCGGTGTCCCGCTCGACGGCCACGCCGGCCGGCGCCGGGCGGTGCACGGCCGTGCGGACCGGCCGCGGCTGGCTGGCCCGGGCCTCGGAGACGAGGATCGCCAGCCGGCCGAGCAGCGGGCGGAGCCCCGCACCGGTGACAGCGGAGATCCTTATGGCCGGCTCGGTGGCGTCGGGTGCTGCGTCGAGCTTGGTGCCGACGATCAGGCGGGGGCGGTCGAGCAGCTCGGGCCGGTAACGCCCCAGCTCCCCCAGCAGCACGGACTCCTGCTCGCTGGGCAGCCGCCCGCCGGCGCCGGTGAGGTCGCAGAGCACGACGAGCACCCGGGCGCGCTCGATGTGACGGAGGAACTGGTGGCCGAGGCCCCGTCCATCGCTGGCACCTTCGATGAGGCCGGGGATGTCGGCGACGACGAGCTCGTGATCGTCGTAGCGGACGACGCCGAGGTGTGGTTCGAGGGTGGTGAACGGGTAGTCAGCGATCTTGGGCTTGGCGGCGGAGATGCGGGAGATCAGCGTGCTCTTGCCGGCGTTGGGGAACCCGACGAGGGCGACGTCCGCCATGAGCTTGAGCTCCAGGTCGAGCCAGCGCTCCTCGCCGAGCTCGGCCTGCTCGGCGAACGCCGGCGCGCGGCGCCGGTTGGAGAGGAACCGGGCGTTTCCCCGACCTCCCTCGCCGCCGTGGGCGGCGAGGGACCGGTCGCCATCCACGGTGAGGTCAGCGAGGACGGTGCCGTCCCGGTCCCGGACGACAGTCCCCTCGGGGACGGCCACGAGCAGGTCGGCGCCGCTGCGCCCGTGACGGCCCTTCCCACTCCCGTGGGCGCCGTCGCCGGCGCGGCGGTGGGGGTGATCGCGAAAGCCGTAGAGGGATGCGACGTTGCGGTCGGCGACCAACCACACGTCCCCGCCCCGGCCGCCGTCCCCGCCGTCAGGCCCGCCTCTGGCTACGTGCGCCTCCCGCCTGAACGAGACGGCGCCGGCACCACCATCGCCGGCTCTGACATGGACCTGGGCTTCGTCGATGAACGCGGGCATGCACCCGCCGGGGGTCAGGCCTGCTCGGTGAGGACGTCGACGAGCCGGCGCCGCTTGCGGGAGCCGAACTTGACCTTGCCGTCAGCCAAGGCGAACAGGGTGTCGTCCCCGCCACGGCCGACGTTCTCACCGGGGTGGAAGTGGGTGCCACGCTGGCGCACGATGATCGAACCGGCGGTCACAGCCGTCCCGTCGAACACCTTCACCCCGAGGCGCTGGGCCGCCGAGTCACGGCCGTTGCGGGTGGAGCCACCGCCTTTGGTCTTGGACATCCTGCTTCCCTCTACCGGCTGATGCCGGTGATCTCGATCGTCGTGTAGTGCTGGCGGTGACCCCAGTGCGTGCGGGCCCGGGCCTTGGGCTTGTACTTGAGGCCGCGGATCTTGGGCCCGGTGGCGGTGCCGACGATCCGAGCGGTCACGGCTGCCGCGCCGAGCTCCTCCGGCCGGGCCAGCACCGTGTCACCGTCCACGAGGAGGACGGGCGTGAAGTGCAGGTCGCTGCCGGGCTCGCCGTCGAGGCGCTCGACGGCGAGGGTCTGGCCCTCCTCGACCCGCTCCTGCTTTCCACCGGTCTTGATCACTGCGTACACGAGGGTGAGAGCCTACCAGCCGGCTACAACAGCGTGTCGTCGATGAGGAAGCCGCGTCCTCCACACGTCGGGCAGGTCTCGGACATCGACTCGACGAGGCCCTCCGATACCCGCTTGCGCGTCATCTCCACGAGGCCGAGCTCGGAGATCTCTGAGACCTGCGTCCTCGTCTTGTCCCGGGCCAGGGCGTCGCGGAAGGTCCTCACGACCCGGGCCCGGTTGGAGACGATCTCCATGTCGATGAAGTCGATGACGATGATGCCGCCGATGTCCCGCAGCCGCAGCTGGCGGGCGACCTCCTCGGCGGCCTCCAGGTTGTTGCGGAAGACCGTCTCCTCCAAGTTGGAGGTCCCGACGTTGCGCCCGGTGTTGACGTCGATCACCGTGAGGGCCTCGGTCCGCTCGATGATGATCGAGCCACCGGAGGGCAGCCACACCTTGCGGTCCAGGGCTTTGTGGATCTGCTCGTGTATGTGGTGGCGCTCGAACACGGGGAGGGGGTCATCGCTGTCGCCGGCGTGCTCGACCCGGTCCGCCAACTCGGGGCTGATGCTGGCGACGTAGTCGCGGACCTCCTCGTACAGCTCCCGGTCGTCGATGATGACGCCCCTGTAGTCCTTGTTGAACTCCTCGCGGATCACCCTGACAGCCATGCTCGGCTCGCGGTAGAGCAAGGCGGGCGCCTTGGCGGTGGCAGCGCGCTCCTCGATCCGTCGCCACTGGGACAGCAGCCGGGCGACGTCGCGTTGCAGTTCGTCGGCGGTGGCACCTTCGGCGGCCGTCCGGACGATGAGGCCGTGGCCGGCCGGCCTGACCTCGTCCAGGATGCGGCGGAGCCGCTTGCGCTCCTCATCGGGCAGTCGCTTGGAGATCCCGTACGTGTCGCTGTTTGGGATGAGCACCACGAAGCGGCCCGGGAGCGACACCTCCTGGGCGAGGCGGGCCCCCTTGGCACCGATCGGGTTCTTGGTCACCTGGCAGAGGATCGTCTGGCGGGGCTTCAGGAGCTGCTCGATGCGGGCATCACGGGCCGCACCGGGGAGTCGCCCACGGGTGGGCTTGGCGCCACCGTTGCCACCCGCCGAGGCGTCGAGGTCGTCACGGTCGTAGCGGACGTCGCCGCGGTACAGCACGGCGTTCTTGGGGGTCCCGATGTCGACGAACGCCGCCTCCATGCCGGGCAGGACGTTCTGGACCCGACCCAGGTAGAT
The DNA here is from genome assembly GCA_021811865.1 of Actinomycetes bacterium. The sequence continues at coordinate 51,952 of JAKAQB010000014.1, read as the reverse complement.
GTTGCCGTCGATCTGGGTGGCGTCGTCGACCTGCCTGGACACGTAGTGCTCGATGAGGGCCCGCCCTTCGAGCACGGCGATCTGGGTTGCGGTCGGGCCGGCGTGGACCACCATCAGGTACCGCCCGACGGGCCGGCCCTTGCGCTCCCGGCCACGCCGGCGCTCCAGGGTTTCGGCGTCGACTTCGGCCGGCTCGTCCACGATGACGGCTTCGACGGGCAAGCGGTCGGCGCCCGCTCCACCCCGCGACCGGGAACCGCCCCTCCGCCGGCGCCGCGGACCCGCTGCGCTCGGACGGGACGCGCCCGCCTGGCCACCCGCTGGGCTCGGTGCCGGGGGCGCCGGACGGGTGTCACCGATCCTCGGGCGGGACGGCAGGGGCCGGCTGTCCCCGACGGCCGGGCGCGACGGTGGCGCCGGCTCGCCCGGCAACCCGGGGGAGGCCGGCGGGGGGCCAGCCGCTGCTGGCGGGGCGCCGTCCTCGGACCGGGGAGCGCCGGCGCTGCGGCTGCGACCGCGCCCGCCACGCGAGCCGCGCCGGCGGCGCCTGGCCGCTGACAGGCCGTCAGCGTCGTCGTCGCCCGCGCCGGCGGCGCCATCCCCGGCCGGCCCGGCGGTGGGCGGCTCAGTCGGGGGCGGTCCCCCCGGGGAGGGTTGCGGATCGCTGCCGAGAGGCACGACCTGCGGGCGGGTGGAGGGGGCGTCCCCGGGGGTCCCGGAGCTCGCCGGCGCTGCGTCGGACATGGAATCGGTCCCTTCTCATGACGCGCGCTCCGAAGGAGCGGGCGGCGCGCCCGTCGCCACGCTGGGAGCCTCGAGGGGCTCCCACCGGGCGCCGTCGCGCGAAATCCATTGGTGTAGACGTCGGGGGTCGCGCTCCTCGAGGGCGCCCCCGGCTCCGAGGCCGGCGAGGAGCTCCGCCGGGCGGAGGCTCCGGGGCCGGCAGGCCAGCTCGGCCTGCAGCCGGACGCCGCCGGCGTGGGGCGGGCCGGCGGCGCCGAGCACCCGGAGGTCGAGCACCGCCTCACGGACGTCGTCGGTGACCTCCCGCCCCTTGCGGGAGCGGGTCAGCACCAGCGTGGAGTCGGCCAGCAGCTGCTCGCAGCTCACCGCCAGCGCGCCGGGGTCGACCCGGCCCCGCCCGGCCCTGACGGCCACCCACTGCCACGTGCAGGAGGTGACCTCCTCCTGGAGGGAGGCGGCGCCGGCCGGCAGCGCTGCGGCAGCCACGGCGTCGACACCGTCAGGGAGGGCGTCCGACAGGCCCCCGAGCAGCGCCGGCACGTCGCCGCACAGCTCGACACCGCGGTCACCACCGGCGAGCTCCACATCCAGGTACTCGGCCAGCGACTCGTGGCCGGTGGGGAGCGCCAAGCCGAAGCTCACCTTCGGGCGCGGCGTGAAGCCCTCGCTGTAGGCGAGGGGCAGCTGGACCCGGCGGAACGCCCGCTCCCACATGCGGGCGACGTCGCGGTGGCTGGTCCAGCGGACCTTGCCGAGCTTGGTGAAGCGGAGGCGGACCCGTGTCACCGGCTCGCCGCCCCAACGGCGCGGGGCCGCAGCTCGACGGGCACCGACCCGCCACCGCTTTGGTCCTGGCCGGTGCCCTGGCTCCCGCCCGCGGGCGGCAGCGGTGAGGCGACGACGTGCTCGATGCCGTAGCCGGTGCACGCACCGCAGTCGTAGCACGCCGTCCACCTGCAGTCCGGCGTGCCGGCTGCGGCCAGGGCGTCCCGCCACTCCTGCCACAGGAAATCCCGGTGCAACCCGGCCGAGACGTGGTCCCAGGGGAGCAGCTCGTCCTCGGGCCGCTCACGGTGCACATACCACTCGAGCGACAGGCCGTGCGCATCCATGGCCGACGTCCAGCGGCCGAGGTCGAAGTGCTCCGACCACTCCTGGAAGGTGCCGCCCCGGCGCCACACCTCCTCGATGACCGCCCCGACACGCCGGTCCCCCCGGCTGGCGATCCCCTCGGCGACCGACGCCCTCGGGTCGTGCCAGCGCAGCTGCACGCCTGGGTCCCCGCGGGTCGCGCCCCGCAGCAGGCCAACCTTGGCGCACAGCTCCTCGACGGTGTCCTGGCGGAACCACTGGAACGGGGTCTGCGGCTTCGGCACGAACCCGCCGACGGAGGCGGTCACCCTCGGAGCACGCACGTGGCTCCGGCCGACGGCGGCGCAGTTGCGGGCGAGCTCGGCGATGCCGAGGGTGTCCTCCTCGGTCTCGGTGGGCAGTCCGGTGAGGAAGTACAGCTTCAGCCGGTGCCATCCTTGGGAGAAGGCGGCCTCCACGGCGCCGTAGAGCTCCTCCTCCCGGATGAGCTTGTTGATCACCTGGCGCATCCGCCAGGTACCGCCCTCCGGGGCGAAGGTGAGCCCGGTGCGCCGGACCTTCTGGATCTCGGCGGCGACGCCGACCGTGAAGGCATCCACCCGGAGGCTCGGCAGGCTCACCGACACCTGACCGCTGCAGGCGGGGTCGTTGATGATCCCGCTCACGACCTCATCGATGCCGGAGAAGTCGGCGCTCGACAGCGACGTGAGGCTCACCTCGTCGTAGCCGGTCCTGTCCAGGCCGGAGCGCACCATCTCCCGCACCTGGCTGGCAGGCCGCTCGCGGACCGGGCGGGTGATCATGCCCGCCTGGCAGAAGCGGCACCCGCGGGTGCAGCCCCGGAAGATCTCCACGTTGAGCCGGTCGTGGACGACCTCGGTGAGCGGCACCAGCTGCCGGCGGGGGTACGGCCAGGCGCCGAGGTCGGCGACGGTGCGCTTCTCCACCACCGCCGGCACGTCCGGGTACCGAGGGGTGACGGCGACCAGGCGAGGACCGTCGTAGCTGACGTCGTAGAGGCTGGGCACGTACACCCCGCCGACGGTGGCCAGCTCGCGGAGCACCCGGCGGCGGGAGCCCTCGGTGCGGCCGGAGCGCTTCCACGCTGCCACCACCTCGGTGATCTCGCCCACCACCTCCTCCCCGTCGCCGATCACGAACGCGTCGACGAACTCGGCGAGGGGCTCCGGGTTGAAGGTGCAGTGCCCGCCGGCGACCACGAGCGGGTCCTGCGGCCGTCGCCGGCCGGCGTGGACGTCCACGCCGGCAAGGTCGATGCAGTTGAGGACGTTGGTGTACACCAGCTCGGCGGACAGGTTGAAGGCGAGCACGTCGAAGCTGCCTGCGGGACGATGGGTCTCCAGGCTGAACAGCGGCACGCCGGCGCGCCGCATCTCCGCCTCCATGTCCGTCCACGGGGCGTAGCTGCGCTCTGCGGCAGCGTCGCCCCGCTCGTTGAGCAGCTCGTAGAGGATCTGCAGGCCCTGGTTGGGGAGGCCGACCTCGTAGGCGTCGGGGTACACGAGCAGCCACGCCGCCCGGCCCGGACCGTGGGCGGGCACCGTCGCCCCGTCCTCGCACCCGATGTAGCGCGCCGGCTTGTGCACCCGGGCCAGGAGGGGCTCGATCCGCGGCCACAGCGACGTCATCTCCCGACAAAGTGTAGCGGGGAGGCGGCCCGGGGCCGTCCCCCGCCGCGACACCAAGGACTCAGCTGAAGCGGCGCATCCGGACGTTGAGCACGAGCCCGACGCACGCGAACTCGATCAGCAGCGCCGAGCCTCCATAGCTCATCCAGGGCAGCGGGATCCCGGCGACGGGCATCAACCCCATGGTCATGCCGATGTTCTCGAATATCTCGAACACGAAGTAGCCGAGCACCCCAGCGCACACAAGGCGCCCGAAGGCGTCCCGGGACAGCACCGCCGCCTGCCAGGTGCGCCAGATCACGACGAGGAACACGGCGAGCAGTGCGGCGCACCCCACCAGCCCCACCTGCTCGCCGACGGCGCTGAAGATGAAGTCCGTCGACTGGGCGGGCACCTGCGACAGGTTGGTGGCGCTGCCGTGCCCGATCCCCTGGCCTAGGAGGCCGCCGTGGGCGATGGCGTCCTTGGACCTGACGAGGTTGAAGATGGAGGCCCCAGCCGGGGTCTGCAGCAGGCGGGCACTCACGTTGTTGGGCGTGCGGAGGAAGGAGATGATGCGCAGCCTCTGGTAGCCCTTCAGCACGCCGAGCTCGACCACGGCGACGACCGTGACCACGGCGGCGGCGGCCAGGACCGCGAGCAGCCGCCCCCGGGCTCCGCCGACGACGATGACGACGGCCGCGATGGCGAGGAGGACGAGGGCAGACCCGAGCGCCGGCTGCTTGTACACCAGCACGAACGGCACGACCGTGAGCGCCAGGATCACCCCGGCCGCCCGCGCCGGGAGGCGGCCGCGGAAGTGGGCGGCGTAGGCGGCGAGGCAGACGGCGAGGGCCATCTTGGCGAGCTCGGCGGGTTCGAACTGGTAGGGGCCGATCTTGAACCAGGCCTGCGAGCCCGAAACCCGGTGGCCCACGCCGAAGACGGCGACGAGCGCCAGCACCGTGCCGGCGTACAGGAGCCAGGCCCAGTCCCGGTAACGCCGGTAGTCCACCGCGGCGACGGCCAGCATGACGCCTGCTCCGAGGACGACGTACTCCGCCTGCTTCTTGGCCACATAGAGCCCTGAGCGCCCGGCCGTCTCGAGCGGTACCCGCGTCGTGGACCACACCATGACCACGCCGAAAGCCGACACGAGCAACACGGCCCCGATGAGGACGAAATCGAGATGTCGCCAGGCGGAGGGGCCCCGCCGTCGGACGTGGGCTCCGGGAGCGGGGCGCACGTCGGTGAGCATCGTCATGTGGCGCTCCCCGTCGCTGTCGTGTAGGCGGGCGGTTGCAGCTTCTTGTGGAGGATCTGGTCCCAGACCTCCCGCACCACGGGGGCGGCGATCGAGGCGCCGTAGCCGGCGTCCTCCATGAAGCAGTCGATGACGTAACGGGGGCTGCTGGCCGGGCCGAACGACGTGAACACCGACGTCACCTGGCAGCCGCGGCACTGCACCTGAGCGGTTCCCGTCTTGCCGGCGATGCCGGCGTTTGACAGGGATGTGCGGAGGAAGTCTCCGGCGGCGGTGCCGTTGGGGGAGTTGACGACCCCGAGGTAGCCCTGGATCATCGCCGAGCGGTCGGTGGCGCTCAAGGCCACGCTGTGGCCGGCGACGACGGGTTGGAAGCGCTTGATCACCCTGCCGTCCGGCAACTCGACGTCGAGCGCGAGGCGCGGGCGGTAGCGGGTGCCGCCGTTGGCGAAGGTGGAGTAGGCGTTGGCGAGCTGCAGGGGCGTCACCTCGTCCTGCCACTGCCCGATGGCCATCTGGGCGCTGTAGCCGGTGTACCAGGGGCCGCCGCTCGACTTGGGCTCCCTCGCGAGCTGCGCGACCGTCGGGACCCACCCGGGCATCTCGCTGGGCAGGTCGATGCCGGTCGGCTGGGCGAAGCCGTAGCTCCTCGCCACCTTCTGCAGGTAGTCGTCCCCGAAGCTCGAGCGGCCGTCCCACAGGCGGGCGCCGATCATGTTGAAGTAGTTGTCCGACGAGACCGTGAGGGCCGTGGCGAGGTCGATGTAGCCGGCGCCGATCCCGTTGTCGTCGTGGAAGAGCTGGTTGCCGATCCGGATGACGCCGGCGGTGTCGTTGAAGATGTAGTTGGGCGTCACCAGCCCGGACTCGAGCCCGGCGGTGGCGGTGACCAGCTTGAAGGTCGAGCCGGGAGCGAACTGCCCCTGGATGGCCAGGTTCTCGAAGACCCCCGGCTCCTTGGCGAGCTGGCGGTACTCGGTCTTCGTGATGCCCTGGTCGAACCAGTTGGGATCGTAGGCCGGCTCGGTCGCCATGGCGACGATCTGGCCGTTGCGCGGGTCCTCGGCGACGACCGCCCCCGCGGGCGCCTTGTAGTGGCCCGCCTGCGGTGACGCCGGCATCCCCCGCGCCGCCTTCTCGCCCTGGAGGATCGCCTCGTCGGCGACCTGCTGGAGTCTGGCGTCGATGGTGAGGCGGAGGTTGTCGCCCGGTACCGGCGGGATCGAGCGGTACACGCCGAGCACCTGGTCCTGGGCGTTGACCTCGTACTCGATCCGGCCGGGGATGCCGGCGAGGTAGCGCTCGTACTCCTCCTCGAGCCCGGCCTGGCCGACGATGTCGCCGGCGGCATAGTGCTTCGCCGGGTACGCCTTCTGCAGGATCGGGAGCTCCTGGGCGGTGACCTGCCCCACGTAGCCGAGCAGCTCGCCGGCGGACTCGCCGAGCGGCGTGACGTAAGGCGTGTCAGCGGTGGTGGCGGCCACCTCCCCCACCGGGAACAGCGAACGGTGCTCCTGGATGTAGAGGATCTGCGCCGCCGAGGCGCCGAGGTAGATCGGGACGGGAGCGAGCGGCGAGTACTGGTTGTTGAGGATGGCCGCCCTGGTCGCCTCGACGGTCATGCCGAGCAGGGCAGCGAGGCGGGAGACGAGGCCGGTGTCGGAGGCGGCCGCCTGAACGACCTCGATCACCGGGACCTGCCGGTTGGCGACGAGGACCCGCCCGTAGCGGTCGAGGATCTCGCCGCGGGGAGCAGGGACGTACACCGTCACGTAGGACGCCGCCACCACCTGCTTGTCGGCTGCGGGCGCCTGGACCACCTGGAGGAACCAGAGCCGCACCAGCAGCGAGGCGAAGAGGCATCCGACGACGACCAGGATCACCGTGAGGCGGAACCGGGTGGAGTCGGTGTGCTCGGGGACGGTCACCACCTACTACCTATCACCCGGCCACGAGCGCGTCGGTGCGTCCCAGCCGATCGGCGCCGCTGGTGCCTCGGGCGGCGCGTCTCATCACGGCGGTGACCGGGATCACGAGGGCGGCGTTCCAAACGGCCTCCACCATGCCGACGCGCACCAGCCACGTCTTGCCGGCGGCGGTGAAGGCCCCCTGGCCGGAGAGCGCACCGACGACGAGGAGCACGATCATGCCCCCGGCGGTGGCCGCCAGCCCGACCAGCGGTTGGACGGGCCGGCCCTCGGGCAGGACGTGGAGGCGAGCCCATCCGACGGCGAAGCCGACGAGGCACCACGAGAGGGCGTACACCCCGAGCGGGGTGGCCGTCAGGGACAGGTCGGCGAGAAGGCCGGCCGAGAACCCGATGAAGGCGCCCGCCCCCGGTCCGGCTGCCAGCCCGCCGGCGACCGCCAGGAGCAGCATGAAGTCGGGCGCCACCCCCCCGATGCGGAGGTCGGCGCCGAAGGTGGTCTGCACCACGATCCCGCAAAGCAGCACGGCGGCGATGCGCAGGCGCGCCGCGTTGGCCGGGCTCACTGCGGGGACCACAGCAGGACGTCCACGTAGCCGAGCCGGGCCGCGTTCACGAACGGGGTGACGGTGGCCACCGGCTCGAGCTCTCCGGGTGGCACGGAGACGGTGGCGATGCGCCCGACGGGGATGCCCGGCGGGAAGAGCTCCATCTGCAGACCGGAGGTCGAGAGGACCTCCCCCCTTGCCAGCTTGGGGACCGGCGCGCTCGCCGGCACGACCGTGACCCGCATGGAGTCGCCTGGCCCCTGCCCGGCCGCCGACCCGGTGTTGTGGTCCGGCAGGCTGACGCCGACGACGAACGTCGGGTCGGTGATCAGGTCCACCGTGGCGGTGTGGGCGGTGACGGCGACGACGCTGCCGGCGAGGCCGCCGGCGGCGACGACCGGTTGACCGACGAGGACGCCGGCGGAGCGCCCCCGGTCGATCGTGACGGAAGCGGAGAAGTTGGAGGAGCCAATGTTGATGATCTGCGCCGTCACCTTGGGGATGCCGGCGACGAACGGCAGGTGTTGGAGGGCCAGGACCTGGTCGGCCTGCTGCTGGTAGAACGCCGAGGTGGCCTCGGTGGCGCGCAGCCGGTCGAGCTCGGTGCGCAGCCGGATGTTCTCCGCCTGCAGCCGGCCGTAGTCGACGGCACCGGTGAAGAAGTTGCCGACGGGACGCAGGGCGGCGTGGATGCCCGACTGGACCGGCGCCAGCACGGCGTTGAACGCCCCGCGCACGCCTTGCAGGGTCGAGCGGCCCCGGCCGCTGGCATCGAGGCTGATGAGGGTCAGCGACACCAACACGAGCAGGGCGACCACGTACCGCAGTCGCGCCGGGCGGCGGACGAGAGCCAACCAGGCTTCAGCGGACGTTGGCGGACATGAGGACCGCCTTCAGCGCTTCGAACTCCTCCAGGCACTGCCCGCTGCCGATCACCACGGAATGGAGGGGGTTGTCGGCGATCACGATGGGCATGCCGGTCTCTGCCATCAGCCGGGCGTCGAGGCCGTGCAGCAGGGCGCCGCCGCCGGTCAGCACGATGCCCTGCTCCATGATGTCGGCGGCCAGCTCCGGTGGCGTCTTGTCCAGGGTCACCTTCACCGCGTCGACGACCGCAGCGACCGGCTCCTCGATCGCCTCGCGGATCTCCTCGGTGCTGGTCACGATCGTCTTGGGCAGGCCCGTGATCAGGTCCCTGCCCCGGATCTCGGCGTGGAGCTCTTCCTCCAGCGGGCACGCCGACCCGAGGGCGATCTTGATCTCCTCGGCCGTGCGCTCGCCGAGGGCCAGGCTGTACTCCTTCTTGATGAACTGGATGATCGCCTCGTCGAGCTCGTCGCCGCCGATGCGGACCGACTGGCTGGTCACGATGCCACCGAGAGAGATCACGGCCACCTCGGTCGTGCCCCCGCCGATGTCGACGACCATGTTGCCGGTCGGCTCGTGCACCGGCAGGCCCGCCCCGATGGCAGCGGCCATCGGCTCCTCGATGATGTGGGCCGGCTTGCGGGCGCCCGCCGACTCGGCCGCCTCCTGGACCGCCCGCTGCTCGACACCGGTGATGCCCGACGGGACGCAGATCACCATCCGGGGCTTGGCGGCGAAGCGGTGCGATCCGTGCACCTTGCGGATGAAGTAGGCGAGCATCTTCTCGCAGATGTCGAAGTTGGCGATGACGCCGTCGCGCAGCGGCCGGATCGCCTGGATGTGGCCCGGAGTGCGGCCGATCATCCGCTTGGCGTCGGCACCGACGGCGAGCGGGCGGTCGTCCTTCACGTTGACGGCGACCACGGACGGCTCGTTGAGCACGATCCCGCGGCCCCGGACGTAGATGAGGGTGTTGGCGGTACCCAGGTCGACGGCCATGTCGCGGCCGAAGAACCCGGAGAAGAAGCTGTCGGACACGGGACGGAGCCTCCTGTCTGCGGGTCCGGGACGCCGGACAAGGCTACCGGGCGGCGGCCGCCGGGTCCACCCGCCGGACGGCGGAAATCCCGCTCAGCCGGCCAGCGCCGGGAAGAAGATGCCGATCTCCCGCCTGGCCGACTCCGGCCCGTCGGAGCCGTGTACCAGGTTCTCGGTCATCTCCGTGCCGAGATCGCCCCGGATGGTCCCGGGAGCGGCCTCCGCCGGGTTGGTCGCCCCCATGAGGGTGCGCACGACCCTCCAGGTGTCGGCCGGCCCCTCGACGACCATGAACATTGCTGGCGAGCGGGTGATGAAGGAGATGAGGTCCTGGAAGAAGGGCTTGCCCTCGTGTTCGGCGTAGTGCCGGGCGGCGGTGTCCCGGTCGAGCGTGCGCAGCTCGGCGGCGACGAGCCGCAACCCCTTGCGCTCCAGCCGGGCGAGGATCTCGCCGGCGAGACCCCGGGCGACGGCGTCCGGCTTGGCGATGACGAGTGTCCGGTCCATGACGGGCCGCAGGCTACCTGTTACGACGGGCGCACCCCGAGCGCCGCCCGGGCGGCGCCGACGACGTAGAGGGAGCCGGCGACGAGGATCAGGTCGTCGGGGTGCGCCGACTCCATCGCCGCCGCGACGGCGTCGGCGACCGTCTCGCGCTCGAGCACCTGGCGCACCCCGAGCTTGCGGGCGGCGGACGCTACCTCGTGGACGGGCTGGGCGCGCGGCGACGGAGGGGCGCAAGCCACGACCAGCCGTGCGCTGCCAGCACGGAGCGCTTCCAGCATGCCGGCGGCGTCTTTCCCTCGGAGCAGACCCACCACCAGGATGCGGCTGCGGGCCCCGGCGAACTCCTCGGCCACCGCCGCCGCCGCCCGGCTCGCGCCCTCCTCGTTCTTGGCCCCGTCGAGCACGACGACCGGCCGGTGCCCAACCACCTCGAGGCGACCGGGCGAGGCCGTCGCGCCTGCCGCCTCCCGCACCAGCTCCTCCTCTACGGGCGCCTCGAACATCGCCTCCACCGCGGCGACCGCCGTCGTGAAGTTGGCCCCCTGGTGGCGACCGTGCACGCCCAACCAGACGCCCTCGTAGGTTGCCCCCGGCGTCCGGATGTCGAGCGTGCGCCCACCTACTGCCATGTCGTTGCGGGTGCAGGCGTAGTCGCGCCCGGACCACCACAGCCGCCGGGGTGCCTCCCGCTCGAAGATCGCCAGGAGCTCCGGGTCCTCGTCGCCGAGCACGAGCGTCGAGCCCGGCTTCACGATCCCCGCCTTCTCCCCGGCCACGTGGGCCCGCGTGGGACCGAGGAGCTCGAGGTGGTCCAAGCCGATGTTGGTGACCACCGCCACGGCTCCGTCGACCACGTTGGTCGCATCCCACCGCCCGCCTATCCCGACCTCGACTACGGCCAGGTCCACCGGAGCGTCCGAGAACCACCGCAGCGCCGCCGCCGTCACCAGCTCGAACCAGCTCGGGGACCCCGCCGCCACCAGTGGCTCGACGCCGGCCAGGTCGGAGAGCACCGCCGCCAGCTCGGCGTCCGATATCGGCTGGTCGTCGATCCTCAGCCGCTCGTTGATCCGCTCCAGGTGGGGGCTCGTGTACGTGCCGACCGACAGCCCCTTCGCCATCAGCAGCATCGTGATCGCCCGTGACGTCGAGGTCTTGCCGTTGGTGCCGGTGACGTGGATCACCGGCGCCGCCGCCTCGGGGTGGCCGAGGACGTCGACGAGGCTCCGCATGCGCGCCGGGTCAGGAGGACCGACGGGGCGCTCCCCGAGCATGCGCTCGAGGTTCTGGTGGCGATCGAGCCAGGCGAGCGCGTCTCCGAGGTCCATCACGGCACGAGGCGCCACAGCGCTACCGTACGAGCAGGATGGTGGCTCAGCTCGCCACCCGCCGGGGGCTGGCCTCCCCACTCAACTGGCGGCCCTCCGGGGGCGGGCCTCTTTGTGCGCCGGTTCGGCCGTGCGCGGCACGAGGGTCGGGTTGACCCGCTCCAGCACCACGGAGCGGTCAACGACGCACTGGCCGATGTCGTTGCGGCTCGGCAGGTCGTACATCACCTCCAAGAGGACCTCCTCCAGGATGGCGCGAAGCCCCCTGGCGCCGGTCCCGCGGAGCAGTGCCTGCTCGCCCACCGCCTCCAAGGCGTCGTCGGTGAACACCAGCTCGACGTTGTCGAGCTCGAACACCCGCCGGTACTGCTTGATGAGAGCGTTCTTCGGCTCATTGAGGATCCGCACCAGTGCGTGCAGGTCGAGGTTGGAGACGGCGCCGATGACCGGCAGGCGCCCGACGAACTCGGGGATCAGCCCGAACTTGAGCAGGTCCTCGGGGAGCACCTGGGCGAGCAGGTCGCCCTCACCCCGCTCGTCGGCCCGGCGGATGTCGGCGCGAAAGCCGATGCCCTGCCGTCCGAGACGGCTCTCGATGAGCCGGTCCAAGCCGGCGAAGGCACCGCCGCAGATGAACAGGATGTTGGTCGTGTCGATCTGGATGAACTCCTGGTGGGGATGCTTGCGACCCCCCTGCGGCGGCACCGACGCCGTCGTCCCCTCCAGGATCTTCAGGAGGGCCTGCTGCACGCCCTCGCCCGACACGTCCCGGGTGATCGAGGGGTTCTCGCTCTTGCGGGCGATCTTGTCGATCTCGTCGATGTAGATGATCCCCGTCTCGGCCTTCTTGACGTCGTAGTCCGCCGCCTGGATCAGCTTGAGGAGGATGTTCTCGACGTCCTCGCCGACGTAGCCGGCCTCGGTGAGCGCCGTGGCGTCGGCGATGGCGAAGGGCACGTTGAGCAAGCGCGCCAGCGTCTGGGCAAGGAACGTCTTGCCGCAACCGGTCGGCCCGAGGAGCAGTATGTTGGACTTCTGCAACTCCACGTCGTTGTCGCTGTACCCACCCGCCTGGACCCGCTTGTAATGGTTGTAGACGGCGACCGACAGGATCTTCTTGGCCCGCTCCTGGCCAATGACGTAATCGTTCAGGAACTCGAAGATCTCCGTGGGCTTGGGCAGCTCGTCGAAGTGAACCTCGGAGCTCTCGGAGAGCTCCTCCTCGATGATGTCGTTGCAGAGGTCGATGCACTCGTCGCAGATGTAGACGCCCGGACCGGCGATCAGCTTTTTCACCTGCTTCTGCGACTTGCCGCAGAAGGAGCACTTGACCAGGTCGCTCGGCTCCCCAAACTTCGCCATCCCGCTCCCCTCCGCCTCGATCAGCCGACGCCGGCGGCCTGTGGGACCCCGGCGAGCTCCCGGGTCGTGATGACCTCGTCGATGAGACCGTAACGCATGGCCTCGTCAGCGCTCATGATGAAGTCACGATCGGTATCCGCGGCGACCTTCTCCACTGACTGGCCGCTGTCGGCGGCGAGCATCTCGTTGAGCAGGTCCCGCATCCGCAGGATCTCCTTCGCCTGGATCTCGATGTCGGCGGCCTGACCGGCCGCCCCTCCGTAGGGCTGGTGGATCAGGATGCGGGCGTGGGGCAGGGCGAAGCGCTTGCCCTTGGTGCCGCCCGCCAGGATGACGGCTGCCGCCGAGGCCGCCTGGCCGTAGCAGAACGTGGAGATGTCGTTCTTGACGAACTTCATCGTGTCGTAGATGGCGAACAGCGCCGTGATCTCGCCGCCCGGCGAGTTGATGTACAGGCTGATGTCCTTGTCCGCGTTCTTGTACTCGAGGTAGAGCAGCTGGGCGCACACAGCGTTGGCCACGTAGTCGTCGATCGGCGTGCCCATGAAGATGATGTTCTCCTCGAGCATCCGCGAGAAGAGGTCGTAGCCCCGCTCACCCCGGTTGGTCTGCTCGAAGATGCCCGGGACGTGATACTGGGCTCGAGGGTTGATCACGCTTCTCCACTCTCCGGGGCGGCGGTCGGGGCTTGCTCTGCGGGTTCGGCCTCGCCCGGAACTTCCGGGCTGAGAAGGGATCGGTCGACGGGCTGGCCGTCGGGGTCGACGAGCTCGACGTGCTCGACGAGCCACTCGAGGGCTTTGGACTTCTTCAGGTCCGAGCGTACCGCGGGCATCTGTCCGGCGCGTTGGAGCTTGGAGCGCAGCGCCGCGGGCTTCTGCCCGTAGGCCGTCGCCAGACGCTCGATCTCGGCGTCGACCTCCTGGTCTGTGACGTCGATGCCTTCCGCGTCGGCGACGGAGCGCAGCGCAAGATCCGCCTTCACGGCCGGGACGGCCTCGCTGCGCAGGCCGGCGACCACCTGCTGCTCGTCCTGGCCGGTCGCCTGCAGGTACCGGCTGATCGACACCCCTTGGGTCTCGAGGCGGTGGGCGAAGTCATGGGCGCGGCGCTCGAGCTCGGCCTGCACGAGCGGCTCCGGCGCGTCGATGTCCACCAGCTCGACGAGCGCCTCGAGGGTGCCGTTGCGCCACGCGTACAGGCCCTCCACCTTCCTCACCGCCTGCAGGCGCTCACGGATGTCGGCGCGCAACTCCTCCACCGAGTCGAACTCCGATGCCTCGGCGGCCCATCCGTCGTCGGCGGCGGGAAGGACCTTCTCCTTCACGTCCTTCACGAGGACCTGGAGGTTCACAGGCCCGTCGGGCAGCTCCGCGTCGAAGGCCAGGATGTCGCCGGGCTTGGCGCCCCGCAGCCTGTCGTCCAGCTCGGGCAGGACCGACGCGCTGCCGAGCTCGTAGAGGAAGTCGTCGGCCGACAGCCCGGCGACGGGCTCGCCATCACGCCTGGCAGACAGGTCGATCGTCAGGTTGTCGCCGTCCCGGGCGCGGCGGTCGACGGGTGACAGCTCGCCGAAGTTGGCACGCAGGCGGTCGATCTGAGCCTCCACGTCAGCGTCGCTCACCAGCGGGCTCGGGACGTTCACCCGCAGCCCCTGGTACCCGGCGAGCTTCAGCTGGGGGCGGACCTCGACGACGGCGTCGAAAGCGACCGGACCGGCGTCCTCGCCGGCGGTGATGTCGATCTCGGGAGGAGCGATCGCGTCGACGCCATGCTCTTGCAGGGCCTGGGCGTAGTAGTCGGGCAGCGAGTCCCGCAGGGCCTCGACCCGGCCGGCCCCGGCACCGAGACGGGCCTCGATGATGCGACGGGGCGCCTTGCCAGGCCGGAATCCCGGGATGCGGACCTCCCGGGCGATCTTGCGAAAGGCGGTATCGATGCTGCGCTCGAACTCCTCCTCGTCGACCTCGACGGACACCTTGACCTTGTTGCCCTCGAGGGGCTCGACGATCGTCTTCATAGGAGGTCCCGAGTCTACCGACCCCGCCCTCCCGGGACGGCGGACCGCGGGTTCCCCGAGCCGGCGTAGACTGGCGGGCACCGGGGAGTGGCGCAGCGGTAGCGCACCTGCTTTGGGAGCAGGAGGTCGGGGGTTCGAATCCCCCTTCCCCGACGGAACGGACGGAACGGACGGAGGGTCAGCGACAGAGCTGACCCCAAGAGCGGGCGACGGGGATCGAACCCGCGTGTCGGACTTGGAAGGACCGCGCTCTGCCATTGAGCTACGCCCGCGAGCCTCATGAGGATAACCCACTGCCGGTCCTTGCAGGCGTTCGCGGCGGAGGGTCCGCCAAGACCAGCGCAGCCGATGCCAGACTTGCCAGATCCCCCGGTTCGGCGCCGCCGCGTCGGGGGTGAGCCTGCCCGCCGGAATGGGAGCGTGCCGTGCCACCCAAACCGTGGGATCGCCCGCCGCCGGCGACCCGAGCCCCCTGCCATGCGCCGGCGCCGGCGCCGGAAGGCTGGCCCCGGCGCCTCGGGCGGTGACCGCCCTGCTCGGCCCCATCCTCCTCGCAGCGGCAGGAGGCGGCGCCGCCTCCGCCGCGGTCAGCGCCGTCCGCCGCCGTGGCCCCGACCGCCGGTTGGACCTGTTCCACCGCATGACGTGCCAGCTGCTCGAGTCGCACGACCCCCAAGAGGAGCTCGCGCTGGTGCTCGGCGAGTTGCGACGGCTGCTCAACGCCGGGGCGACCGAGGCGCTCCTCGTCGAAGGTGACGGGTGGCGACGGACGGAGCTGGTCGGCGTGCAGGCCGGGGCGCACGAGCACTGCGGGCCGGGGCGACCCTCCGAGCTGACGACGCTGCCGCCCATGCCGGCCCACCTGGATCAGCTCCCCGGGCCCGGGCATCGGTGGGCAGACGTGCGGGACCGGCTCGGACCAGGCGTCGTCGTCGCCCCCGTGCGCTCCGACGGGGCCGTCATCGGCATGGTCGGCGCGGGCCAGCCGGTCGGGCGGAGAAGGTTCTCCCCCGCCGATCTGCGCCTGCTCGGCGCTGTGAGCAACCAGCTGGCCGCGGTGCTCGACCGCAGCAGGCTGCACCAACAGCTGCGCCACGACGCCACCCATGACCGGCTGACGGGTCTCCTCAACCGGCTCGGCTTCTCCGAGCAGCTCGCGTGCCACTGCACGTCCGGCGCAGTCCTGCTCATGGACCTCGACGGCTTCAAGGACGTCAACGACGCTCTCGGCCATCGGGAGGGTGACCGGCTCATCGTTGAGGCTGCCGCGAGGGTCTCCGGCGGCCTTGCACCACATGGGAGGGTGGCGCGCGTCGGCGGCGACGAGTTCGGTGTCCTGCTCCCGGAGGCCGGGCGCCAGGAAGCGGCCCGGGCCGCCGGCGCCGTCCTATCGGCGCTCCGTGAGCCATTCCGCGTCGGGGGCGTCTCCGTGGAGATCGGCGCGAGCGTCGGAGTGGCAGTCCGCGACGGAGGGGGCGACCCCGACCGCCTGCTGCTCGAGGCGGAGGTGGCCATGTACGCCGCGAAGTCCTCGCGACGTGGCTGGGAGATCTACGACCCGGAGCACCACCCAACGACCCGGGAGCGGTTGTCGATGGCCGCTGACTTGCGCCGGGCGATCGACCACGCCGAGCTCGACGTCTACTACCAGCCCAAGCTGGACCTGCGGGACGGATCCGTTCCCGGCGTCGAGGCGCTTGTCCGCTGGCGCCACCCGCGGCGGGGGTTGCTCGGCCCGGAAGCCTTCATCGCAGAGGCCGAGCAGGCGGGGCTGATCCCGGGGCTGACGTTCTTGGTGCTCGAGGCGGCGGTCGTCCAGCAACGCGCCCTCCGGCAAGGGGGATTCGACCTCGAGATGGCCGTAAACCTCTCGTTGAGATCGATGGTTGAGCCGGACTTCCCAGAGCGGGTGGCCGAGGTCCTTCGCCGCCACGGCATGCCAGCCTCGGCACTGACCCTGGAGATCACCGAGAGCAGCGTGATGACCGACCCCGCCCGCACGATCAGCATGCTGGGCCGCTTGGCCGAGATGGGAGCGACGATCTCGGTCGACGACTTCGGCACCGGGTACGCGTCGCTGTCGCACCTGAAGCGCCTGCCAGCGGGTGAGATCAAGATCGACCGGAGCTTCGTCGCCGGCATGCTCGACGAAGCGCGCGACGCGGCGATCGTCGCCTCCACGATCGCCCTGGCCCGCAACCTCGGGGTACGGGCGGTCGCCGAGGGGGTGGAGGACGGCGCCACCTGCGCTGCCCTCGCCGAGCTCGGTTGCGACTGCGCCCAGGGGTACTTCGTCGGCAAGCCAATGGCCGTCGACCAACTCGGGCGGTGGCTCGTCGCCGACGGCCGCGCCGTGCAGACGACCCCTGCCGATACCTTCGGCGCCTGACTGCCACTATCCTAGAGGGCGCCGCGCCGAGCGCGGTTCCCTCCGATGCGCGAGACCTCCCTCCCCCGGTCGCGGCGGTTGCTCCTGGCTGTATGTCTCGGCGCCGCCGTCCTCACCGTGACACCCGCCGAGCGCGCCGGGGCGGCACCCGCTGCTGCCGGCCCGACCTGGTCGGTGCTGTCGCCGCCCGCTCCGGGACCCGCCCTGCGTGGCGCATCGGCGGCGTACGACGCCGCCAACGGCACCGTCGTCGTCTTCGGTGGCCTGCAAGCCAACGGCGCCCTGTCCGACCACACCTGGGTGTGGGACGGCACGACCTGGACGATGGCGAAGCCGTCGCCCTACGACCTGTCGCCGCCGGCGCGGGTGGACGCGTCCATGGCCTACAACGCCGCTCTCAACCAGCTGATCCTCTTCGGTGGCAAGGGCCCCGGCGGCGTGCTGCTCGACGACACCTGGGAGTGGAACGGTGAGTCCTGGGTCCAGGTCCAGGCGCCGACCACACCCGGTGCCCGGGCCGGCGCCGCCCTGGCGACCGACGCCCGTGGGCGGCTGGTGCTCTTCGGCGGCTACGGCACGAGCAACGCAGCCACCTCCGGCCCGCCACCGACGACCATCACAACCACCACGACGGTCCCGCCGTCGAGCACCACCTCCCCGAGCACGTCATCGACAACCACGCCGGCGTCGTCGACAACGACGTCCTCCTCCACCGGTAGCCCTGCCTCGGGCCTCTCCCCGACATCGACCGCACCACCCAATCCGTCTACTACGGCTGTCGCGCCGTCACAGACAGCGCGCAGCCAGGGGGCGACGGCCGGCCAAGGGCTGCGCCACCACAGCACGGCCCCTTCGCTGCTCAACGACACTTGGGTCCTCGAGTCGACCCCGGAGGGTGACAACTGGGCGGCGGTGGACACGCCCGTGCACCCCCCGGCCAGCCTCGGCGCGTCATTCGTCAGCGAGGGTGGCCGCACGATCCTCTTCGGCGGCACGACCTCGACGCTCGCTCTCACCGCCGACACGCCCGTGCCCGGCAGCTCGCTGCTGGCAGGAACGTGGAACTGGAACGGCGGCAGCTGGCAGCTGCTGCGCCCCGGCGGCGCACCGCCGGCGCGCACCGGTGCAGTCGCCGTCGACGACACCGCTCTCGGCACCCTCGTCCTCTTCGGCGGTGACGGCCCCCGCGGACCACTGAACGACGTTTGGGCGCTGACCGGGACACACTGGCGGCGCCTGGCCACCTCGCCACCCCCCGCCGCCCGGTTCGGGGCCGTCGGTGTGTACGACGCCGCCAGCCGGCAACTGGTCCTCCTCGGGGGCGCCGGACCAACCGGCCGGCCGATCGGCGGAACGGTCGTCCTCACGGCCACCCCACCGCTCAGCATCCCCTCTGGCACCTCTGGCACCGGCGTCCCAGCGCGCTACGGCGGCCGCGGCAACACCGGGCCGGGCTCGACCACCGCGGCGGACGGATCGCCGCCGGTGTCCGTTGCCCCGGTCAACGTCGCGCCGCAGGTCCACCCCGGCGACGTCATCACGTTGTCCGGTAACGGCTTCGCTCCACGGGCCCGCATCCGGATCAGGTTCGGCCCCGACCACCGGCTCGTGGCCGTCACCACCGCGAACGGGAGCGGGGCCTTCCGGGTCGAGGTGACCGTGCCCGACATGGGCAGCATCGGGCCAAATGACTTCGAAGCCATCGGCGCCGGCCCACACGGGCCGATCCATCTCGTCACACCCGTCCGCGTCGCCGCCTTCATCACCTCGACCGGGCCATCCCCCGCCACCAGCCTCGGTCTCGTGGTCATCGCCCTGGCTGTGCCCGCCTTGACGCTCCTGATGATGAGCGCCACGCGCCGGAGGCGTCAGCGGGCGGGTCCCGCCGTCCCCCGGCCCTGATCCTGCGACCCTGGTCCTGCGTCCCAGTCGCCACGAAAGGCGACCCATCGCCTCTCGGTCCCGACGCCACGCAGGGTTCACCCCCTGAGCGCCGTCGTGCGCAAGAATCGGGGCATGCGACCGGCGCACCCGGTGGACGATGCGGCGACCACTGTCGCCCGGCTGTTCATCCGCTGGACACGAGCGGTCTTGCGCTGGCTCGGCGGCCGACGACGCCCGGGCCGAGGGGAGCAGGCGCCGGCCCTGCCGGCAGCCGCGGCGCCAGCCGCGGCGCGTGCCATCGGTCCCGGCCAAACCTTCCAGCTGCCCGCGCACGTTTCCTTCCTGACGTCGTCGGCGGCGACCAACGGGTGCAGCCCCCGGCCCACCCACCACACCCCTGCCGAAGGCACCGGGGCCAGCAGTCACGATCCCGCGCCGGCCGTCGGGCGTGGGGCACCGGCACTTCCCTTCGAGGCCGTCCCCTGCGCCGACGCCTTCCCCTGGCCGCTGCTGGCCGGGTCGGCGGCGGCGGCGGAGCCCGATGCCAGCGCCGGCGCGCCACCAGCGGCCGCTGTCGGTCCTGCCACCGTGTGGGCGGCGGCGCTCATGCACCCCTCTGACCCGCTGCTGGCCCCAGCACCGCCACCAGCGTGGACGGTGAGCGTCGTCCTCGTCAACGAGGGCGCAACCATCCCGGACGGCGCGGTCGGCTCCGTGCTGCGGCAGTCGTACCCTGCCTGGGAACTGCTCCTCGTCGCCA
Source organism: Actinomycetes bacterium (assembly GCA_021811865.1). The sequence goes on along the minus strand of JAKAQB010000014.1, from coordinate 32,594 downwards.
CCGTCGACGGGCCGCCGCCGTCCGTGGCGATGGGAGACCCCCGCGTCCGCCTGCTCCTGGCGCCGGGCGCCGACGCCCCGACGGCGCGGGCGCTCGCGCTGGCCGCGGCGAGCGGCATGTTCGTCGCCTATCTGGGCGCAGCCGAACGGATGGCCCCGTGCTGGCTGGCGTCCGTCGTGGCGACGCTTGCGGACCTGCCGGCGGCCGATGTGGTCGTGGGTGAGCGCATCGCGTTTGCCGGAGACCTCGACGTCGCGTTGGACCTCCCGCCGGCCGCCCAGGCGGGTCTCGCCCAGCGCTGCATCGACGATGTGGCGAGCCTCAGCGCCGTGGCCCACCGGCGCAACGCACTCGGGGCGTGGCTACCGACCGACGATCCCTCCTCCCAGCTCGCGGTCCTCACGAGCGCGCAGGCACACCGGCGGATATGCGTCGCTGCCGTCGTCGAGCCGTTGGTCGACCTCCGGCCCTCCCGGCACCCTCACGACGTGGAGCAGGCGAGCTCCGACGGGAACCTCCGGCGGGGAGAGGGCATCCCCGTCCCGACCCATCCCGCCTGACGGCCGTGGCCGACCGACCCGGGCCCGGGTCACTGACGTGGCGGCTCATGGGTGACATCCGGGGGCTGTTGCTGGCCCCGGCCACCCTCGTCCTGCAGGTCGCTCACCCCACCGTCGGTGTGGCCGTTGACCAGCACTCCGACTTCGTGGCCCACCCCTGGCGCCGCCTGCTGCGGACGATGCACTCGTCGATCCGCTTCACCTACGGCGCCGGCCCGGTCGCCGAGGCCGAGGCTGCCAGGCTGCGGCGGGTGCACGAGGGCATCCGGGGCTTCGATTCGCAGGGGTCGCCGTACTCGGCCTTCGACCCGGAGGCGACCGCGTGGGTGCATCTCACCCTGGGCCGGTTCGGCGTCGAGATCCAGCAGGTCTTTGCCACCCCGCTGCCGCGGCCCGAGCTCGACGCCTTCCTCGCCGAGTGGCGCCAGGTCGGAGGGCTCCTCGGGGTCGATGACGACCTCTTGCCACGCGACTGGGGCGCCTTCGGTGAGTACTTCGACGACATGGTCGACAACACCCTCCAAGACAACGCGGCGGTGCGCGACGTCCTCCGCTCGGTCGCCCGCCCGATAGCACCGTCGCGCCTCGTCCCAGCGGCGGCGTGGCGGCCGGTCGCCCAGCGCGCCGGGGACCTCACGACGCTGTTCACGGTGGGAACGCTGCCGGCGGTGCTACGCCACCGCCTCGGTCTGGCTTGGTCACCCGACGACGAAGCCCGGCTGCGCCGGAGGTCTGCCATGATCGGCAGCGCCGTCACGAGGTTGCCCCCGCCCCTGCGCTACTACCCGCAGATCGCTCCCCACGCCGCTGCGGCGTGGTGGCGGCAGCGGGACCGGGGCTGAATCCCGACCCGCTCGGCCTCACTCCTTGCCGCCGACCTCCTCCGCAAGCCGCCTCACCGCCACCAGGCCATCGGATGGCGCGACCCCTGCTCTGGCGACCAGCCAGCACGACACTGGCGCGGCGATTCGCTCCGAGGCATGGGCGGCCACACCGGCGAGGCCGAGGAGTGCGTCGAGCTCGGCGCCGTCGGGCGGCGGGGTCCCCAACTCGGCGGCAAGGCGGACGATCCAGTCGGCTGCGGCGAGGGCCATGGGCGCCGAGCGTACCCAGGTACCGGGCTGGCCGGCTCGACGACAACCAGCGCTGGAACAGGCGCCGTCACTGGCGAGGTATGCCTGATGCAGCATCCGTCGGCCATCTCGATCTCTCCTAACCTCACGCGCATGGACCACGCCTGGCCGCGCCCCGTTCCGCTCGTCGGCGATGCGACGTCGGCGGCCCAGCGTGCCGCCGATCCAGCGGGATGGGCCTTCGACCGAGCGACGGTGATGGCGCTACACGCAGTCGTCGCGGCGAGGCGGGACGTCCGCCGCTTCCGGCCCGACGAGGTGCCGCCGGAGATGGTGGAGCAGGTGCTCATGGCGGGCCATCAGGCCCCGTCCGTCGGGCACTCCCAACCCTGGCGATTTGTCGTCGTGCGGGATCAGAGAACGCGCGACCACGCAGCGCTCATGGCCGACCGTGAGCGGCTTCGACAGGCCGAGATGCTCACCGAAGAGCGAAGGTCGCGACTACTCGACCTGCAGCTCGAAGGCATCAGGGAGGCTCCGGTCGGGGTGGTCGTCGCCTGTGACCGGCGGGTGCCGGCCGCAGGCGTGCTCGGACGGGCCAGCTTTGGCGATGCTGACATGTGGAGCTGCGCCTGCGCCGTCGAGAACATGTGGTTGGCGGCGCGGGCAGTCGGGCTCGGCCTCGGCTGGGTGACGCTGTTCCAACCCGAGGAGCTGGCGGGGCTGCTGGGCCTGCCGCAAGGGATCGAGACGCTGGGTTGGCTCTGCATCGGGTGGCCGGACGAGCGGCCCCCAAGCCCCGGATTGGAGCGGCACGGCTGGTCGGAGCGCATGCCGCTCGACGACGTCATCGTGGAGGAGCGTTGGCCGTCCGCTGACGAGCCGGCGGCTCCTGTGTCGCACCTGGCCGGTCCCGAGCCTGCGTCGGTCGTCGCCGGGCGCGACGAGGGTGACCATCGGCTGACCGTTCCCGGCTCCCTCGGGGTGCTCGACCTCGTCGTGAACCGGGTCCTGGCGCTTCGACCGGAACCGCCGACATCGGGAACGCTCGTCGTCGCGGCCGGCGACCATCCGGTGACGAGGCATGGGGTGTCTGCCTTCTCCCCTTCGATCACAGGCGATGTGCTGGCGGCCACCCGAGCCGGCGTGTCGCTTGGGGCGGTGACGGCACGCGAGGCCGGTCTGGCCGTCGAAGCGGTGCACGCCATCGCCACCCGTCAGACCGGCGACATGGTCGCCGCTGACGCACTTGATCCCGTCGACGTCGAGGTCCTCTTCCGCTCGGGAGAGGAGATCGGGCGACGGCTCGGCGAGGACGGGCTTGTCTGCCTCGGGGAGGTCGGCATCGGCAACACGACGGTGGCGGCCGCCCTGGCCTGCGCCTTGCTGGGGATGGACGTGGACGAAGCCGTCGGTCTGGGTGCGGCGGCAGACTCCGCCATGGTGCGGCGGAAGCGGGATGTCGTAGCTGCCGCGCTGGAGCGGTCTCGCTCCACTCACGGGAAGCGGCTCTGCCAACCGGAGGTGGCCCTCGCCGCGGTCGGTGGTCCCGAGATCGCGCTCCTCGCCGGGCTGACCGTGGCCGCTGCCGGAGCTCGTGCACCCGTGGTCCTCGACGGCTTGGTCACGTCTCTCGCTGCGCTGGTTGCCGTGCGCATCACACCTGCGGTCCAGAGCGCCTTGGTGGCGGGCCAGCGCAGCCGAGAGGTTGCCCACCGTCGGGTGCTGGCGGAGCTCGGCCTCGAACCGCTGCTGCAGCTCCGGCTGCGCGCTGGGGAGGGCGTGGGCGCTTGCCTCGCCGCACAGATGGTGTTGACAGCCGTACGCTCGCGGCAGGGGACGGCCACGGTCGAGGAGCAGGGCGCTCAGACCAACCCTCCCTGAGCGCTCGAAAGGCCCTGGGTGCGGATCGCGCCGCCACGATCTCTCGGCCGACGGCGGCCAGCCCACCCGAGAGTCAGACGTCCCGACGGAGCAGGTAGGTGTCCATCGCCCATCCCCGGCGGGACCGGATCTCGGCCCGCCGGGCCAGGATTGCGTCCGCCACCTCGCCCAGCTCGCCCGACACGATCGCCTGGTCGGGGCCGCCCAGATCCACACCCCAGTAGATGTGCACGCCGTCAGGGTCGACGTACTGGAACGAGCAGCGGCCGTCGAGCATGACGACCACGTCGTGGCAGCCGGAAGGGAACCCCTCCTCGGCCAGCCGCCGGCCGGTCGTTACCTGAAGTGGCCGCCCGACCCGGGTGAGCGAGATTCGGTGCGCGGCGGCCAGCATCTGGATACTGCTGATCCCCGGAATCACCTCCACCTCGAGGCGTCCCGTTGCCCGGCCGGTGTCCAACACCCGCAGGGTGCTGTCGTAGAAGGCGGGATCGCCCCACGCCAGGATCCCCGCCGTCTGGCCGGGTTCCAGGTGGGCGTCCATGGCGTCGAGCAGGACGCTGCTGCGGCCGGCCGTCCAGTCCTTCACTGCCTTGGTGTAGTCCGTCGTCGAGCGGTCGCGGGACGGGTCGGGAACGGTGACGACGCGGTAGTCGCCGCCACTCATGACCGCCTTGCACAGGTCTCTGCGCAATTCTGCCAGCTCATCGGCTGCAGACCCCTTCTCGAGAACGAAGAAAACGTCGACGCTCCGCAACGCGTCCACCGCTTCTGTCGTGAGGTGACGGGGGTTCCCCATGCCCACGCCGATCACCTTGACCGTCCTCATCGTCGACCGCCAACCGCAGCGGCGACCGTCACGTACCGGCCGGTGCGCTTGGGTACCACCAGGCGGCTCCCCGGACCGACGGCAAGCAACGCTGCGGCTTCGGCCACGGCAGGGGCGCCCAGTCGCTCCAGCCCAGGATCGGCGGGCGTCGCGACGGCAACATCGGTGAGCCGCTGGTCCTCGAAGCCGACCACCGGTTTTCCCAGCCCGATGAGCCGGTTGTCGTGGGTGAGGCGGCCGCGCGTGGCGACGACGTCCACATCGTCCCAGCGCCACCCGGCCTCCGTCAGAACAGTGCCGATGGCCTCGGCCACGTCGTCGCGGGTGGCGCGCCCCGAGAGCCCGACGCCCAACGCCATCACGCCCGGGCCCCGTTGTCTGGCCCCCAGCAGACGAACACCGGGTTCTCGGCACACAGGCGCACGCCCAGGCGACCCGTCGACACCCCTCGGCTGACCGATAGCTGGACCACGTTGCCGAGCATGGCCGCAGCTGACACTGCACGGTCGACGATGGCGTACGTGGCGACAACGACGCCGGTGGACCGCAGTCGCCCGAGGACTGCGTCGAGGACCTCGATCCCGCCACCTCCTACGAAGACGCGGTCGGGGTCGGGCAGTCCGACCAGCGCGTCCGGCGCTGCTCCCTCGGTCACGGTGAGCCTGACGCGGTGGCGGGCGGCATTCGACCGGATCCTGCCCACCTGGGCCGGGTCACGCTCGACGGCGAAGACGTCGAGGCCGGGGCGGAGCCGGCCGCACTCGATCCCGACCGACCCGCTGCCCGCCCCGACGTCCCACAGCACCCCGCAGGGTGGCAGGTCGAGCTTCCCGAGCGCCACGGCGCGCACCTCGGCCTTGGTGATCATCCCGTCTCGGTGGTCGAATTCGGCCTCCGCCAGCCCCCACGCCAGGCTGGGGGTCCCTGGCCGTGCCGTCCGGCCGGTCAGGACCAGCACGGACATCGGGTCGAAGCTTCCCCCGGCGATGGCCGCCAGATCGGAGACAGTCACGACTTCGCCTTCCTCCCCGAGGCGCGAAGCGACCGCGGCGGCCGTCTCGCGTCCCATTGGCTCGCCAGCGGCGATCAGTGCCTCGGCCACGATCTGTGGCGGGTTGTCCGGGGAGGCGAGGATGGCGACCGACGGTTGAGGTGACGACCGCACCGCACGCACGGCGTCGGCGAGCGGGCGGCCGTGGGCGGACACGACCGTCGCGTCGTCCCAGCTGAGACCCAGTCGGGCGAAGGCGAGGGAGACCGCGCTGGGTGCCGGGTGCACCCGCAGGAGACCGCTTCCCACCTGTGCTGCCAACACCCTGACCATGCCGAAGAAGCCGGGGTCGCCGGAGGCCAGGACGCAGACCGCCCGGCTGGCCCTCGACGCGTCCATGACGCGATCGATGACCTCGTCGAGGGGTCCTGCGACGACGACGGTGCCGGCCTCGGGTGGGCGCAGGGACGCCGTCTGGGAAAGCTGGCGCGGCGAACCGACGACGACGTCGGCGCTGGCGAGGGCCTCGACGGCCCCGGGACCGTAGAGGTGGCCGCCGTGCATGCCGACCACGGCGATCGGTGTCCCGTCGTGGCCAGGTACCGCCATGGCCGCGGCGGTCATCGCGCCGGCCGGAAGGCGTGGCTGAAGGAAGCCGAGTAGACATGGCTGACCGCCGGGACGTCGACGTCCGCCAGGGCGTCTCCGACCAGGATCATCACGCTCGTGCGCTTCCCCAGCACGGCAAGGTCCTCGGCCAGGCGACCGAGGGTGGAGCTACGGACGATCTCGTCCGGCCAGCTCACCTTGTACCCGATGACGACGGGCGTCGCGGCCGTGTACGCCGAGCCTTCGCACAACAGCTCCTGCTGCAGCGCCTTGGGGTCGCCGGCCGACAGGTACAGCGCCATGGTGGCACCTCGGCAGGCCAACGCTGCCACCGATTCGTGGTCGGGGACCGATGCCGCCGTGCGCCGGGCCAGACGCGTGAGGACGACGGTCTGCGCCACCCCGGGGACCGTCAGCTCCCGGCCAGCGGCGGCAGCGGTGGCGGACACCGAGGAGACCCCGGGCACGATCTCATAGGGCCGTCCGCTGGCCCGACACCAGTCGATCTGCTCGGCGACGGCGCTGTAGACGGTCGGATCACCGGAATGGAGCCTGACGACGGCGTCGTCGGGGTGGGCAGCGAAGACCCCGATGATCTCCCCGAGCGTCATGCCCGACGAGTCGTAGAGCACGACTCCCGGTCGACAGCGATCCAACAGCGACGACGCCACCAGCGAGCCGGCCCAGATGACGACGTCCGCCCGGGCGAGGCGGTCGGCGGCTCGGATCGTGATCAGGTCTGAAGCCCCCGGTCCCGCCCCGACGAAGGAGATCACGCGCCACGCTCCCGGACGGCTGGCGACCGGCGGGCCGGCACGATGGCGGTGGCCAGGTAGGAGCCGGGGCCGGTGGCCAGATCGGCGAGCGGCAGGCAACGCTCTCCCGGCTGTCCCAGCAGCTCGCCGGCCACCGCGGCGCCGAGCCGGCCACGCCGCGCCAAAGACGTCGCGACCGCCGGCAGCTCCCGCCCCCCTTTGTAGATGACCACCGTCCAGTCGTCATGATCGAACAGGAGGTCCAACTCGGCGGGGTCGTCACCGAGGATCACCACGGTGATCCGCTCCTCGTCCTGGGCGACGGTCGTCGACGTCGCCGCCGCGAGCTGCTGAAAGGGAAGGATGCCTGGCTCCGCCTCGACGACCGCCTCGCCGTGCAGCGCTTGCACCGCTTCGGCCAGGGCGGGGAACGACGAGTAGATGTGCGGGTCGCCAAGCGTGGCAAAGGCGACCAGCTCACCCTGTTGCAGGTACACAGCGATTCGCTCCGCGGCAGCGGCCAGGGTCCGGCGCCTGGCTCCGGCATCAGGACCGACGTGGAGCACCACCCGCTCGACGGCTACCCCCGGCGTCGCGGCGTGGACGACCGCCTCTGCCCTGCCCATCGCGTCGTCCGAGATGGACCCGGCGAGCACGCGATCGGCGGCGAGCAGGATCCGACGCACCCGACCGGTGAGGAGCTCAGGATCACCGGGGCCGACGCCGACCCCCACGAGGCACGGCCCGCCAGGGATGGGCCGGCGGGACCGCCGCTCGGTGGTGGGGGCGGGGCCGACGGAGCGGACGAAGGCCTCGAGCGCGAGGCGGATCGTGTCGGCCTCGGAGCGACCCGAGCGGGCAGCAGCGACGGAGAGCGCGGCCTTCAGGTCCTCGGAGAGGTAGACCGACGTCTTGCGCATCGTGGATCTCGACCGGCCGGCCCCGGTCCGGCCGGTCGAGAGCTCATCGGGCACCATGGCCAGCGGTACCGGACGCGGCCAGCGGGGATCGGACCGCTGCCGACACGAACGTCTCGGCGATGGTCGGGTACGAGGCGAGGTGGATGTGCAGGTAGGAGGCGAGGAGGTGCGGGGCGGCAAACCCGCCGGTCGTCGTCCCCTGCCGGCCGGCCAGGACCAGGGCGTCGCCGCCCGGGTCGGTGGCCGAGTAGTGGAATTCGTGGCCCCGGACCTGCGTCCCTGCCGGCCCCAGCGGCGAAGGGCGGGTCGTCGTCGCCGACCGGTAGCCGAGGACGCGCCCGCCGCCCATGGTCCCGTCGGCGTCCACCACCCCAGCCATGGTGGACCCGTCGAGGCTGCGGGTCAGCCACAAGAGCCCTCCGCACTCGGCCCAGATCACGCCGCCCCGGCGGTGGTGGTCGGCCACGGACCGAAGCATCGGTTCGTTGGCGGCCAGGACCTCGGCGTACAGCTCGGGGAACCCGCCGCCGACGAGCACGGCGGACGTCCCCGCCGGCAGCCCCTCGTCGACGCAGGGGTCGAAGGTGACCACCTCCGCCCCGGCGGCACCGAGTGCCTCGAGGTTGTCCGGGTAGCAGAAGCTGAAGGCGGGACCGGAGGCGACCGCTACCCGGGGCGGGGCATGGTCGCCGACGACCCGTCGAGGCCGGGGCGGCGGTGTGGTGGGCAGGGGTGGTGCGGAGCGAGCCAGGCGGATGAGCCCGTCGAGGTCGCAGCTCGCCGAGATGGCCATGGCGAGGCGATCAAGCGCCTCGCGGACGCCGGCGGGGTCCTCGGCGACCGGCTGCAACCCAAGATGGCGGCTGCGCCACAGCATGGCGTCGTCACGTCGCAGCACCCCGTAGATCGGCACGCCGCAATCGGCGAGCGCGGCGCGCAGCATCGTCTCGTGGTTGGTGCTGCCCACCAGGTTGAGGACCACTCCGGCGACGCGCACCGTGGGGTCCCAGGTGCGGTAGCCGTGGACGAGGGCAGCGACGGACTGGCTCGTGGACGCCGCGTCGACGACGAGGACCACCGGCGCGCAAAGGCGCTTGGCCACCTCGGCCGTCGACGACGGGGTGCCGTCCGCTGCGCCGTCGAACAGGCCCATCACCCCTTCGACCACCAGGACATCGGCACCCTCGGCGGCCCTGGCCGCCAGCGGGCGCATCAGGTCCACACCGCACATCCACGGGTCGAGGTTGCGCGCCGGCCGGCCGGTGGCGACCGAGTGGTAGCCCGGGTCGATGAAGTCCGGCCCCACCTTGGCCGACGCCACCCGCCATCCCCGCTGCCGGAACGCCGCCATCAGACCCGACGCGACCGTGGTCTTGCCCGCCCCCGAGCGCGTGCCCGCCACGACCAGGCGCGGGCCGAGGGCGGTCAATACTCGATCCCCTTGCGGGCACGGATGTTCTGGTCGAACGCGTGCTTCACCTTGACCATCTCGGTCACCGTGTCGGCCAGCTCTACGACCTCACCGGGCGCGTTGCGCCCGGTGACGATCACGTTGGTCCGCTGCGGCCGGGAGGTGAGGACCGCCACCACGTCGGCGACCGGAACCCAGCCGTACTTCACGATGTAGGTCATCTCGTCGAGGATCACCAGGTCGTAGTCACCCGAGGAGACCATCCCGCTGGCCACCTGCCAGGCGTGGCGGCCCCTGGCCTCGGTCGCGTCGAGGTCCTCGGACTCCCAGGTGAACCCGTCGCCCAGCGTGTGCCAGTCGATCCCGAGGTGCGCAGCCAGCTTGCGCTCGCCGACCTGCCACTTGTCGCTCTTGACGAACTGGACGACACCCACCTTCCACCCCCGGGCCCAGGCCCGTCCCATCACCCCGAAGGCGGCCGAGCTCTTGCCCTTTCCTGGGCCGGTGTTCACCAGGAGGCGCGACGGCTGGGGCACCCGCGTGACACTAGCGGTTGTCCGAGGACGTAGGGTATGGTGCCCTATGTCTTGGTAGGGTTCCCGGCGATGCCCCCCGCGACGAACGGCGTCTCGCCCCTCGGCGGGGGCGGCACCGGTGCTTCGAGACCCGGGCCGGCCTGCCCGAGCGTGGACAACGTGGTGGCGCGCGCCGACGGTGGTCTGGTCCGGATCCGCGTGCCGGGCGGCCGGATCGACGCCACCGCCCTGCTGGCAGTGGCCGATGCCGCGCGGCGGTGGGGCAGCGGGGTCGTGGAGATCACCGGCCGGGCCAACCTGCAGCTGCGCGGGATCCGGCCCGGCACGGCGGTCGCCCTCGCAGAGGCGCTGGTCGGCTCGGGGGTCAGTGGCGGGCCCTCGGCCGACCGCCGTCGCAACGTCCTCCTCGACCCCCTCGGCGACCTGGACCCCGAGGCGGAGGACCTCGGCCCGCTCCTTGCACCGCTCCTCGCCGCCTTGGACGCCGACCCCCGCCTCGACGGGCTCGACGACAAGTTCGGCTTCGCCATCGACGGCGGAGGATCCTTCAGCATCGCCGGCAGGCGAGCCACGGTGGCCGCCGCCCCGACCCCTGCGAGGGGTGTCATGGGCGTCTCCTGGGGGTGGGCGGCCGACGGGGACGAGGGGTCGGCCCCCCGGCCCCGGGCCGTGGCACACGGCGAGCTGGTCGGCGCGCTGGTCGAAGCGGCTGTCGGCTCATTGGGCCGGCCCCGGGCGAGTGTCGCCGTGCCGCCAGCAACAGCGGAGGCTGCCGTCCGGGTCACCGGCCCCCTCGGGACGGGAGCCGGCTGGGTGGGAGCCATGCCGACCCTCGGCCGGGCCGACGCTCAGGCCGTCGCCGCCATGGCGTCGGTCGCCAAGCGGTACTCGCACGGCCTGCTGCGGCTCACCCCCTGGCGGGGTGTCGTGTTCCCGGCCGTCGCACCGGACGACGGCGCGGCGCTCCTCGGAGAGCTCAGGGCCGGCAGCCTCGTCGTGGACCCCTCCGACCCGGCATCGACCGTCGTCGCCTGCGCCGGGTCGCGCGGCTGCACCTCCGGGCTGACCGATGCCATCGGCGACGCCCGCCGGATCATCGCCGCCCGCCGCCAGGCCGGCAGCGGCCCAATGGCGCTGCACGTGTCCGGCTGCGCCAAGTGCTGCGCTCAGCACACCCCGCTGCCTGTGACCCTGGTCGGTACGGGCCCCGATCGTTATGACGTCTACGCCGACGGCGACCTGCGGGCTCGGGCGGTTCCCGGCGCAGAGGCTGTGGCCATCGCGGCGCGGTCATGACGGTCCGCCAGTACGAGCGCGACGGAGCCGAGATCTACCGCCGGTCGTTCGAGACCATCCGGGAGGAGGCCGACCTCACCCTGATCCCCGAGGACCTCGAGAAGCTCGCGGTACGGGTGATCCACTCGTGCGGGATGGTCGATGTCGCCGCGGACCTTCGCTTCTCCGCCGGCGCCGGCAGCGCCGGACGGGCGGCGCTCGCCGCCGGAGCCCCGATCCTGGCCGACGCCAACATGGTTGCCGACGGGGTGACCCGCAGCCGGCTGCCCGCGGCCAACGACGTCATCTGCACCCTGGGCGACCCCCGGGTCCCCGGGATGGCCGCGGCAATGGCTACGACCCGCTCCGCCGCCGCCGTCGATCTCTGGTTGCCGCGCCTGGAAAGAGCCGTCGTCGCCATCGGCAACGCCCCCACGGCCCTGTGGCGCATCCTCGAGCTGCTCGACGGCGCCGCTCCACGTCCGGCACTGATCCTCGGCTTCCCCGTCGGCTTCGTGGGTGCGGCCGAGTCCAAGGAGGCGCTGGTCGAGGCGGGCCACGGCGTCCCCTACGTGACCATGCTGGGCCGCCGCGGCGGCAGCGCCATGGCCGCCGCCGCGGTCAACTCTCTAGCGGCAGAGCGCGAATGACGGGGTCGCTCGTGGCCGGGCGACTGTGGGGGGTGGGTGTCGGGCCCGGGGACCCCGAGCTCGTCACCCTCAAGGCGCACCGGCTCATCCAGGAGTCGGGGGCGGTGGCCTGGTTCGCGGCGACCGGCCGGCCAAGCAAAGCGCGGGCTGCGGCCGCCGTCCATCTCCGTCCCGGCCAACGCGAGCTGGCGCTGTACTACCCGGTCACCACCGAGCTAGCAGCCGGAGCCCGCTACGAGCACCTGTTGACCGGCTTCTACGACGACGCGGCGGACCGGATCGCCGCGATCCTCGACGAGGGCATCGACGTGGCCGCCCTCTGTGAGGGCGACCCGCTCTTCTACGGGTCCTACATGTACCTCCACAACCGGCTGGCCTCCCGCTACCGAAGCGAGGTGGTGCCCGGCGTCCCGTCGATCCTGGCTGGCGCGGCCGTGCTGGGCATCCCACTCGTGTGCCGCAACGAGATGTTGTCCGTGCTGTCGGGCGTGCTGCCGGGCGAGGAGCTGAAGCGGCGGCTGGCGGAGGCCGAGGCGGCGGTGGTGGTGAAGCTCGGTCGCAACCTGGAAAAGGTCCGCTCGTGCGTCGAGGCCGCCGGCCTCCTCGACCGTGCGTGGTACGTCGAACGGGCAACCATGCCCGAGCAGCGGATCCTGCCCTTGGCCGAAGCCGATCCGGCCCGCGCCCCCTACTTCTCGATCGTCGTCATCCCAAGCGCTGAGGCCCCGACCCGGTGAGCGCGGCCAGATGAGCCTGCCCCGTGGCAGGGGCAGGCTCGCCATCGTTGGGCTCGGACCCGGCGGCGCGCCATGGCGGACCCCGGCCGCCGACGCGCTGCTGACCGAGGCCACCGACCTGGTCGGCTACACCGCCTATCTCGACATGGTCGAAGCCCGGCCGGTCGGCCAGATCCGCCACCCGTCGGACAACCGGGCGGAAGGCCAGCGAGCGGCGCACGCCCTGGACCTGGCAGCCGAGGGCCGATCGGTGGCAGTCGTGTCGTCAGGTGACCCGGGGGTGTTCGCCATGGCTGCCGCGGTGATGGAACAGCTCGACCACCCCGACCGGCCGGTCACCTGGGAGGACGTCGAAGTCATCGTCAGCCCCGGCATCAGTGCCGCGCAGGCCGCAGCGGCGCGGGCCGGTGCTCCGCTCGGCCACGACTTCGCCACCATCTCCCTCTCGGACAACCTCAAGCCCTGGTCGGTCGTCGAGTCCCGGCTGGCGGCCGCCGCCGCAGCGGACTTCGTGCTCGCCCTCTACAACCCGGCGTCGAGGCATCGACCCTCGCAGCTCGGACGGGCCCTCACCGTGATCGGCACCCACCGACGTTCCGACACCCCGGTGGTCGTCGCCCGCGACGTCGGCCGCCCAGCGGAACAAGTCGAGGTGGTCCCGCTCGGCAGCCTGGACCCCACGGTCGTCGACATGCGGACGATCCTCATCGTCGGGTCCTCGCAGACGAGGATGGTGGACGTGCCCGGATGGGACCGAAGCGGCGTCTACACCCCGCGGCGCTATCCCGACGTGTCAGCGGACCCGTAGGAGCCCGAGCGACGTGCACACCCAATCCAGAGCGTCGGCGACTGTGCTGGCCGACGGGCCGTCGGGCGAAGGCGGGCGGTCGACGACCAGGACATCCACCCCAAGGTTCCGAGCCGCCTCGAGCTTGGCGGCGGTGGCGTCCCCGCCACTGTTCTTGGTCACGACGAGGTCGATCCGGTGACGCGCCAAGAGCGCCGTCTCCCCGTCGACGGTGAACGGACCCCGGTCGAGGATCACCTCCGCCGGGTGAAGGGGCATCTGCTGCGGAGGATCGATCGAGCGGACCAACCACCATCGCCGCCCGTCGGCGGCAGACGCGAAGGCAGCCAGCTCGCTCCGACCGGTGGTCACGAAGACCCGACGGGACGGACCTCGGGCGATCGTTACGGCGGCCGCCGCCAAGGTGGGCACAACGGTCCAGCGGTCTCCCGCTCGTGCCTGCCAGCGGGGCCGTTCGAGGCGGAGCCTCGGCACCCCGGTCTCGTTGCACGCCTCGAAGGCGTGCCACCGCATCACCGCTGCGAACGGGTGGGTGGCGTCGACCAGGGCCGAGATCCGCTCGGCCCTGAGGTACGCGACCAGCCCCTCGGTGCCTCCGAACCCGCCGCTACGGTGCCGACCCGGCAGCAGTGCGGGGCTCGCCGTCCGGCCCGCCAACGAGGTCACGACCACCACGTCGTCGCGTGCATGCAGCGTCTCCGCCAAGCGGCCGGCTTCGGTCGTCCCCCCGAGTAGCAACAGGCGAGGCGGGTTGGTCACGGTCGTCGCATGGATTGGGTGCCGGAACGCCGGGCTGGTAGCGTCCGGGACGGTTACAGGGAACGCCGGTGAAAGACCGGGGCTGTCCCGCAACTGTAACCGGGGAGCAAACCCCACCTGAGGCCACGGTCCAACCGGACTGGAAGGCCGGGGCGAGCGTCGATCCGGGAGCCAGGAAACCTGTGCCGACGGAGAGCTCGACGCGGGAGACGTCAAGGGTGAACCAGTGGCAACCGTCACATCCCTCAGGCATGGTCATGGTGTGCGGTACCACATCCAATGCCGGCAAGAGCACGGTCACAGCTGGTCTGTGCCGTCACTACGCCAGGCGCGGCGCGCGGGTGGCGCCGTTCAAGGCCCAGAACATGTCGAACAATTCGGCGGTCACGCCTGCCGGCGAGGAGATCGCCCGGGCCCAGGCCTGGCAGGCCACGGCGGCCGGCGTCGACGCCGAGGTCGCCATGAACCCCGTGCTCCTAAAGCCCATGGGGGAACGCCACTGCCAGGTGGTCGTGATGGGCCGTCCGGTGGGCACGATGACGGCGGCCGAATACCACCGGTTGAAGCCGGAGTTGCTCGACGTGGTCCTGGGGGCGCTGGCCGACCTCGGCCAGCGCTACGACGTGGTGATCCTCGAAGGAGCGGGCAGCCCGGCCGAGATCAACCTTCTCGACGCCGACATCGTCAACCTCCGCCTCGCCCACGCCGCCGGGCTTCCGGCCATCGTCGTCGGCGACATCGACCTGGGCGGGGTGTTCGCCTCGCTGTTCGGGACCGTCGCCCTCCTGCCCGACGAGTACCGCCCGCTGGTCAAGGCTTTCGTAGTCAACAAGTTCCGAGGTGACCCGGCGCTCCTCTTCGACGGCACGACCCAACTGCAGGAGCGGTCCGGCGTCCCGACCCTCGGGGTGCTGCCCTTTCTGGACGGCCCCGAGATCGACAGCGAGGACTCGCTCGCACTCGACCGGCCGCTTGGCACCGCGCCAGCCGATGGGGACGAGGGCGCCGACCCGATCGACCCGACCCGAGTCCACGACCTGCTCGACGTGGCGGTGGTGCGACTTCCCCGCATCGCCAACTTCACCGACATCGACCCGCTGCGGATGGAGCCCGGAGTGCGGCTGCGCTGGATCGACGACGCCCGCAGCGTCGGGCAGCCCGACCTCCTCATCATCCCCGGTTCCAAGGCCACCGTCGCCGACCTGACCTGGCTGCGCAGCCGCGGGCTGGACCGGGCCGTCGACGCCGTGCGCGGTGTGGTGCTTGGCATCTGCGCCGGCTACCAGATGCTCGGCCGGTCGGTCACCGACCCTGGGGGTGTCGAATCCTCCGATCCTGCCGTGAACGGTCTCAGCCTGTTGGACGCCTCCACAGCGTTCGGCCCCGACAAGGTCACCCGGTGGCGCCACGGGCACCTATTCGGCCGGCAAGCGACCGGCTACCAGATCCACCACGGCGTGGTGAAGGCGTCGGGGCCGGCGCTCGTCGAGCTCGACGACGGGACCGGTGACGGCGCCATCGGCGCCACCGCGGTCGGCGGGACCGTGTGGGGCACCTCGCTACACGGCCTGCTCGAGTCGGACGGGGCGAGGACGGCTCTTCTCGAGCAGGTGGCGCGCAAGGCGGGCAAGCGCGTGAGCTACGGCGGATCCTTCGAGAGCGCTCGCCAGCGACGGATCGACCGGCTGGCAGACGTCATCGAAGAGCACCTCGACATGGGGGCACTGGACCGGATCCTCGCCGAAGGAACCTCGGCGTGATCGTCGACGTCGAGGCGGTCCTCTCGGCCGTCGGATCCCGGGTGGACCACCTACGGGCGACCGTCGGGGACCCACCAGGGGCAGAGGAGGGCTGGCTCGCCTGTGACGCCCTCACCGCGGCGGACCTGGAGACGGCCATCGGCGGCGCCGGTGCCGGCGACCGCCAGGTTGCGGTCTCGCTCCTGGTCCAGTCCTACGCGCACCGCGTCGCCGCGGTCAGCCTGGCGGCCTACGCCGTCGGCCTGCCCTGGCCGTCACCGGCGGCCACCGCCACCTCGGTTCGCCTCGCCGGCGGACGGGCGAGAGCGCTGCGCTTCCGGGCTGACGCGCTCGGCGACGCGGGCGACGTCGGATCACTGGTCGACGCGGCGTTCGCCTCCCATCTCGTCCCGTTCGTCTCGACCGTGCGAGCATGCCAGCGCCTCGGGGAACGCCTGGTCTGGGCCAACATCGCCGCCTCGTGCGCCGCGGCGTTCCGAGCCGTCGAGGGCTCGGCCCGCGACCGCGGCGACGCCGGTGAGCAGGCGGCGATCCGCCGCCGGGCCGACGAGCTCCTCGAGCACGCGCCGTGGCTGGAAGGCACCGGGTGGTTCGACGCCGGCAGCACCGACTGGGGTTGGCAGCGATCCGCCTGCTGCCTCTGGTACCGCACGTCGGGGGGTCGTACCTGCGAGGGCTGCAGCCTCCGGCGACAGGAGCGCGCGTGAGCGCGCCGGCCGAGATGACCGCGGGTCGGATCCACGTCATCGTGTCCACCGACACCGACCTGCTGGCGCTTCGAACCGCCATCGAGAGCCTCCCGAACGGCTTCCCGGCGGTCACCGCCGCCACGACCTGGGCAGCCGACCCGATCGGCGACCTCCGGGGTGCCAGCTGCGTGCTGGTCCGCCTCCTCGGCGGCCGCCGGGCCTGGCCCGAAGGCTTCGACCGCCTGCGCGCCGAGTGCGCGCAGCGGGGAGTGGCGCTCCTGGCCTTCGCCGGCGAGGCGGTCCCCGACGCCGAGCTGACGGCGGCGTCGACCGTGCCGAGCGCCACTGTCACCGCCGCGTTCGCCTACCTGGTGCACGGAGGTCCGGCCAACCTCGAGAACCTGCTCCGCTTCGTCGCCGACACCGTCTGCTTCGACGGGTGGGGCTTCGAGCCGCCCAGCCCCATCGCCGAGCACGGCGTCTGGCGCCAGCCCGACCCGGCGGGAACCGGTCCGGTGGTCGGCATCGTCTTCTACCGCGCCCACCTGGTCGCCGGCAACACGCAATTCGTCGACGACCTGTGCGCCGCCGTCAGTGCGGCGGGCGGGCGACCGCTCGCGCTGTGGTGCTACACGCTGCGCGACCAGGCGGCGAGACCGGTCGTCGAGCTCCTCGCCAGCCATGGGGCCCGAGCCCTTGTCACCACGGTCCTCGCCGCGGGCGGCGCGGCTGCCGCCGCCGGTACACCCGGTGCCCGCGGGGGGCTCGACGGCGAAGGATGGGACGTCTCGGAGTTGGCGGAACTGGACATCCCGGTCGTCCAGGCCCCCTCCGCCGGGCGTTCGAGCGAAGAATGGGCGGCGTCGGACTCGGGGCTCGGCTCCTACGACGTCACCTCGGGCGTCGCCATCCCCGAGCTCGACGGGCGCATCATCGCCCCGGCGTTCGCGTTCAGAGAGGTCGTCGACGACGGCGACCAGCTCGGCACGAGCGTCCGGGCATACCGCAGCATCCCCGACCGCGCCGCCCGGGTCGCCGGTCTCGCCGTGCGCCTGGCCAGCTTGCACGCCAAGTCACCCACTGACCGGCGGGTCGCCATCGTCCTGTCCGCCTACCCGACGAGGAGAAGCCGGCTCGGGAACGCGGTCGGCCTGGACACCCCCGCGTCGGCGCTCGCGATCCTCGACGCGCTCTCGGCTGCCGGGTACCGGGTCGGGGCGCGACCCCAAGACGGCGACACCTTGATGGCCACGCTGGCCGACGGCTTGACCTACGACGCCGACGACCTCACCGACGAGCAGCTCGACATCGCCGTCGGTCGCCTGCCGGCCGAGCACTACGCCGAGTGGTTCGCCACCCTGCCCGACCCGGCCAAAGAGGAGCTGGAGTCCGTGTGGGGCCCACCCCCGGGCCGGCACCGGGTCCACGAGGGCCAGCTCGTGTTCAGCGGCATCGAGCTCGGCAACGTGGTCATCGCCATCCAACCCCCCCGGGGCTACGGCGACGACCCCGTGGCCGTCTACCACTCGCCGGCGCTACCCCCCGCCCACCACTACCTCGCCTTCTACCGCTGGCTCGACGAGGTGTGGGGCGCCGACGTCATCGTCCACCTGGGCAAGCACGGCACGCTCGAGTGGCTGCCCGGCAAGGCCGTCGGCTTATCGGCCGGATGCTGGCCCGACGCCGCGCTCGGTGACATGCCGCTGTTCTACCCGTTCGTGGTCAACGACCCCGGCGAGGGCACCCAAGCCAAGCGCCGCAGCCACGCTGTCGTCATCGACCACCTGCTCCCGCCGATGACCAGAGCCGACACCTACGACGACCTCGCCCGGCTCGAACAATTGTTCGACGAGCACGCCCAGCTGCAGTCGATCGATCCTACCAAGCTCCCCGCCCTGCGGGAGCGGATCTGGGCGCTGCTGCGCCAAGCCAGCATCGACCAGGACCTCGGCCTGTCGACCGTGTCGTTGGACGACGGGTTCGACGACGTCGTCCTCGCCGCCGACGGCTACCTGTGCACCTTGAAGGACGCGCAGATCCGTGGCGGGCTCCACGTCCTCGGCTCGGTGCCGGCGGACGACACCCTCGTCGACCTGGTGCTGGCCATCACCCGCCTGCCGCAGGGACGTATCCCGTCGCTCCGCCAGGAGGTGGCGTCGGACCTCGGGCTCGACGCAAACGACCCGCGCCATCTCGATCCGATCGAGGGGGCATGCCGTTCCCTCGTCGTGGCGGCCGCGTCCGAGGGCTGGGTGGCGGCTCCCGGCGCGCCACCGACGATGGCATGGATCTGTGAGTGGCTGGTCCCCAACCTGCGGCGGGCCGGCAACGAGGTCACCAACCTGCTGGCCGGCCTCGACGGCCGGTACGTGCCGGCCGGCCCGAGCGGCGCCCTCACCCGCGGCTGCGCCTACGTCCTGCCCACCGGCCGGAACTTCTACTCCGTCGACCCGAAGGCACTGCCGACGGAGCTCGCCTGGGAGGTCGGGAGGAAGCTGGCCGACGCCGTCCTCGCCCGCCACCTCGACGAGGAGGGCAGCTATCCGCAGACAGTCGGCCTCGTCCTGTGGGGCACCGCCGCCATGCGCACCCAGGGAGACGACGTGGCCGAGGCCTTGGCGCTCCTCGGCGTCCGCCCGGTCTGGGAGCAGCGCTCGCGGCGCGTCGTCGGCCTCGAACCGATCCCGGCGGCGGAGCTGGGACGCCCCCGCATCGACGTCACGTTTCGGATCTCGGGGTTCTTCCGCGACGCCTTCCCGGCCCTGGTCGACCTCCTCGACGAAGCCGTCGAGCTGGTCGCCGGGCTCGACGAACCAGCGGCGCACAACTTCGTCCGGATGCACGGCACCGAAGACCCCAGGATCTACGGACCGGCGCCGGGCAGCTACGGCGTCGGCATCCTGTCGCTGCTCGAAGGCCGCGACTGGCGCTCAGACGACGACCTCGCCGCCGTGTACGTCGCCTGGTCAGGCTGGTCCTACGCCAGGAGCGGGTTCGGACAGCCCGCCGTCGAAGCCATGCGGCGGCGGTTCGCGGCCATCGACGTCGCCGTCAAGAACCAGGACAACCGCGAGCACGACATCTTCGACTCCGACGACTACCTCCAGGAGCACGGCGGGATGGTCGCAACCATCCGCTCCCTCACCGGCCGGGACCCCAAGGCCTGGTTCGGCGACTCGGCCAACCCGGCTCGACCGCTCGTTCGCTCCCTGGCCGAGGAGGCCGCCAGGGTGGTCAGGACCCGGGTGATCAACCCCAAGTGGCTGCAGGCCATGCGCCGCCACGGCTACAAGGGCGCGTTCGAGATGGCCGCCACCGTCGACTACCTGTTCGGCTACGACGTCACCGCGCATGTCGCAGCGCCATGGATGTACGAACGAGTGGCCCACGCCTACGTCGCAGACCCCGAGAACCGGGCATTCTTCGAGGAGTCCAACCCCTGGGCGCTGCGCTCCATCGTGGAGCGACTCCTCGAGGCCGAGGAGCGAGGCCGGTGGAAGCCTGACGACAAGACCGCCGACATGCTGCGGCGGGCGTTGCTCGAGGCCGACGGGTGGGAGGAGTCCCGATGACCTCGCACCTCCCGTTCTCGTCGGTCGTCGGCCAGGACGACGCCAAGCTGGCGTTGCTGTTGGCGGCCGTCGAGCCGCGGCTCGGCGGGGTGCTGCTGCGAGGTGACAAGGGTTCGGCCAAGACCACCCTCGCCCGGGGGCTGGCAGCCCTGTTGCCCGGGGGCGCACCGTTCGTCGAGCTTCCCCTCGGGGCAAGCGAGGACCGGGTCGTGGGAGCGCTCGACGTGGTCGCGCTGCTCGACTCCCGATCGCACTCGTTCCGCCCGGGGTTGCTCGCCGCTGCCCACGGGGGGGTCCTCTACGTGGACGAGGTGAACCTCTTGCCCGACCATCTGGTGGACCTCCTGCTCGACGTGGCCGTCTCCGGCGTCAACCGCGTCGAGCGCGACGGGTTCTCCGAGACCCACCCCGCACGGTTCGTGCTGGTCGGGTCGATGAACCCCGAAGAGGGAGAGCTGCGCCCCCAGCTGCTCGACCGCTTCGGCCTGGCAGTCGACGTCCGGGCGCCCGAGGACCCTGCCCTGCGGGCCGAGATCGTGCGCCGCCAGCTCGCGTTCGACTCCGCGGGGGCACCCGACCCGTCACCCGACGAGCAGATCCGCCGGTCGTTGGCGTCCGCCTGCCCGGCGCCCTGCGACGACGCGGTCGTCTTGACCGCGGCCGAGCTGGCGGTGATAGTCGGTGCCCAGGGCCTTCGAGCCGACCTCGCGCTGTGCCGCGCCGCCGGTGCCCTGGCCGGGCTCGACGGAGCGCGCAGCGCCGGCGCGGCGCACCTACGCCGTGTGGCACCGCTGGTCCTCGGGCATCGCCGCCGACGCGACCCGTTCGAGGCGCCCGGCATCGCGTCCAGTGAGCTCGCCTCGGCGCTCGACCAGGTGCTCGGAGGCGAGGAGGGCACCGACGTCCCGGCGAGAGAGGGGGGAACGCAGCCGGACACCGCGTCGCGATCCGGCTTCGCACAGGAGGACGGTCAGGAACAGCCGGGCGGCCAGCACGCGCCGGCCCCCGATCCCTCGGATCCGCCTGACGTCCAGGTCGACGCAAGACAGCTGTCGCTCCCGCGGCCTCCCAGTGCCGCAACAAGGGGCCAAGGGGCGGCCGGGAACGGCGCGGCGTTCGCCGGTGGTGCCCGGGGACGCCGCATCGGCCACGTGCCCCTCATCGACCCCCGCCAGCGCGTCGATGGGGCAGCCACGGCGCTGTCCTACGCCACCCGGACCGTCGGTGAGGACAGTAGCCCTGGCGGAAGGGGTCTGGCGGTAGAGGACCTTCAGGCCACGGTGACGGCCGAGCCCCAAACAACACTCGTCATCATCGCCGTCGACACCTCGGGCTCGATCGCCGGTCGCAGGAGGCTCGAAGCCGCCCGCGCCGCCATCATGTCGCTCCTCGGCGACGCGTACCGGCGCCGTGACCGGGTGGCGATGGTGGCCTTCCGGGGCGAGTCAGCCGAGCTCGTCCTGCGTCCGACCGGGTCGGTCGAGGTGGCGCGCGCCCGTCTGGCAGAGCTTCAAACCGGCGGCAGGACACCGCTGGCCGCCGGCCTGAGGCAGGTCACGTCGCTCGTGCGGGCGGCACGGCGACCCGGCGGGCCGCGACCGGCGGTCGTGCTCGTCACCGACGGCCGAGCCACCACAGGTGGTGCCGACCCGCTCGCAGCGGCCGACTCGGCCGCTGCCGAGCTGGCGGCGACCGGAGTGACGTGCCTCGTCGTAGACGCGGAGACGGGCCCAGCCCGCCTTGGCCTCGCTCGGTCTCTGGCGGTGACCCTGTCCGCCGACTACGTGCTGCTCGAGGACATGGAGCAGCCCGCGGAGGGAGCGGTGCTGGCCGACACCATCCGCGCTCGGGTGCTGGCGTCGGCAGAGGGCTGATGGGCAGCCACCGCGACGCGGGCGTCACCCTGGTGCTCGGCGGCACCCGCTCGGGCAAGTCGAAGGTCGCTGAGCGGCTCGCCGCCGACCTTGCCTCGGAAGGCGGCGGGACCGTGACCTACGTGGCGACGGCGTCGGTCACCGACGAGGAGATGGAGCGCCGCGTCGCCGCCCACCGGGCTCGCCGGCCGACGACATGGAGCACTGTCGAGCTGCGTTCGAGCACCGAGCTGCCCGCAGTCCTGGCGCACCTCGACGGGAGCGTCCTGGTGGACAGCCTCGGCACCTGGGTAGCGTCGGCACCGGATCTCGAGGTCGACGCACAGGCGCTGGTCCACGCCCTCCAGGTGCGCTCGGGGAGCACCGTGCTCGTCTCGGAGGAGGTCGGGCTGGCCGTGCACCCAGCCACCGCCGTTGGGAGAGCGTTCGTGGACGTCCTCGGACACCTCAACCAGACGGTGGCAGCCATCGCGGAGCGCGTGCTTCTCGTTGTGGCCGGCCGCGCGCTGGAGCTGTAGTGCTCGCCGCTCTCGGGTTCCTCACCCCCTTCGGGCCGGCCCGGGCACCCAACCGGGCGACCCTCCGCTGGTTCCCCCTTGTCGGGGCTACAACGGGCGCGGTCGTGGGCCTCGTCTGGTGGGCGGCGTCCAAGGGGTGGCACGGGCCGCTGGTGCCCGCCGCGCTGGCCATTGCCGCCGACCTGGTCCTCACCGGGATGCTGCACGTCGATGGGCTGGCCGACAGCGCTGACGGTCTGCTGGCCCACCTGAGCCGGGAACGCAGGCTCCAAGTCATGTCGGAGCCCGACGTCGGTGCGTTCGGCTTGGCCGCGACGGTGGCCGTGTTCCTCCTGCGCTTCGCGGCCTTCGGCGCCATCCGCCCCGACATCGCGTTGGTGGCCGGCTTCTGGTGCGTGTCGCGCTCACTCATGGTGGTGGCCATGCTCGTGCTCCCCTACGCCAGATCGACGGGAGGTCTGGCGACGGCGTTCCTTGGAGGAGGGGTCGCCGGCTCCGCGCTGGCTGCATCCGTCGGGGTGGCGGCAGGCGCGTCGCTGGCCGTCTGGGCCGGAGGAACCCCCGCTGCCGCGGGCGTCGGAGCAGCGGTGGTGGCCGCGACAGCCCTTCTCTGGGTCGCACGCCGTCGTCTGGGAGGTTTCACCGGTGACGTCCTCGGAGCGGTCGTGGTCGTGTCCGAGACGGCAGCGCTCCTCGTCTCAGGGGTCCGCTGGTGACCGACTGGCGGCTGCGGGCTGCGTCGGCCGCTGCGGCCGCGGTGCTGGACCACCTCGTTGGAGACCCTCCGGACCGGCTGCACCCGGTGGCGTGGTTCGGCCGGGCCATGACCCGACGCGAACAACGGGCGTGGAGCGACCACCGGCTGAGTGGGGTCCGCCACCTGTGTGCCGGGGTCGCCACCGCCGCCGTCCCCGTCGCTCTGCTGGGCGCCGGGACCCGACGGGTAGGCGGGGTCGCGGCCGACAGTGCCTTCTCCGTCGCGGTGGTGGCCGCGACGCTCGGCGCTCGCAGCCTCGATCGTCGCGCCTCCGAGATCAGCGAGGCGCTGGCATGGGGGCGGATCGACGAGGCACGGCGGTTGCTCCCGGCACTCGTCGGGCGCGATCCGGCCGGCCTCGACGCGGCGGAGATCGCCCGAGCCGTGGTCGAGTCGGTGGCCGAGAACACCGTGGACGCCGTCGTAGCGCCGCTCCTGGGGGCAGCATTGGGGGGGCCGGTCGGTGCAGCGGCCTACCGCGCCGTGAACACGCTCGACGCCATGGTCGGCTACCGAAACGACCACTACCGCCGGTTCGGCTGGGCGTCGGCACGCGCTGACGACGTCGCCAACTTCCTGCCGGCACGGGTCGGGGCGGTGATCGTCGCGCTGTGCTCGCCGGGCCGCGCCCCGAGCATCGTGCGAGCGGTGCGCCGACAGGCCCCGGGCCACCCCTCGCCCAATGCCGGTGTGATCGAAGCGGCGTTCGCCGCCGCACTCGGTCTTCGCCTCGGCGGGGCCAACCGCTACGGCGAGGTGGTCGAGCACCGGGTGCAGCTCGGCGACGGACGTGCCGCCACGCCAGGCGACATCGTCCGCGCCCGGCTGCTGGCCGGTCGGGTCACCGTCGTCGCCACCGCCGCCCTCGCGTCCCCCTTCCTGTTGGAGCTGTGGCGCTGCTCGAGGACCAACCGCCCACCTCGAGGTGTCCGTTGACGGGCGCATCCGTCGATCGGCGAGCTCACGGCGGCAACGGCGCGCGCCTCGCCGCGGAGCTGGGGATCGATCCGGCATCCGTGCTGGACCTGTCGGCCAGCCTCTGCCCTGTGGCGCCAGACCCCTCGCCAACCGTGCAGCGCCACCTCGGTGCCATCGGCCGCTACCCGGACCCGGCGCGGGCCACCGCTGCCCTCGCCGAAGCCATGGGAGTGGAACCCGAGCACCTCCTGCTCACCAACGGCGGGGCAGAGGCCATCGCGCTGACCGGAGCGGTCCTCGGCGGGTCGGTCGAGGAGCCCGACTTCTCCCTGTACCCCCGCGCCGGTGGGCCTCTGTGGAGGTCCAACCCCAACAACCCGCTGGGGACGCTCGCATCAGCGGGCGCAAAGGCCGGTGTGTGGGACGA
Source organism: Actinomycetes bacterium (assembly GCA_021811865.1). The sequence continues at coordinate 8,282 of JAKAQB010000014.1, read as the reverse complement.
GGCCTTCTGGCCCCTCGCTACCGGCACGTGGACCCGAGGTGACCACCTGCATGGGTCCGTCGTGGTGGGGTCGCTGACGAAGCTCCTCGCCTGCCCAGGGCTGCGCCTCGGGTACGTGCTCTGCGCGCACGACGGGCTGATGTGGCGGATCCGCCGGAGCCAGCCCCAATGGTCCGTCAGCGGGCTGGCGGCGGACGCCCTTGCGGATCTGATGCGCCCCGTCGACCTGCCAGCATGGTCGAGCCAGACCGCAGCACTTCGGAACCGGTTGGCCGACCTTCTGCGATGCTACGAGCTCTCCGTGCGCGACGGCCATGGGCCGTGGGTCCTCGTCGACGGGTCTGGAGCGCTGCGGGCGAAGCTGCTGACCGAGGGGATCGTCGTGCGCGACTGCGCCAGCTTCGGCCTGGGTGGCACCGTCCGCATCGCAGTACCCCGACCGGACCAGTTCGGGCGCCTCGAACGCGCCCTTCGGCGCCACTGCGGGACCGAGAGCGAACCTCGGTCCGGCACGCCGGACGCGGACACGAGGCGCGCGGCGCCATGACCGTGTACCTGGTCGGCGCCGGACCTGGTGACCCCGGCCTGCTCACCCTCAAGGGAGCAGAGCTCTTGCGCAGTGCCGACGTAGTCCTCCACGACCGACTGGTCACACCGGACGTCCTGACCCTGGTTCGCAGCGATGCCCTGTGCATCGACGTCGGAAAGCGGCCAGGCACCGACACCCCCGGTGCCGACCGCCGACAGCAAGAGATCGGCCGCCTGCTGGTTGAGCATGGCCGCACGTCCGCGGTCGTCGTCCGGCTCAAGGGTGGGGACCCCTTCGTCTTCGGGCGCGGTGCCGAGGAGATCGAGATCCTCGAGAAGGCCGGGATCCCCTGGCAGATCGTCCCCGGAGTGACCTCCGCGCTCGGTGTACCCGGCACTGCCGGCATCCCAGTGACCCATCGGGGCCTCGCCTCGTCCGTCACGGTCGTCACCGGCCACACCCTTGACCGGGGGAGTGCCCCCAAGCCTGGGCACGAACCCAACTGGGGGGCGCTGGCCCACACCGGAGGAACCCTCGTCATCCTCATGGGCATGGCGTCGCGCGCGGCCATCGCGGCTGCACTCGTCGACGCCGGCCGCGCCGCCGACACCCCGGTCGCCGTCATCCAAGACGGCACCACTCCGGCACAGCGAATGGTCCGCACCACGCTCGCCGGGCTTCCCGACGTCGACCTCGGCGCTCCCGCCGTCATCGTGGTCGGACCGGTCGTCAACCTCGCCCCCCTAGAACGCGAGACACCCCAAGCATGAGCGTCCTGCGGGCTCAGCCGGTCGGAGCCCGAGGCCCTACTGGTAAGCCCGCACCGGCTGGACGCCGGCTCCCCGAGCAAGCTGCTCGCCACCGCTCTCTCGCAGATGCTGACCTTATTGTACGCTATCATTCGGATAGCCAGATACAAGGAGGAAGTCAGTGGTCTACGACTTGGCGATCGTCGGTTCGGGTAGTGCGGGGTTCGCGGCGGCGATCGCGGCGAGCAGCCGGGAGCTGTCGGTGGTGATGGTGGAGCGCTCGACGACGGGCGGCACGTGCGTGAATGTCGGGTGCATCCCCTCCAAGGCGATGCTGGCCGCGGCGGAGGCCCGCCACGTGGCCACCGAGCCCGGCTTTCCCGGGGTGTCGTCGAGCGCGGCGCCGGCCAACATGGCGGCCCTCGTCGCCGGCAAAGACTGGATCGTCGAGCGGTTGCGCAAGGAGAAGTACGAGGACCTCGCCGCCGATTACGGCTGGAGGATGGTGCACGGCGCGGCCCGTTTCGTCGCCGGCCCCGTACTCGAGGTCGCCGGTGAGCGGATCGAGGCGGACCAGTACCTGGTCGCCACGGGGGCGGCGCCGTGGGTGCCTGCGGTCCCCGGGTTGGAGGAGGCCGGCTATCTCACCTCGACGAGCGCGTTGGCGCTGGAGCGTCTGCCCGAGTCGTTGGTGGTGGTGGGCGGCAACTACGTGGGGTTGGAGCTGGGCCAGCTGTTCTCCCGCCTCGGCTGCCGGGTCACGCTCCTCGAAGCCCTCGACCGTCTCGCGCCGGGAGAGGAGCCGGAGCTGTCCGAGGTGGTCACCGGGGTGCTCTCCGACGAGGGGGTCGAGGTGTGGACCACGACGCGCCTTTCCCAGGTGGCCCGGGATGCGGGCAGGGTGGCGGTGCGCACCGCGGACGGCCAGGAGGTCCGGGCCGAGCAGCTGTTGATGGCGACAGGACGCCGCCCGGTCACCGCCGGCCTCGGGCTCGACGCGGTCGGGGTCGCCACCGAGCCGTCGGGGGCGATCGTCGCCGACGACCAGCTTCGGACGGCGAACCCGAGGATCTGGGCGGCGGGCGATGTGACCGGCGCCCCCCAGTTCGTCTACGTCGCTGCCGCCCAGGGGACCATGGTGATCGACAACGCCTTTTCCGGCGCCGGGCGGCGCATCGACTACGCGCACCTGCCCCGGGTGACGTTCACCAGCCCGAACCTGGCTGCGGTGGGGATCACCGACGCCCAGGCGGCCGACGTCGGCCTGTCGTGCACCTGCAGGGTCCTGCCGCTGTCCTACGTGCCTCGGGCGATCGTCAACCGCGATACTCGCGGTGTGGTGAAGATCGTGGCCGAGGTGGCAACCGGCAAGGTGGTGGGCGTCCACATGGCCGCCGAGGGGGCGGGTGACGCCATCTTGGCCGCCACCTACGCCTTGGAGGCAGGCATGACCGTCGAGCAGCTGGCGTCGACCTGGGCGCCGTATCTGACCATGGCCGAGGGCATCAAGCTCGCCGCCCAGTCCTTCACCACCGATGTCGCCAAGCTCTCCTGCTGCGCCGCATGAGCCCCGCCACCACCGCTGCCCCTGCCCGCCCGGTGCCGCCCGTGCCCGAGGACCCGGCGGGAAGAGAGCTCCTCGCCCGCTTCTACCGGGCGCTCGGGGACCCGAGCCGCCTCGCCCTGCTCGCCTTCTGCGCCGAAGAAGAGCGGACCGGCAACGACTGCGTCACCCACGTCGGGCTGTCCCAGGGTCGGGTCTCGGCCCACCTCGCCTGCCTCGTGTCCTGCGGGTTTGTCGAGGTGCGCCGCGCCGGCCGCTTCGCCTACTACCGCACGACCGATCCCCGGGTCGCCGAGATCGTCGCATTCGGCGTCTCGATGATCGCCGAGCACGCCGCAGGGGTGGCGGCATGCGCCAAGGTCGCAGCCGGGACCTGAACGCGACGGCCGCGGCCGGACGACGGCGCCGGGGCACCGGCAAGCCTGTCGGATCGCGGGCCGTCGACGTGATCGTCGGGTGCCGGACGCAGGTCGGGGAGGATCAGGAGGTCCCCGGCAGCCTCACATCGCCGACTGGTGTGCAGAGCAGGGTTGGATCCTCGTCGAGGGGTGCAGGTGATCCTCTGCACGCGCCAACCGGCAAGCCTCCGCGAGCAGCTCGAGGTCATCGTCTTCAGCTACGCGCGCTGGGTGGAAGCGATCGCAGGCTCGTCGCGGCACCCATAACTGTGGCTCCAGCATTCACTACGGGGCGGCCTCAAGGTCGGGCGAACCTGAAGATGACGGTGCCCGCCCAGTACCGTCGCGAGACGATGAGCAGCGAGCATTCGCCATGAGTCCACGCTCTCCGCGCCCCGGTCCTGACGACCTCGACACGCTGATCGACAAGGTCGACCCCGAGGACCTCCGGGTGATCGTCGGCAAGGCCGCCGAGCGCCACCACGACGTTGCTCGGGCGGTCCGCCTGGCGGCGACCCGCGGGTCGGGAGATCTGTCCCAGTTGCGGGCGGAGATCGACCGCGGGGCTGCGGACGAGCCCGTACCTCGGCTATCAGGAGAGCGGCACCTGGGCAATGCAGGCAGGGCCCGTCGTCGAGGCGGTCGGCGAGGCGGTCTGCTCCTCGCCCACGGCCGAGCTGGTGCTGCTCACCGAGCGGGCGATCGGGCACGTCGTGAAGGTGATCCTGAAGGCGGACGACTCCGACGGGCTCATCGGCAACCTGGCCCGGGAGCTGCTCGACCTGCATGCCCGGGCTTGCGACGCCGGCAATGCGGATCCGATCAAGCTGGCCCGCTGGGGGAGATGGACCTATGGGGCCCGGAGCCGTGGTCGGACCTGGCGGGCCGGCCCTGGAGCCACTGGGACCTGTGGTTCGCCGCCGTCGCCGTCTCCGACTACGGAGGCAGCCTCGACGAGCGCGAAGCGCAACTCGTGGGTGAGCTACGGGGCCACACCGGCCGATGGGGTCCGGAAGCGAAGCTCAGCCACCTGGCCGACCGGACCGACGATTCGCACGGCAACGTCGGGCAGCTGCGGGTGCCCGCCGGCCACGCAGAGCTGATCGAGGGGTTCCTCTCGAGCCTCGCCGCCGAGTGCCGATCGCACCACCTCGACCACCAGGCCGAGGAGGCGCTCCAGCAGCTCGCATGGCTCGCCGTCGAGGTCTTCCGGGCCGCCGACCGCCCCGGCTTCCATCAACGCCACCTGCGCCAGCGCTGCCTGGCGCTCACCGGGGTCGACATCGACGACGAGGGACATGACCCTCGGCCGACGCTTCGCGTCGTCGAAAGCCCCGGCGGTCACCCGTGAGCGGCGAGGAGGTCGAGCTCGCCGTGCGCCGGGTCGAGGCCCGCCGCCCCGACCTCACCATGGCGGCCCAGGCGGTAGCCGGCGGGCTCACCGCCGGAGAAGGCGTCGCGATGATCCACCAGGCTGCGCTCCAGCACTACCTCTGGTGGTACATGCCTCGCGACTACCCCGACGACGAGTGGCAGGGGCTCGTCGAGGCCGCCGCAGCGCTCCTCGACGAGCTCGGCCTGCCGCACCTGGCAGAAGTGGCCTGCTCCGAGGCGACGCAGACGGTGCTCGCCGCCTGGGCTCATGGCCACAACGAGGGGGCGGCCGCCTTCCGTGGCGCGCACGCCAAGTCCGGCGTCGAGCCACCGGACACGGCGCTGCTGGCGTGGGGGTCGGTCATGGGGGTGGACGAGGCCCGTGCCCTCGAGGCGGTCGAGCGTGCGCTGGGCGACGCCGTCGCCGCTGGGAACCTGGTACCCGGTGGGCCACGCTGGAAGGCCAAGGCCGCGGCCATCACCGAGGCGGTGCTCAGCCGGCCGCTCGACCTGCCGCCTGGGCAGACCCTCGCCGGCATGGTCACGACCGAACGGATCGGGACCTGGATCGACACGGCCCGCCACCCCGTGCACGAGGCGTGGCGATCAGGGGTGGCGAACCGTCTGCTGCATCCGGTCCAGCCGCCGTCCGACCCGGGCGATGCGGTGGCGCCGATGCGCTGGCTGCTGGAGCTCGCCGCGGCACCCGGTGGCACGGAGCTGACCCAGAGCAACTACCTCGCCAGGGTGACCGTGCTGGCGGCAGTCGAACGCTTCGCCTGGTGGGACTGGAAGAAACCGCCGCGCTCGGAGGCCGACGTCCACCAGCTCTCAACGCTGCGCGACGCCGCCAACCGACTGCGCCTGCTCCGACGACGCGGCCGGCGGCTGCACGTCACGACCCGAGGGGCCGAGCTCCTCGCCTCCCCGGAACGCTTGTGGGACCAGGTCGCCACCGAGACCGAGGACAGAGATGACTTCACCCGTGCGGTCACGGAGGTGGTCGGCCTTCGTCTCCTTCAGGGACGCGTCGAGCAACGCGAGCTCGTCGCCGATGTCGCTCCGATCCTTGTTGCGCAGGGCTGGTCGACGGGTGGCAGTCCGATCACGGTGAACCACGTCTCGTCGGCCGTCCATCGCCCACTTCGGTGGTGGCGGTTGTTCGACACCATCGACGAGGTCGAGGCGACGTGGGAGTACGGCACCGCTCGAGAGCTCACCCCGCACACGATCGCCCTGACGGCTGACGGCGAACGGATGGTCCTCGCATATCTTCGTTCGCGCGCCGCTGGGCCGCGCCAGCGGGTGGGCGACGCCTGAATTGACTGGCGCAGGTTCGACGCGCCTGCCAGCAGGTTCGCCCGCGAGCGCCAACGCCACCGAACAGCCCCGCTGAGCAGGGATTGCGCGGCCCGACACTCGGTGGTCTACGAACGACCGGAGCCCGGCCACTCCTCCGAGGAATCGTGAGGGCTGACGCCTCAAGCTGCCCCCATCTCGTCCGCCCGCCCGCCGCTCGGTTCAGGGGCGCTCCCTGCCGGCGTACGAGGCTCGCCGAGCTTGCCACCGCATCGATCGGGCCGCCGACGCAGTCGGTGGCATCTCAGCTCACCCCTGGGACCGTTTGTTCGGACACGCCCATGCTGCAGCGCACGGGGCCTTCCTGTGCGTGCACGGCTGACCCCGCCGACGGCGGCTGTGCAGGTCACACCGCCGTGGCAGCATGACGCCGGTCCGAACGGGAAGATGGCCGCACGGGAAGGTCCACACGTCTTCGAGCCCTTGGCCTCCCAGGCGCCGGAACGGGAAGCCCGGAATAGATCGAACTATATACATGTTCACATGTACGTGACCGAGGACCGAGCCCAGATCAACGTGGCGGTCGCCGCACGACCGCTGGACGAGCCAGGAGCACGGCAGTTCGCCCAGCTGCTCGCTGCGCTCGCCGACCCGACCCGCCTGCGCATCTTGACGACCCTCGAGACCGTGTGCGTGCCGGTGGGGGCGATCGTGGCGGCCACCGGGCTGCCCCAGCCGACCGTCTCGCACCACCTGCGGATCCTGCGGGACCGGGGTCTGGTGGTGGCCGACCGCCGGGGCCAGCAAGTGTTCTACTGCCTGGCCGACGACGGCCTGGTCGAGGCGTTCTGCCGGCTGCGCGGCTTCGTCCTTGGGGGGGTGCGGTGAGACCCATCAGCGCGGCGTGGGGCCAGAGCGGCTCTCGGCCGCCCTGCCGCTGCTGGCCGAGGCGTCAGGCGCCCGCCGACGCTCTTCGCCCGAGGAGACGACTTTCGGCCCTGGTGGGCGCCAGACCCCGGTCGCCATGATCGATGACAAGAGCCGCCTTCGGGCGGAGAAGGGAAGGTAGCGCCATGTGGGGTTGCCCATGCTGTGGAGCGGACGTCGAGGGCGCTAGCCCTCCCTGGTGGTCAGGGCGACGGTGGGGTGGACCCCCGCCGTGGGCCAGAGGTCGAGGAGGATGGTGGGACCGGCCGCCGACCAGGCGGGAGCGCAAGACGGCCCTCGAAGAGCACAAGCGGCGGCTCGAGGAGGAGCTGGCCGAGATCGACGAGGAGCTGCGCGAGACCTGACCATGGCCGCGCTGCTCATTGGGCACAGGCGAGACGGCCAGCGCGACTGCTGGCCGTCCTCGCCCACCCCGAGGGCGAGAGCTTCGGCCCGGCGCCACCCCGGCCGCCTGGGCGGGACGTGGCAGCGAGGTCACCGTGTTGACCCTGACCGGAGCCAGGTGGTGGACACCACCTGGCTCCTCGGAGACCTGGGCATCCCCGAGCAGGACCTGACGGGTACGTGCAGCGTCACCGACGCGTGCTGAGCACGAGAGGAAGCCATGACCGAGATCAGCAAACGGGTAGGCCGGGTAGCCGGCAAGGTGGTCCCTCCCGACCAGATGCGGGCGATGATGGGCGAGATGACACAGACGGTGCTCGCCGGCATGACCCTCGACGACCGGATCGCCTTCGTCACCTCCATGCTCCCGCAATGCCTGGGGGCGATGTTCGACAACCTCGGCCCGCCCGCCCGTGAGCGGCTGGCGACCGCGATGGCCGAGGAGATGGCCTCCGTCGCCCGAGCTGCAGCCGAGGGGAGCGAGCGGTGATGTGGGGCGGCCCCGGGGCGTGGTGGCCCCTGATGATCGTGATGCCCCTAGTCATGGTGGGCATCGGCATCGTGATGATGCTGGTGGTGACCCGTGGGCGAAGCGGGAGACGCGACGGGTGGCCCAGCGGGCAGCGCGCACCCGCCGAGCCGAGCCGGGAGCTGCCCAAGCCTCGAGAGGACCCGCTCGCCATCCTTCGTGAGCGCTGGGCCCGGGGGGAGATCGACATGGAGGAGTTTGAGCGCCGCCTCGACCAGCTGGTTCGGACCGAACCCGAGCTCATCCGCGAGCAGCGGCCCGAAAGCCACGATGGCTGACCCGACGATCGCCGGCGCCCAGCAGGGCCGCGACACCCTGCTGTTCGCCCGCCAGGGCTTCGAGATCGTCGCCCTCGACTACGTCGCAGACGCCCTCGACGCCATCGTGGCCAAAGCCACAGCGGCAGGGGCCGACGACGCCGTAGGGGTCACCGTCCACGACGTCCGCGAGCCTCGCCGCCGAGCTGCACCGAGTGCTTCGTCCCGGCGGCCTGGTCGTCTACACCGTG
>JAKAQB010000184.1 GCA_021811865.1 Actinomycetes bacterium | reverse complement strand
CCGATCTCGAGGTCAACGACCAGCGCCTCCTCCGCCACCTCGTGCCGCAGCGGCGCAACGAGCTCTACGAGGTCCGCCGGGTTCTCGATACGCTCTGCGACGTCGGCTCCCTGCTCGAGCTGCGGCCGCGGTTCGGGCGGGGCATCGTGGCCGCCCTCGGCCGGATCGAGGGACGGCCTGTCGGCCTGCTGGCGAGCAACGCCGGACATCTCGGCGGGGCGATCGACGCCGACTCGGCGGACAAGGCGGCCCGCCATGTCCAACTGTGCGACGCCTATGACATCCCGATCGTCTCGTTGTGCGACACGCCCGGCTTCATGGTCGGGCCGGCGGCCGAGCAGACGGCCCAGGTGCGCCACTTTGGCCGCATGTTCCTCGCAGCAGCGAGCGCCACGGTTCCCTACGTCACCGTCGTGCTCCGGAAGGCCTACGGGCTCGGCGCCCAGGCGATGGCCGGGGGCAGCTTCCACGCCTCGCTGCTCACGGTGTCCTGGCCGACGGGGGAGTTCGGCGGGATGGGTCTCGAAGGCGCCGTCCGCCTTGCCTTTCGCCGGGAGCTCGAGGCGGCAGCAGACGAGGAGGCACGCCAGGGGCTCTACGAACGGCTCGTGGCCTCGCTCTACGAGCGGGGCAAGGCTCTCTCGATGGCGACGCACTTCGAGATCGACGACGTCATCGATCCGGCCGAGACGAGGCGGCGGATCATGAACGTCCTCGAGGCGGCCCCGGTGCCGGCCGCCCGAGCGGCGAAGAAGCGGCCCATGGTCGAGCCCTGGTGAGGCGTCACGACAGCCGGTAGAGCTGCCGCAGCTCCCTCACGACCGACAATCCGAGGAGGTCCTCGCCGCCGTCGTTCAGGTGGATGCCATCGGGGTCGCGAAGCGGCAGCACCGAACCGGCGACATCGGTCGTCCCTCCGTTGTACTGACCAGAGGGCGTGGCGAACAGCGCCCACGAGGAGTAGTAGGTCACCCCGGCGTGCGAGGAGGCCTCGGAGCTGAAGATGGAGTTGATGGTCGCGATGTTCGCCGAGAAGCTCGGCGACTCCATGATCGGCATGCCGACCCACAGCACGCGGGCACCCGCCTTCGTGGCCTCGTCCATCATCTGGCTGACCCGGCCGGCGTAGGTCTGGCGCCAGGTGGCGGTGCCGAAGGCGACGTACCGGCCACCGGAGTAGAAGCCCTGGACGTCGTTCGCCCCGAGGAAGACGACGACGATCTGGGGGTGGTCGCCTTGAGCGCCGCCTGGAGCGCCGCAGGCCAGTTGTAGAAGCCCACGTTGGCGAGGCCGCTGTCGCCCTTGGCGGCTTGGAGGAGGGTGACGTTCGGGTAGCTCTGGAGCGCCCACTGCATCCCCCAGCCGAGATCGATGCCGAGAGAGTCCCCGATCTCGAGCACGGTCACCTTCCCGTTACGGGTCACGATCGGCGCCGCCGTCGGCGTGGGCGCGTCGCTCGTCGAGGTGGTGGTCGAGCTCGTGGAGGAGGTGGGAGCGGAGCCGGCCGAGGTCGACGACGACGCAGCCGGTCGGGTGGAGGATGCGACGACCTGGGGCGCCGTCGTCGGGGTGCTCGTACCTGCCCGAGCCGAGCTGCAGCCTGCCAGGACGAGCGCCACTCCTGCCAGTCCCGCTCGCAGACGGAGACGGCGGATGGCGGATGACGGCATGACTGCTCCTGTCGTCGGGACGCGGTGCCTCACCTGCGGTAAGACGCCGTCCGGTCCTCCGTGCTTGCGACCAGGCAATCCTAGCTTCATGGCGTGCGTCGGATGGTAATAGTTGTCGATGGTGCTAATATTATGTGCGGTGAATGGATATTCTGCTGTAGATGAATGGTTGCGCGCACTTGCGGACCCGACCAGGCGGCAGGTGGTGGAGGCGCTCGGCACCGGGGCGCGCCGGGCAGGTGAGCTGGCAGCGACCGCCGGGGTTCCGGCGGCGGTGATGAGCCGGCACCTGCGTGTGCTGCTCGCCGCCGGGCTCGTCGACGACGAGCGGTCGGTGACCGACGCCAGGGTGAGGCTGTTCTTCCTTCGGCGAGAGGCGGTCTCGTCGCTTCAGAGCTGGCTCGCAGCGGTGTTGGAAGGAGAGCCGATCAGGGGTTGAAGAAGACCCAGTTCTGGGGGGCGTAGATGCACAGGCAGAGGCACATCGCAAGCGTAGAGAGCACCACGACGGGCGTGGTCCAGCGCTCGGGGAGCCGCGATCCCATCGCGAGCACCGCCGGGAACATCGCGTAGAGCAGTCGAGGCGTGAGCCAGGTTCCGGTGTCGAAGAGGCTGACGAGGAAGATGACTGAGGAGAAGACCATCCAGGTAGAGGGCGCCCCGCTTCGGAGCAGGACGGCGAGCGACACGACCGCGAACACGAGGCAGGTCGCGACGACGCTGCCGGCGTGCCAGTTCGACTGGAGCGCCCACAGCGTCCCGCGGTGGATGGAGAGGCCGAAGTGCGAGTGCCACTTCACCGCCTCCAGGCGGGACCAGATGAAGGGCGTCCCGACGTGGATCCAGAGGTACAGGAGGTAGACGCCGGCTCCGGCGGCGGCGAACGCCCCGGTCAGGAGCGCCCGCGGTTCCCGCCTGGCGACGAGCGCCCAGGCCGCCACGGCGAGCAGCGCGCTGAGCGCCAGTGAGAACGTGAGCGTCGCCGCCATGGCTGCCAGTCCGGCCAGCAGGTACCTGCGCCGCTCGAGGAGCAACAGGGCGCCGGCGCCGAAGGCGAGTCCGATGGGATCGGCATAGGGCATGCCGGCGACGAAGGAGCCAGGGAAGGCAGCCAGCACGACCGCGGCCTGACCTGCCCGTCTCGGCCCCCAGACCGATTCGGCCAGCTTGGCGCCGAGTACCACGAGGGCCGCTCCGCCCAACATGCAGACAGCAACCCCGAGGACGAGCCACGGGAGGCCCGTCAGGGTGTGGAGGATCCTGACGCTGACCGGGAAGAGCGGGAAGAACGCGTCGGGCTTGGCAAGCGACAGAACAGACGTCCTCGGGTACCCGTAGCGGGCGACGTAGAGGTAGTGCTTGGCGTCCCAGGACGGCAGCACGATGTTCAGCCTCAGATGGTCGACCGAGGCGATGGCGACCGCCGTCAGGAGCAGCGCCACGCGTGTCGCCACGTAGACGGCGAGGCCGCGTTGGACGGCGACCGTCGACGACGGCGACGCTACGGCCGCCGGCGCATCGGCGGCGGCCTCCCCAGGTGGCGCTGGTGCGCGCAGTCGAAGCATCACTGGGACGGGGGCGCGCTCCACCGGACAGAGTGTGCCCGCTGCACGGGTGCCGTCATGCGTCACCCACGGAGCGCCGATAATGTCCGTTATGTCGCATTATGGTTGGGAGCGTCGCACGGTGCGCCGGTAAGGGCGCAGGAACTGCCCCACTGCCAGATCGTCCAGGCCCGTGAGGGCCTCGGATGAACAGACGAGTCATCAGCTGGCACGCTCATGTGATGAGGTCTTACCGGTCTGCGAGGTGACACTTCGGGGCTCGCGGGCGGCTCGCTGGGCGGGAAGGAACAAGGCGTCACCGGCCCCGAGCACGAAAACCTCCCATTGCGTAGACGCCTTCAGCCGCCGCCGCCTCTGGCCGCCGTGATCCTGCGCCGCCGAGTGGGCGGCGGA
>JAKAQB010000183.1 GCA_021811865.1 Actinomycetes bacterium | reverse complement strand
GAGCAGCACGGTAGCTCGTCGGGCTCATAACCCGAAGGTCGCAGGTTCAAATCCTGCCCCCGCCACCAAGTAAAACGCAGTTCAGGGCCGGTGCACTCGCACCGGCCCTTCTGCTGCCCGGGATCGCATCCCACCGGATTCTCGGCTCTTCAGCTTTGAGCGGGGTGGGGAGCCCATATCCCGTTCAGCGATGTCCCTAACGAAAAGCTCGAGGCGTTCGCCTTTTCCTCACCTGTGGCCATTCACAGGTAATGCGGCTCTTCCGCTTTTAGCGGGGTCTGGGGTTCTCGGGCCACCGGCCAATCGCGAGGAGATGCTTGGCGGACGCCAGCTTGCTCTCGGTCATGGTCGGCTTGCGCCCGACCTTCGCGCCTCGCTTCCGTGCTGCGTCCGGGCCGGCTCGGGTGCACTCCACGATCAGCTCCCGCTCCATCTGGGCGAGGCTCGCCATCACGTGGAAGAAGAACCGACCGGCGGGTGTACTCGTGTCGATCGCATCGGTGATGCTCACGAAGTTCACGCCGTTTCGCTCGAAGTCGCTCACGAGATCGACGAGCTGCTTGACGCTCCGACCGAGCCGGTCAAGCTTCCAGACGACGAAGGTGTCGCCGTCCCGGAGCTGGTCGAGCGCCTGGAGCAGCCTAGGGCGGTCGGCCACTCGTCCACTTGCCGTGCCTTCGAAGACCTTTTCGCAGCCAGCCGCCCGTAGCCAATGAACACATCCGATCCTCCGGTGGCCGGTTCTCAGAACCCGTGGAGGACCGGACATCGTGAGAACAGGATACGAAAATGGCTATGAGAACGTCGGCTGAGATCGGGACGACGCGCTTACCCCGGGTGTCGCTGCTTTGCTCATAACCGACCGTTTTCGAGAATGCGCCCCGGCTACTTCTTCTTGCGCATGTCGGTCTCGATAGCGTGCCCGACCCAACTGCTCAGACCCGCGCCGATGACTGGACCGATGGGACCGCCGATCACTGCGCCGACAACGCCGCCGATTGCTCCACCGATTCCGGCGCCGACGACCTTCGGCTCCTTATTGGACTGCTTCGCCATTCCTGGTCACCTCCTTCTGTGTTGGCTTGTTCGAGGATGACAGGTGGCTGCGACAACAACCTGTCGCTCTACCTCCGTCAGCATCGGTCGGCATCGGGTGACCGTGGCGTGGGATCCGCGACGGCCGTCTTCCCGACGCAGCGGATCGCCAGGGGCGGCCTGCCGGTCGCCTACTGGAGGCGGTGAGAGTACGGTTTCCGGAGCTATGGCGTCACGGGCTTTCGGTAAGCGTCTCCTGCCAGTCGGATCGTTCGTGGTCCCCTCTCGACCGCCGGCCTCGGGATGTCCGGGTGTGCTGGAGCGGTCCCTCGCCCGCCCCATGCGGGCCTCTCTGCTGTTTCACCCTGGCAGAGCTGCGTCCTGCGAGCTGCAAGCCCTGAAGTGCACTCGCTGCGCTCGGGGCTGTTCCCTTCGGCCTTGCCCTGCCGTGTCGGGTGCATCAGATCTGCACCACATGGAGGGACTCAGCAATGACCGCCAAGAACAACCACCCGAAACTCATCGAGAAGCTGGCAGAGGGACTCAGCAACCTCACGACGTCCGAGGAGTGACAGCACCACCTCGACTTCCAGTCCAAGTTCCGCCGCTACAGCTTCAGCAACGTGCTCCTCATTGCTGCCCAGTGTCACGAGTCAAGCCAGGTGGCAGGCTTCGACGCCTGGCGGAAGATGAACCGCTTCGTCCGCAAGGGAGAGAAGGCCATCTGGATTCTGGCCCCATGGTCTACAAGAACACCGACGCCGAGGACGGTGATCCCGAGCGCATCGTCCGGGGCTTCAAGTTCGTCCCAGTGTTCGATGTCGCCCAGACCGACGGCGAAGAGCTGTCCACGATCTGCAACCGCCTCGACGGCGACGACCCTGCCGGGCACTACGCCACGCTGCTCACCGTGGCCGAGTCCATCGGCTTCAGGGTCGAGGACCACGAGTTCAACGGCTCCACGAACGGCGACTGCACGCACAGCGAGCACCGCATCCGGGTCGAGACCCGCAACACCCCCGCCCAGCGGGTGAAGACGCTGGCTCACGAGATCGCACACGCCCTGCTTCACGAGAGCTTCGACAGCCGGGCGCTCGCCGAGCTTGAAGCCGAGTCCACGGCATACGTCGTCTGCCAGGCGCTCGGGATCGACTCCAGCGACTACACCTTCGGCTACGTCGCCACCTGGGCCGGTGGCGGCGAGCAGGCGATCAGCGGTATCAAGGCATCCTGCGAGCGCATCCAGAAGACCGCAGCAACCATGCTCCGGGCCTTCGAGCCCGCAGCACAGAAGGAGGCGGCGTAAGCCGTCTCCTCAATACCCCGGTTGGACGATAGGTCCAGCCGGGCCAGGGCGCTGGACCGGCGTGAGCACCCATCCTGCCGGATACGCCCGCTGCACCTGGTAGACGACTTTCGCGTTCCGTACCAACGACCCCGCAATGCCTCCGACAACGGCACCGGCGAGGCCCGCGATCAGCATGATCCCAGGATCGTGGGTGGCGGACCCCGCAGCACCGAAGCCCAGACCACCGAGCACGATGCCTTGTACGGCGGAGTCCACCCATTCCGTCACGGTGACATCGATGACGTTCCATCCGATCTGCTGGAGCGCAACGACGATGTCGTCGAGCGCCTGCTCGTGCGACGGGCGTTGGAGCTGGAGGTCGAGATTGAGCCCTCCCGTGGTGTCGGCGACCAGCGAGCGGACGACTGAACCTTCGAGCGCGTCCGTGACGGTCTCTGCCGCGAGTGATGGCGGACCCCACCGGGTCACGCCGTAGTAGCCAGCCGGTCTCAGCCTGAGGCTGTAGGTGTTCATGACGTTGGCTCCTTTCGGAAGAGTTCCTGGATAGCGACGCCCAAGGCGGCACCGAGCGCGATGGCCAGCAGGACCTTCGGCTCGCTGAGACCCCGCTCGATGTTGACGACGGTCTGGCGGCTTACCCCGAGTTGACGCGCGAGCGCCTCCTGCGAGAGACCAGCTCGCTCCCGGTACTCCTTGACGTTCGACTGGTATGGCGACATGTCTCCATTTTGGTGGCCGTATCCCGATGATGTCAAGAACACTATACCAAGTCTACTTGTCATAGCTCAGACTGGTTCCTGCTCCTCGTGCCGGTCGCCGCTGCGCATGCCCCTCCGTGACGTGATGTGGATCGTCTCCGAACGCCATACGGGACGCGAGCGTCCCCGGTAGCAGACCGCTGCCTGTCCGCTGCAAGGCCCAAGAGCGAGACGCCGTATCGGCGTGACCTGTTCCGCTCGGCAGTCGGCCCGCTTTCCACCGTGGCATCGATCCACACAACAGGAGGTGCAGCAGTGCGCAGCAACACAACCAACAGCACGAAGAAGCAGACCGCTTCCGTCCAGAGCCGGGGGGACTCGGTGAACCAGGTGACCCTCATCGGGCGCCTCGTCGCAGCCCCGGAGCTGCGAGAGACCGCATCCGGCAAGTCAGTCACGACCGTCCGGGTCGCCACGAACGGCAAGAGCCACGCCGAGTTCCACGACGTGGTCCTCTGGGGCCAGCTCGCCGACTTCGCCTGCCAGTACCTCGGCAAGGGACGCCTCATCTACATCGAGGGTCGGCTCCAGAGCC
>JAKAQB010000182.1 GCA_021811865.1 Actinomycetes bacterium | reverse complement strand
GGGCTGGCACGCCTTCCTCGAGTCCCAGGCAAAGTTCCATGCCTACTCGGTGAACAACGCGTGGCTCATCTACGCCCAAAAGCGCGATGCAACCCAGGTGGCCGGTTTCAACGACTGGAAGCACAAGCACGGACGGGTCGTCCGGCGCGGGGAGCGGGCCATCTGGATCCTTGCACCCTTCACGCGCAAGGTCGAGGTCGCAAACGAGCGCGGCGAGACGGAGCCCCAGCACAGGGTCGTCGGATTCCGGGCGGTGCCGGTCTTCGATGTCTCCCAGACCGACGGCCCGCCGCTGCCCGAGCGACCGAGGATCGACGCCGGGGAGCTGGCCGACGTGGTGCCCGAGGGGATGGTCGACGAGCTGTCCAGTTTCGTCGAGGCAAAGGGCTTCACGATCTCCCGGGCCGACACCGGCGACGCCGGCGGGTGGACCGACTTCGCGAGCCACAAGGTCGTCCTCTCCGACAAGGCGACCGACGCCGAGGCGGCACGGACGCTCGCGCACGAGGCGGCCCACATCGCGCTCGACCACGGCGGCCGGGCCTCCGCCTACCACATGCGCCCGGGAGGCGAACGGCCCACCATGGAGATCGAGGCGGAGTCGGTCGCCTACGTGCTCGGCCGTCAGTACGGCATGGAGACCATCGGCGCCAAGAGCTTCGAGTACATCGACGTCTGGGCGCAGGGCGACGCCGACAAGGTGAAGGCCACCGCGAACGCGGTCGCAGCCGGGGTGAAGACCGTGCTGGACGGCATCAAGCAGGCTCGACAGAAGGAGGCAGCATGACCCAGTCGCGCAGGCCCGCAGGCACGCCCGTCGGCGGCCAGTTCGCGCCGACCAGTCGCCCCGAGGCAAGCGGCATCGAGCTCGTCGAGGAGGGCAACGCGCGTCGCGCACCGGCCAAGTTCGAGATCGAGCTCGACGTTGACTGGAAGTTGCTCCGTGAGCAGAAGGAGTACCTCGTCGAGCGCGCTGCGGCTTTGGTGAACACGCCGGCGGGCGAAGCGCTTCAAGGCGTCGCCAACCTGCTCGACAGCATCCAGGACCAGGCGGGGCACGCGCTCGGAGACGACGTGGTCTTCGGCGTCACACCGGTGAGCGGTAACGAGCTCTGCGAGGAGTGCGGTGCCGAGCTGGTCGACGACGAGCTCATCACCGATCAGCACGAGGCCTGGTGCTCGTTGCACCCGGACAATGTCGTCGACGTACAGAGCACCAGCCTTCCTTACGCCGACGACCCGCGCATCGAGTCGTCAGGCGGCCTTGGGGAGTACGAGCAGTTCCTCGCCCGGTCGACGCCGCTTCTCGTCGGCGAGCTCCGCCGCTTCAGCGCCGGCATCGAGGTGGCAGCGGCCGACAAGCTCGAACGCCAGCACGAGGCGCTGCGCGGCATCCAGGCGCTTCTCTCCGATCCGGAGTGGGACAGCCCGGCCGACCGCCTCGAGACGATTGCCATGTTCATCGAGAGGGCCGGGTACGCCCACGAGGAGTTCCGACCCGAGGTCGGCGAACAGATCGAGCTCCAGCTCGCAGATCGCACCGTCGCCGGCCGGATCGAGCTGGTCGACGGCGACAAGACCCTCGTCGTGCCGGACGCCGGCACCCGGCCCGTCAACGTGGCGACCGGAGCGATCGAGTGGGACCGGGACGGCCAGGTCTGGTACCACGCGCCGAAGGACGAAGAGCGCTGATGAACCGGCAAGGCTCAGCAAGACCGGGCGGCATCGTTCTTACGTGGGTCGGAAACGCGCGATGTCTGCGGTGATTGCCTTGGTCGTCTGCTCGTCGAGATCGGCTTCGGCGGCGAATTGTGGCCAGGCCGCCACGCCATCGGCTACGTCGCGGACGACCCGGCGGTAGCCGGGGACATCGTTGCGTTCGCCCACGGCGTGAAGGTCCTCGAGGGTGATGCCGTCGAACTTGCCGTTCACGGCCATGAGGTGGTGGCTGGTCCAACGGCTCTCGGGGTGGTACGCGTGGGTGACGTCATAGGCCGGGGCGAGATGCCAGCTGCCGTGCGCTTCACGAAGGAAGGCAAAGTTCTTGGTGTGGTCGTCGCGGTTGACGGCCATGACGTTGAAGACCATCCGTCGGTACGCCTGCTGGCGTTCGGCGGGCTCCAAGCCAAGGGCGGCGGCGGTCTGGAGGTACTGGTCGTAGCTGTGGGTGGCGACAAGGTTGTAGTCGAGGTGGGCCAGTGCGCACAGGGAGATGACGTGGTAACGCTCCCCGCCATCACCCCGATCAAAGCGCTGGGTCATGAAGTGTCGACGCGGGCCTTCGGCGAGCAGCTGGCAAGCGGTCATCTCGACGCCCGCCGCTCCGGCCATGAGGCTGTAGGCATATTCGATGCGGCCGTAGGGGGCGCTGTCGCCAAGCTGGTCGCCATGCCCGTCCATGCCGGTGGCGGACACGCCGTCGAGCTTGATGAGCCACTGCTCGAAGCCGTCGACCGGTGGGCCGTAGGCGGAACGGACTTGGAAGGTCATAGGGTTGAAGGAAACGACGGCTTTCGCCCGGGCACCACCGGCACTGGTGCCGACCTGGATGAGCTGTTGAAGAGCGGCACGGGCGGTCGTGTCGCTGTCGAACTGTCCGCTCACGGTGAGCCGAGCGGCAAGCACAAGATCGGCGAGCTGAACGGCGGTGGGCAAGTCGGTGGCGGTGTCGCGTGCCGGTGGGCGGAACTCGAGGACGCCCATGGCCCGATCCGCCGCGTAGGCGAGCCGATCGAGCGGGGTGATCCGGTCGGCCGTGACGCCTTGTTCGGCCATCCAGGCGTCCACCAGAGCGTTTCCAAAGGCGTCGGGCAGAGCGTCGGCGACAAGGGGCGGCAGCCGGTGGAACGTCTCGGGGCGAAGCTCGGGGAACTGGTAGGGCTCGGGGCGAAGCGGCATGTGCAGCGGTGCCAGTTCGAAACCGCCTGCCACCCATTCGCGGTCGTACGCGAACGCGTACCAGCCGGTATCCGGGTCTTGGGCGACGGCGCCCACACGGCGTCCCCCGGCCACCACCTCGATGACATCGGTCGGCTGGTAGCTCACGGCGCCTCCGTCCGGCGGTGACGGACCCGGGTTGCGCGGGCGGGCATGGCGGCCCGCTGGCGGGCCTCGAGGGCCCGCAGCGGGTTGAACGCTTCGGGGGCGCGCCCGAGAGTGTCGATCCATCGCTCCTGGTCCAGCGCCCGCAGCACCTTGACGAGCGTGGTGGTGGTCGCCCCGGCGCCGCCTTCGAGGTGTTTGAGTGCCCCGACCGACACGTTCGCCAGCTCCGCCAGCTCGGTCTGCGTGAGGCGCCGGGCAACCCGTAGCGCCCGGATACGCCCCCCTAGCTTCCGCTCGAGCTCCTCGCTGTGCATGGCACAACCTCCAACCATCCATAATAGTAGCTGTCATCCCTCAAACCAGCTCAATGCTGGAGGATGACCTAGTCATGTCTATGACCGTTACGGTGGGATGCTCACATAACCACCATTACTATGGCTGCACCTGAGGGCAGGCGAACGGGTCGAGCTCCAGCTCGCGGATCGGACCGTCGTCGGCCGGATCGAGATGGTCGACGGCGACGTGAAGCTCATCGTGCCGAGCGCCGGTACCAGGCCGGTCCGGATCACGACCGGAGCGAACGACTGGGACCAGAT
>JAKAQB010000181.1 GCA_021811865.1 Actinomycetes bacterium | reverse complement strand
CTAGGCGGAGGCGGACCTGCGTGAGGATGCCCAGCGTCCCCTCGCTGCCGCACATCAGTCCCACGAGGTCGTAGCCGCAGTTGTCCTTCACCAGGCCGCCCATGCGCGACACCAATGTGCCGTCGGCGAGCACCAGCTCGGCCCCGACCAGCTGGGAACGCATTGGCCCGTAACGCAGGACGTGGATTCCGCCGGCGTTGGTGGCCACCATGCCGCCGACGGTGGCGCTGGCGCGGGCCGCGAGGTCGACCCCGAATGCGAGCCCAGCACCGGCAGCCGCGGCGTGCACGCGATCGAGGGTCACTCCCGCGCCGACCGTCACCTGTGCGGCCGCGGCGTCCACCTCGCCGACGCGGTCGAGGCGGCGCAGGCTCAGGAGGACGGCCGTGGCGTCGGCCTCCCCGCCTGCGGGAGGCACCCCACCGCCGACCAGCCCGGTGTTGCCCCCTTGCACGACGATTGGCGTCCCGTGGCGCGCGCAGGTCCTGATGACGGCCGCCGCCTCGGTCGGCGTGCCCGGCCTGACTACGAGGCGCGCCGGGCCGCCCCACCTCCCCGTCCAGTCGACCTCGTACTGGGCGCGGAGCGCGGGGTCAACCAGCACATGGGACGAACCCACGACGGCGGTGAGCTCGTCCTGCAGCAGGTCGGAGCGTCCGTCAGCCCACCGCTCAGCCGCCAGCGGTAGCACCTGCCTTGCTCGGTCTTCAGGCACCGTCAGCGGCCGCGCAGGGACTGCTCGAAGATGCTGCGGACAGCCGACTCGTCGACGGGGCGGGGGACGACGGACAGTTGGCGCTGCTGTTTCATGGTGCCGGCCGCCAGGGCAGGGATGTCGTCGTTGCCGAACCCGAAGGTGCCGATCCCGGCGGGCACGCCGATGTCGGCGAAAAGCTCGCCCAGAGCGGAAGGCAGTGCCTCGGAACCCATTTCGACATCGACGGGTCTGCCCTGCAGCAACGATGCGGCGCGAAGGTGGCGCTCGCGACAGGCCGGGAACGTGAAGCGGAACGAGGCCATGGCCGTGGAAGCGACCGCCTGCCCGTGCGGCACCATGGGCATCTCAGGGTATCCC
The DNA here is from genome assembly GCA_021811865.1 of Actinomycetes bacterium. The sequence goes on along the minus strand of JAKAQB010000181.1, from coordinate 2,589 downwards.
GCCGCGCGGTACGAACGGACCTGGCCCGCCACCGGATATGCGTTGGCGTGCGGCAGGTGCGTGCCGGCATTCCCAAACCCGATGCCTGCGTACGTCGACGCCAGCATCATCCCGCCGCGGGCCGCCAGGTCCGTCCCGTTGACCACTGCTGACCGAAGGTGCTCCCCCACCAGCCGGATCGCCTCCTCGCACCACCGGTCGCTGATCGGGTTCGACCCACAGAACGCGGCGCGCTTCGCCGGGGACTCGAAGGCCGGACGGGCGTCGAACGACTTGGCGGTGTAGCTCTCGAGCGCGTGGCTCAGCACATCGATGCCGCATGCCGCGGTCACCTCCGATGGCAGCGACAGCGTGGTGGCCGGGTCGACCACCGCCATCACCGGACGCAGCCGCGCCGTGCTGATCCCCGCCTTCAGTCGCATGCTGAGCAGGTCCACGACACAGATCGTCGTCGCCTCGGACCCCGTCCCTGCCGTCGTCGGCACAGCGATCAGCGGCAGCAGCGGCCTGTCGGGGACCCGCCCCCTGCCGATCGGCGGGGCGACGAAGTCCATTAACGTTCCATCCTGGGTAACCAGGAGGTTCACTGCCTTGGCGGTGTCGATAGCCGACCCCCCGCCGAGCGCCACCAGCCCGTCCCACGTCCCGCCCCGCGCGAAAGCCGCCGCCTTGTCGATGCTGTCGTCCGTCGGCTCGACCGCCACCTCGTCGAACACGTCACAGCCGATGCCTGCCGCGCGCAGGATCGCCGCGACCTCGTCGGCCAAGCCCGTCGCCGCCACCCCCGGGTCGGTTAGCAACAACGCACGCCGCACGCCGTACTGTGCGACATCCCACCCCAGCTCGGCGATCGCCCCGACCCCGAACTTGATCGGCGGAGCGGCCCACGTGAACACGGTCTCGGTCCTCAACATCTGCTCTGTGCTTCCCCTGTCTCGCTGGGCGGTCTTTCGTTCGGTGCCGCCCCTTGTCCACTGTGACCGCTCCTCGGCCCGTGTGGCTGGTCAAGTCGTCTGCACGGGTGCCGAGGCCTCGACCGCCAACACATCGGGGGAGGGGGCGAGGTGGCCGGCAGCGGCGGGTCCGCCTCCCCAAAGCTGCTCTAGGGACTTCCCCTTTGTCTCGATGCCGAACACAGCGGTGTTGACGATGCCGAGGAACGACATGACGATCAGCGGCACCATCGCCATCTGCACTCCCCAGTGGCCGATCATCACAGGGAGCAGGAGCGTCCCCGCCACAGCGCTGAGCCGACCGGCACCGGCACAGATGCCGGCACCCGTGCCGCGGATCCTCGTCGGCCACAGCTCACCGAGGAGGAGGTTGTCCGTCGACGCCGGGCCCAGCCACACCGCCAGCTGCACGAGGGCGAAGAGAGCCAGCAAGAGCGGGACCGCCGGGGGGTAGACGAGCACGTACGTTACTAGCGCGGCGCACACCCCGGCGTACCCCAGGTAGTTCACGAACTTGCGACCCTGTCTGTCCACCATGAGAAAGATGAGGGCGATGCCGAGCAGGCCGGCGAGCTGCATCAGGAGGTTGCCGAGGGCATCACCGGAGTCCGTCTTCGAGTAGCCGACGCTCTTTAGGATGGTCGGTAGGAACACTGATAGCGCGTAGAACGGGGCACCTTCGAACACGTAGTTCAAGAGCCCGTAGGTGGTGTTGCGCTTGTAGGGGCCGAAGAGCTCGTGCCACGGGCGGTGCCCGGCGGTCCGCGCGCTGTACGCGCCTTGACCGCCGTGCTGCTTGGCAGCCGCCACGACGGGTGCGCCCACGGTGACGGCGGCCGCAGCGTCGCGTGGCAGGGGTTGGCCCGTCTCGTCCGGTCGGCCGGCCTGGCTTGTCTGGTCGCGGAGCTTGTCGATGGCGGCATACGCCTCGGCGTGGCGGCCCTGGGAGGCGAGCCAGCGGGGCGATTCAGTCATCGAGCGCCGAGCTACCAGCACGACGACGGCAGGGATGGCGCCGCTCGCCAGCATCCACCGCCACGCGTCGGCTCCGGTGGTGTTGAGCAGCACGAACCCGACGGCGAACGACACCAGCTCACCTGACAGCCAGGCGAGGCCCCAATTGAGGGTGAGCAGCCGTCCCCGGCTCTTGCTCGGCATTGCCTCGGCGATGATCGGCGACGCCAGCGCGTAGTCGCCGCCGATCCCGACCCCGAGCAGGAACCTGACCACTCCGAGCTCGATGTAGTTGCGGGTGATGGCGGAGATGAGGGCGAAGACGATGAAGAAGACGACGTCGATGATGAACATCATCCGCCGGCCGACCCGGTCGGATATGCGGCCGAAGACGACGGCACCGACAAAGTTGCCGATCAGGATCGCCGACGCCACGAAGCCTACCTGGAAGGTACCCATGTGGAACTGGCCCTTGAGCTGGAGTAGGCCGAGGGAAATGATCGTGATGTCGTAGCCGTCGAGGAAGACGCCGCTGATCGATAGGAGCAGCAACTTGCGCTGGCCCCTGCCCAGACGGCGCCCCTCGAGCCGGTGAAACCCACCGTCCCCATCCAGTTGCGCGGTCGTCACGGACATCGGCCCCTCCCTCCGTCGGCCCCAGCTGAGGAGCCAGCTCAGATCG
>JAKAQB010000180.1 GCA_021811865.1 Actinomycetes bacterium | reverse complement strand
GGCCGAGCGGCGTGCCATCGCCACAGCGAAGTCCCAGGTCATCCCCAACATGGTGCTGGTCACCGAACGCCCCCCGGAGGCCGACGACCGGGCCGTGCCGGCTCATCCGACGTCGCGGTCTCTCAGAGCAAGCAGGCGCCTCGCGCACGGCGAGATGGTAGTCGTGGCGATTCGGCCTGTGGTCATGGGGGAGTTGCACGAGCGGTGCGGGCGGCTTCGTCGCGTAAGCCGTCGCTCGCCAACTGGTCAGGGCCGAAGGCGAGAGCACGAAGGGTGGGACCGCGCAGCTCGTGGAACCGCCACGAGGTGGTGGGCCTCGGCGTCGCCGGCCGGCTCGCCGTGAAGGGTGGCGAGACTCGCCGGCCAGTCGTGGGTGGGGGCTTCAATCTTTGCCCTCTCTGCCGTGGACTTGCGGCGTCTATCGTGGTGCCGCGATGCGCAGCGTGCATCTCGTCGACGGGACCTACGAGCTGTTCCGGCACTTCTTCGGGGTCCCGTCCCACAAGGCCACCAACGGTGTCGAGGTGGCCGCGCTTCGCGGTGTGCTGGGCTCGGTGCTCGCCCTGCTGGAGGAGGGCGCCACCCACGTCGGGGTGGCCACCGACCACGTGATCGAGTCGTTCCGCAACGAGCTGTGGCCCGGGTACAAGACCGGCGCCGGCGTCGACCCGGTGCTGTGGTCGCAGGCCGGTCCGCTCGAGGACGCCCTGCAGGAGATGGGGGTGCCGGTGTGGGCGATGGTGGAGCTTGAGGCCGACGATGCCCTCGCCTCGCTGGCGGCCGTGGCGGCCGACGACCCTGACGTCGAGCGGGTGGCGATCCTCACCCCTGACAAGGACCTCGGCCAGTGCGTGGTGGGCGGGCGGGTCGTGCAGGTCGACCGGCGCAGGAGGCAGGTGCTCGACGAGGAGGCCGTGCTGGCCAAGTTCGGGGTGCCGCCTGCGTCGATCCCCGACTACCTCGCCCTCGTCGGCGACGGCGCCGACGGCTTCCCCGGGCTGCCGGGGTGGGGCCCCAGGTCGTCGGCGGCGGCGCTCGCCCGCTGGGGCACCATCGAGGCGATCCCGCCAGACGCCCGCCGCTGGGAGGTGGGGGTGCGTGGCTCGCCGGCGCTGGCGGCGACCCTCGTCGCCCGCCACGACGACGCCATGCTCTTCAAGCTGCTCGCCACCCTCCGCATCGAGCGGGACCTGCTACCGGGGGTGGACGACCTGCGCTGGAGCGGGCCCGAGCCCGGTTTCGCCGCCTTGTGCGAGCGCATCGACGCCGCCAACCTCCTGCCGCGCGTGGAGCGGCTCGCCTCGTCGCGCTAGAGCCGCAACTGGGGCCGGTGCATGGCCTCGGCGAGCAGCCGGTGGTACTCGGCGCGGGGGCGCTCGACCGCCCCGAGGCTGCGGAGGTGGTCGGTCGCCCACTGCACGTCGAGCAGCAGGCCGCCCCCGCGGTGCAGCCGTTCCACCAGCCCGACCAGCGCCACCTTGGAGGCGTCGGTGCGGTGGTGGAACATCGACTCGCCGGCGAACAGCCCGCCGACGGCGACGCCGTACAGCCCGCCGGCGAGGCCGCCGGCGTCCCACGCCTCGACGCTGTGCACCCACCCGAGCTCGTGGAGGCGCGTGTAGGCGGCGAGCACGGCGCCGTCGATCCACGCCCCCGCCCGCCGGCGGTCGGCGCAGGCGGCGATCACCTCGCCGAAGGCGGTGTCGACCCGCAGCTCGTAGCGGGCCACCGACCGCCGCAGCGACCGGCTCACCCGCAGCCCGTCGAGCGGGATGATCCCGCGCGGCTCGGGCGACCACCAGCCCATCCGCCCCCGGGCCACCGGCATCGGGAACATCCCCGCCCGGTAGGCGGCCAGGAGCGTGCCCGGCTCGAGGTCGGCGCCCACGGCGACCAGCTCACGGTCGCCGGCGGCGGCGATGATCTCGCCGGCCCCGGACGGGAACCGCCACGGCGTCGGGGGCGGCTCGACAGGCACGCCGGCAGGCTAGGTAGCCTCCGGGGCGATGCCGCAGCACCCCATGGCCGAACGCCTCGACGACCTCGCCCGCCGCAAGGAGCAGGCCCTGCACGCCGGGGCGCGCCACGCCGTCGAACGCCAGCACTCCAAGGGGAAGATGACCGCCCGTGAGCGGCTCGACTACCTCCTCGACGCCGGGTCGTTCCAGGAGCTGGACATGCTGGCGCGCACCCGGGCGCCCGGGCTGGCCGACCACAGGCGGCCGTACACCGACGGGGTCATCACCGGCTTCGGAACGGTCGACGGCCGCAAGGTGTGCGTGTTCAGCCAGGACTTCACCGTCAACGGCGGGTCGCTCGGGGAGGTGTTCGGCGAGAAGGTGCACAAGGTGATGGACCTCGCCGTGTCCCTGGGGGTGCCGATGATCGGCATCAACGACGGCGGCGGGGCGCGGGTGCAGGAGGGCGTCGTCGGCCTCCACTACTTCGGCGGGATCTTCAAGCGCAACGTCGACGCATCGGGTGTGATCCCCCAGATCAGCGTGATCATGGGCTCCTGCGCCGGCGGGGCGGTGTACAGCCCCGCCATGACCGACTTCATCTTCATGGTCAACGGCACGTCCCAGATGTTCATCACCGGGCCGGACGTCGTGAAGACCGTGACGGGTGAGGAGGTGACCCTCGAGGAGCTCGGCGGGGCGGTCACCCACGCCACCAAGTCGGGCGTGGCCGCCTTCGTGTCCGCCGACGAGAAGTCCTGCCTCGACGACGTCCGCTACCTGCTGGGCTTCCTGCCGTCCAACAACCTGGAGGAACCGCCACGGGTCGTGGCGGGCGACGACGCCGGCCGGCCGTGCCCGGAGCTGCGCGAGCTGATCCCCGCCAGCCCCAACCAGCCCTACGACATGGTCAAGGTGATCACCGCCGTCCTCGACGACGGCGACTTCGTCGAGTACCACGGGCGGTGGGCGATGAACCTCGTGTGCGGCTTCGGGCGCATCGACGGCCACGTGGTCGGCTTGGTCGGCAACCAGCCGCAGGTCCTCGCCGGCGTGCTCGACATCGACAGCTCGGAGAAGGGCGCCCGCTTCGTGCGCACCTGCGACAGCTTCAACATCCCCCTCGTCACCTTCGTGGACGTGCCCGGCTTCATGCCCGGCACGGACCAGGAGTACGGCGGCATCATCCGCCACGGCGCCAAGCTGCTCTACGCCTACTGCGAGTCGACGGTGCCGCGCATCCAGGTGATCACCCGGAAGGCCTATGGCGGCGCCTACGTGGTCATGAACTCCAAGGGCATCGGCGCCGACCTGGCCTACGCGTGGCCGTCCGCCGAGCTGGCCGTGATGGGCCCCCAGGGCGCCGTCGACATCGTCTACCGCCGTGAGCTGGCCGAGTCGCCCGACCCCGTGGCGCGCCGGGCGCAGCTCGTCGACGAGTATACCGAACGCTTCGCCAACCCCTACCTGGCCGCCGAGCGTGGCTACGTCGACGACGTCATCGACCCGGCCGACACCCGGCGGGTGCTGGCCGCCAGCCTCGACCTCCTGCGGTCCAAGCGTGAGGAGCTCCCCAAGCGCAAGCATGGCAACGTGCCGCTGTGAGACACCGTTTGTCAACCCCCAGTCAGCCAGCGATTCCTCGCAGGTCGCTCGAGGACTCAGGCGGCAGCCCGAGCCGATGGTCCGGGGGCAAGTCCAAGGGCACGGTTCCGATT
>JAKAQB010000013.1 GCA_021811865.1 Actinomycetes bacterium | reverse complement strand
GCCGAGCTGCAGGCCCTCGCCGCCCGGGTGGGGATCGACGCTCTCGTCGAGGTCCACGACGAGGCCGAGGCGGAGACCGCCGTCGCGGCCGGCGCCACGCTCATCGGGGTCAACCAGCGCGACCTGGTGACCTTCGAGGTGGACACCGACCGGGCGGAGCGGGTCGCCAAGGTGCTTCCCGACGGCGTGGTCATCGTCGCCGAGTCCGGGGTCGGCGGACCCGCCGACGTCGCCCGGCTCGCCGACGCCGGCTTCGACGCCGTCCTCGTCGGGGAGTCCCTCGTGACAGCGCCCGACCGGGCAGCGGCCGTCGCCGCCCTCAGCCGGGCCGGGAACCCCCCGTGATCGTCAAGATCGAGGGCATCACCAACGAGGACGACGCCCTGCTGTCAGTCGCCCTCGGTGCCGACATGGTGGGGTTCGTGTTCGCGCCCTCGCCCCGCCAGGTCGCGCCGCAGGTCGCTGCCGACATCGCCAAGCGCTTGCCGACCGATGAGGTGATCGCGGTCGGTGTCTTCCGCGACGAGCACCCCAAGCGCGTCGTCGAGGTGGCGCTGCGGGCGGGGATGCGCGGCGTGCAGCTGCACGGCGGGGAGACCCCCGAGCAGACCCGCTGGATCAGGGAGCGGATGCCATTCGTGATCAAGGCGTTCGCGGCCGGCGACCGGCGCGTGGCCAGAGCCGCCGACTACGGAGCCGACGTCGTCCTGCTCGACGCCCCGAGCCCCGGGTCCGGTCGGGTGTTCGACTGGGCGCTGGCCGCCGAGGTGCCGAGCGGGCGTCGGTTCATGTTGGCGGGCGGTCTCACGCCTGACAACGTGGCGGGCGCCATCGTCCGGACCCGCTGCTGGGGTGTCGACGTCGCGTCTGGCGTCGAGCGCTCACCGGGCGTGAAGGACCCGGTGAAGCTGCGGGCCTTCATCGCCGCCGCCAAGACCGCCGCCCCCGAGCCGGCCGAGGACGCCGCCGATCCCGACGACGGGCCGTACGACTGGGAGGCGGACGGGTGACGATGGCGGAGCCGTCGGCGTCCGGACGGTTCGGGGACTACGGAGGCCGGTTCGTGCCGGAGGCCCTCGTGCCGGCGTGCGCCGAAGTGGAGGCGGCGTTCCGCGTGGCATGGGCCGACCCGGCGTTCGTCGGCACCTACCGGGACCTGCTGCGTGACTACGCCGGCCGGCCGACGCCGGTCACCGAGTGCCGGCGGCTGTCGGAGGTCCTCGGCGTGCGGGTGCTGTTGAAGCGGGAGGACCTGACCCACACCGGTTCCCACAAGATCAACAACGTGCTCGGGCAGGGCTTGCTCACCCTGGAGATGGGCAAGAAGCGGCTGATCGCCGAGACGGGAGCCGGCCAGCACGGGGTAGCTGCCGCGACGGCCGCCGCCCTGCTCGGCTTGGACTGCGTCGTCTATATGGGCGAGGTCGACACCCAGCGCCAGGAGCTCAACGTCTTCCGCATGCGGCTCCTCGGCGCCGAGGTGGTTCCGGTCCGCACCGGCAGCCGGACGCTCAAGGACGCCGTCAACGAGGCGATGCGGGCCTGGGTGGCCGAGGTCGACACCACCCACTACTGCCTGGGTTCGGTGATGGGCCCGCACCCCTTCCCCTGGATGGTGCGGGAGCTCCAGCGCGTCGTCGGCGACGAGGCGGCCGAGCAGTGCCGCGCGCTGCTCGGCACCGACCCAGACCTGGTCGTGGCGTGCGTGGGCGGGGGGTCCAACGCGGCGGGGACCTTCGCCGGCTTCGTCGACACCGGCGCCGCCCTCGTCGGCGTCGAAGCCGCCGGTGGGGCGGCGGTCGCCCGGGGTGTCCCCGGCGTCCTCCACGGGATGCGCTCGCTGCTGCTGCAGGACGAGGATGGTCAGATCCTCGAGGCCGAGTCGATCTCCGCCGGGCTCGACTACCCCGGCATCGGACCCGAGCACGCCTTCCTCGCCACCACCGGCCGGGCCCGCTACGAGTCGGCGGGCGACGACGAAGTGCTCGAGGCCCTGCAGCTGCTCTCCCGGACGGAGGGGATCATCCCCGCCCTCGAGCCTGCCCACGCCCTGGCGTGGCTCGTGCGGGCGGCCCGCTCGGGCGAGGTCGGCCCTGGCTCCACCGTGCTCGTCACCCTGTCGGGGCGGGGCGACAAGGACGCCGAGCAGGTGATGAGGCTCCTCGGGTGAGCGGAGTCTCCCTGGAGCCCGCCCTGCGGGCCCGGCGCGACGCCGGCGTCAAGCTGCTCGTCACCTACATGACCGGAGGGTTGACCGCCGACTGGGTCGACTACCTGCAGGTGATGGTGGAGGCGGGGGCGGATGCCGTCGAGATCGGGCTGCCGTTCTCGGACCCGATGATGGACGGCCCGACCATCCAGGAGGCCTCCGTGCGGGCACTGGAGCGGGGTACGACACCCGAGACGATCCTCACCGCCATCGCCCGGCGGGAGCAGCCCGTCCCGCTCGTCGCCATGACCTACGCCAACCTCGTCTTCCGGGGCGGGCTCCAACGGTTCGCGGCCCGCCTGTCGGCCGCCGGCGTCACGGGGGCGATCGTCCCCGACCTGCCCCTCGAGGAGTCCGGGCCGTGGGAGCAAGCCGCCGGGGTTGCCGGCGTGGCGACCGTCCTGCTCGCTGCCCCGGTGACGCCCGACGACCGGCTGGCGCTGCTCTGCGAGCGCTCCCACGGCTTCGTCTACGGCGTCAACCTCATGGGTGTGACCGGCGAGCGGGCCAGCCTGGCCCGCTCGGCGGGCGTGCTGGCCAAGCGGCTCGGGGCCCACACCGACAAGCCCGTCGTGATGGGGTTCGGGATCTCGACGCCGGACCAGGCGGTCGAGGCGGCCTCGGAGGCCGACGGGGTCGTCGTCGCCTCTGCCCTCATGAGAGCGGTGCTCGACGGTGCCGGCGTCGCAGAGGTCGGCGACCGCGTCGCCGACCTGCGCGCCGCCCTCGACCGGGGCTGACCGGACCGGGGCGGCTCACCGCGAGAAGGAGAGAACCGTCTTCACGTCGCCCGGCTGGCGGGCGTACGCGTCCTTCCACGACGACAGCGGGACCGTGCGCGTGATCAGCTTGCCCAGCCATGTGCGCTCGGCACGGGCGAGGGCGTCGGCGCCCGCCTCGTAGTGGCGGCGGTTGGCGTTGACCGAGCCGAAGACCACGTCGTTGCCGAGCACCAGCTGGCGGTTGAGCGAGCCGGCGTCGATGGAGACCGTCCGGCTCGACGACACCCCAGTCAGGCACACGACGGCGTCGGTCGAGGTCGTCTCCATCACGTCGAAGATGAGCTGGCCGACGCCGGTGCACTCGATGACGACGTCGGCCCGCACGCCGGCGTCCTGCACGCTGCCGTGGTGGTAGGTCGCACCCAGCTCGGCCACCAGATCCGGTTTGAGGCCGTCGGTGACCTGGTCGAGCACGTGCACCTCCAGGTCGCGTTGGCGACCGAGCAGCGCGGCGAGCAGCCCGATCGGCCCGGCACCGGTGACGAGCACGGTGCGGGGCTGCCACACCGCCCGCCGGCCTATGCGCTCGATGTGGTCCCACGCCTTGGCGACCACGGTCGTCGGCTCGAGCAGGACCCCCAGGTCGCCCAGGCCCGGATCGACCTTCACGAGGAAGTCGGGGGTGATGCGGTAGCGTTCCCGGGCGTAGCCGTGGTGCTCCTTGATGCCCCATTCCGTGTACTGCCCGTTGCGGCACATGTCCCACTCGCCGGCGGCGCAGTTGGGGCAGGGCTGGGGGTCGGGCCGGCGGACGATGGCGACGACCAGGTCCCCCTTGGCGAATCCGCAGCGCTCGGGTGCCTCGAGCACCTCGCCGAGGGACTCGTGGCCGATGGCGAGGCGTTGCTCGCCCGGCGGGGCCCAGCCGTAGTCGCCGTCGATGATCTCGAGGTCCGTCCCGCACACGCCGACGGCCCGGGTGGCGACGAGGACCGGGCCGTCGGAGTCGGGGGGTTCGGCCAGCTCGGTGAGATCCACCGAGCCCTGCTGGAGCGGGATCACCGTCACGGCGCGCATGGGGAGAACCTACGCGGTGGCGCCGGGCGGGCGGTCGCCGCGGCCCCCGCCGTGGGTAGAACCAAGCCATGACGGAGGGGACATTCACCGGGAAGCTGCTGGTGGCCAACCCCCGCCTCACCGACCCCAACTTCGATCGGACCGTGGTGCTCGTCTTGGTCCACGGCGACGACGGCGCCCTCGGCGTGGTCCTCAACCGGCCGAGCGCCACGACGGTGGAAGAGGCGTTGCCCCAGTGGGCTGAGCGGGCGGCGCCGCCGGCGCGCATGTTCGTCGGGGGCCCGGTTGGCCGCGACTCGGTGATCTGCCTGGCCCGTGTCCCCGCCCCCGCCGCCCTCGAGGCCAGGGCCGGCGACGACGTGTGGCGCGCTGTCGAAGGCGACCTCGGCACCTTGGACCTCGACACCGACGCCGACCGCCTCGACGACACCGTCACGGACCTGCGGATCTTCGCCGGCTACGCCGGCTGGGGTGGGGGCCAGCTGGAGTCGGAGCTGGTCGCCGGCGCGTGGTGGGCGCTGGACGCCGTCCGGGACGACCCTTTCAACACCGAGCCGGGAGACCTCTGGCACCGGGTGCTGCGCCGCCAGGGCGGGAGGCTCGCCATCGTCGCCGCATACCCGCCGGACCTGTTGCTCAACTGAGACCCGACGCGGGGGCGGGCATGGCAGGATGACGGCGTTCGCCCGAGGGGAGCGTGCCGATGAGCGGGAAGCGACCGCCGGTGGAGGACTTCGCCACTGACTTCGACCACACCGACGACCGCTGGGTCGCCGATCCCTACAGCATCTGGGATGACCTGCGCCGTCGCTGCCCGGTCGCCCACACCGACCGCTACGGCGGGGCGTGGCTGCCAGTCCGCCACGACGACGTGGTCGCCGTCGCCTACGACACCGAGCACTTCACCTCCCGCAGCGTCGTCGTGAGCGAGCTGCGCCCCGGGCCGGACGACCTGCCGGCTCCGATCGGGCTGGCCCCACCGATCACCTCCGATCCGCCCTTCCACGCCCTGGCCCGCCGGATGCTGCTCCCCGCCTTCTCGCCCAAGGCCGTCGCCGGCTACGAGGCCTACACCCGGCAGCTGTGCCGGGAGCTGCTCGACGCCGTGGGCGGCGCCGCCGTCGTCGACGGCTCTGTCGACTTCGCCCGCCACATCCCGCTACGCGTGATCGTGCGCATGCTGGGCTTCCCCGAAGCCGACGCCGACGTGTTCCGCTCGTTCATCAGCGGCACCCTCGAGGACGTCGGCGAGTCGGCCGAGCAGCGGGAGGCGCGGGTGGGGGAGGCGACGATGGAGCGCTACATGGACGAGCGCATCGCCGAACACCTCGCCTCCCCCAGCGACGACCTCACCGGCTTCCTCCTCGGCGCCGAGCTCGACGGCCGCAAGCTGCACCCCGACCACGTCCGGGGCACTATGGTCCTCCTGCTCATCGCTGGCATCGACACGACGTGGTCGGCGGTGGGGGCCTCCCTCTGGCACCTGGCGACCCGGCCCGGGGACAGGCACCGGCTGGCCGCCGCCGTGGCGGCAAGGGGCAGCCCCGGCACCGGAGAGGCGGGACTTCTCGGCACGGCCGTTGAGGAGCTCCTCCGTGCCTACGCCCCCGTCACCATGGCCCGCCTCGTCGCCAAGGACGTCGAGCTCGGCGGCAGGCAGCTGAGGGAGGGCGACTGGCTGCTCCTGCCGTTCCCCGCGGCCAACCGGGACCCAGCCGCCTTCCCCGACGCCGACAAGGTGGTGCTCGACCGGGCGGTCAACCGCCACGCCGCGTTCGGGCTCGGCATCCACCGCTGTCTCGGATCGAACCTCGCCCGCATGGAGCTCCGGGTCGCCCTCGAGGAGTGGTTGACCCGTTACCCCGACTTCGAGCTCGCCGATCCCGCCGGCGTCGTCTGGTCCGCCGGCCAGATCCGGGGACCCCGGGTCCTGCCGCTCCGGGTGGCATAGCCGCCGCCGGCCCCGACCGCCGCCCGCCGGCCCCGACCGCCGGAAGAACCGGCAAACCCGGCAGGTGGCGGTCCTCGCACGCGTTGTTTGGGCAGTTGTCCGCGATTATCGCGGTGAACTGCCCAAACAACGGCTCGTGACGATCGGGGGTGGCCGCCGGCGCCGGCCCGGCGCAGCAGCGCGGCCGCCGGGCAGGCGCCGGCCGAGCACCCGCTCGATCTCGGCTCGGAGCTGTTCGGGGCGGTGGACGACGGTGATCCAATCGGCCTCGATGATCTTGTAGCCGGCGGCGCGCAGGGCGTTGCGCCGCCGGCTGTCCGCTGCCTTGGCCTCCGGTGACGAGTGGTACGCGTACCCGTCCACCTCCAGGAGCACGTCGGGCGCCAGCTTGTAGTCGGCCCGGTAGCGGTTCCCGAGGACGGGGACCTCTGTGGCGAGCGGCTCGACCTTCCAGCGGCGTAGGAGCCGTGAGGTCTGGCTCTCCAGGGCTGACGGGGTGGGCGCGCCGAGGAAGCCGCGCCGGCGCAGCGCTCGCCTGAGCGCGACCGCACCAGGGCGCCGTGAGCCCCGGCGCGGCGACGCCAGTCGCTGCAGCTGGTCGATGCGGACGTAGCGACGCGCGAGGGCGACGTCGACAGCGTGGTCCAGCTCCCCGTCGGAGGCGACGGCAGCCAGGTCGAGGATCGTGCGCAGGGCCGTCGTGGCCGGGATCTCGCCGCGATGGGTGGTGGGCGGTCGCTGGCCGGAGCGGTAGGTGACGATGCCGCTGATCCGCCGGCGCACCGTGGCCGGAACGGTGACCGTCGGGACCGCCGGCGGGGTCTCGAGCAGGCCCCAGAGCCAGGCCGCCGAGCGGTGGGAGGCGACGGCAGAAGGACCGACGGCGGAGCAGGCGGCGCTGATGGCGCCTTCCGGGCTCAGCTTCAGGCCTCCGGCGGAGTAGACGCCGCGGTGGACCGCGCTCCACTCGCCGGTCCGCAGGCGGTACTGGATCTGGCCGTCGGTCAGGCCGAGTCGGCGGGCCTCCTCGGCGGTGACCACGCCGTGGTGGCACGCCAGGTGTGCGTTGAGCTGCTGGCGGCCCTGGGGTTGCATGGGCGCGAGGGTGCCATCAGCGTGTGACGCCGCCCGGGGTCAGGCGTGCCAGGCGAGCTCGTCGCGCCAGTCGATGTAGCCGTAGTAGCCAGGGTTCGCCGGTCCGTGCCGCCCGGTGAGCCGGACGGGGCTCGCCGGCGCCGCGTCCTGCGCAGCTCGTTGAGCGCCACCCGGTACGCCCAGCCGTCGGGGGGGTCCATGCAGCGCACCCGCCGCCAGTGCAGCATGCAGCGGGCGAGCGCCTCGTCAGAGTCGCGAAGCGCTCGGGATGTTGGGTCGCAGGCCGGTAAACCTAGGATCGGGACCGATGCGAACCCACGACGTTCTCAACCAGCCACCTCCGTTGGAGGGCTACGATGTCTTCGGCGCTGACGAGGCGCTGGTGGAGGGCGTGGCCCGGGAAGGCGCTGGGTGGGCGAGCGACGAGCTGAGCGAGCTCGGCCGGCTCGCCGGCTCGGAGGAGGCGATCACCTGGGGTTTCGAGGCCAACGCCAACCGCCCCGTGCTGCGGACCCACGACCGCTTCGGGCACCGCCTCGACCGGGTCGACTACCACCCGAGCTACCACCGGTTGATGGAGGTCGCCGTCGAACGGGGACTCCATGGCGCGGCCTGGGCGCAGGGGACCGCGGGAGCCCATGTGGCGAGGGCGGCCGCTTTCGGCGTGTGGAGCCAGGTCGACGCCGGCCACGGCTGCCCGATCTCCATGACCTACGCCGTCTACCCGGCGTTGCGCGCCGCGCCGAGGCAGCTCGAAGCGTGGGGGCCGCGCCTCTCGAGCCGGCAGTACGACCCGAGCTTCCGCCCGGCGCCGGCGAAGGCGGGGTGCCTGGCCGGCATGGGCATGACCGAGAAGCAGGGCGGCTCGGACGTACGGGCCAACACCACTACGGCGGTGGCGGACGGGGAGGGGTGGCGGCTGACCGGGCACAAGTGGTTCTGTTCGGCGCCCAACTCCGACCTCTGGCTCATGCTGGCCCAGGCGCCCGCCGGTCTGTCGTGCTTCCTCGTCCCGCGCTTCGGCCCCGATGGCGGGCCCAACTCGCTGGCGTTCCAGCGGTTGAAGGACAAGCTGGGCAACCACTCCAACGCGTCGGCGGAGCTCGAGTTGGAAGGGGCCTGGGCGGAGCTGGTGGGGGAGGAGGGGCGGGGCGTGGCGACGATCGTCACGATGGTCAACCACACCCGCCTCGACTGCGTCACCGGCACCGCCGCTCTGATGCGCCAGGCGGTCGCCCAGGCGACGCACCATGCCGCGTACCGGGAGGCGTTCGGCCGGGTGCTGGCGGACCAGCCGCTGATGCGGGCGGTCCTGGCCGACCTCGCCGTCGAGTCGGAGGCGGCGACCCTCACGATGCTCCGCCTTGCCGGCGCCTACGACCGGGGCGAGGCCGGCTTCGCCCGGCTCGCGACCGCTGTCGCCAAGTACTGGGTCTGCAAGCGGGCGCCGGTGCTGGCCGCCGAGGCACTCGAGTGCCTCGGCGGCAACGGCTACGTCGAGGAGTCTGTGATGTCCCGGCTGTTCCGGGAGAGCCCGCTCAACGGCCTGTGGGAGGGCGCCGGCAACGTCATCTGCCTCGACGTGCTGCGGGCCATCACCCGCAGCCCGCTGAGCCTCGACGCCTTCGTCGCCGAGCTCGATGCCGGGCTCGGGGCCGACCGGCGGTACGACACCGCCGTCGAGGCCCTGAAGGTGGACCTGGCGGCCGCCACCCGCAGTGCCGCCGCCGACCCGGGCATGCTGGAGGCGGGGGCCCGCCGGCTCGTCGAGCGAATGGCCCTGGCGTTGCAGGGCTCGCTGCTGGTCCGCTGGGGCCATCCGGCCGTCGCCGACGCTTTCTCGGCGTCGCGCCTCGGTGGGGACCAGGGGTTGGCGCCGGGGACGCTGCCGAGCGGCGTCGACTGCCGCGCGGTGATCGAGCGTGCCCGGCCAAAGGTGGCGTGAGGTACAGGGTCGTGAGAGACAGGTTTGTGGGACAGAAATGGACAGGAGCACGACGATGACTACGCACGAGCAACTGCTGGCCCGCCACCGGGCCGTGATGCCCAACTGGCTGGCTCTGTACTACGAGCACCCGATCGCCTTGGTCGGTGGGCAGGGCTGCTGGGTGGACGACGCCGAGGGGCGGCGGTACCTGGACTTCTTCGGCGGGATCCTCACGACGATGGTCGGCCACAACGTGCCCGAGGTCGTCGAGGCGATCCGCGATCAGGCCGGGCGGATCCTGCACACCTCGAC
This sequence comes from Actinomycetes bacterium, assembly GCA_021811865.1. The sequence goes on along the minus strand of JAKAQB010000013.1, from coordinate 56,639 downwards.
GCTGTACCTGATCGAGTCGCAGATCGAGCTGGCCGAACGCATCGCCAGGTTGTCCGGCATCCCCGATGCCCGGGTGTTCTTCACGACGTCGGGCAGCGAAGCCAACGAGGCCGCTCTCCTTTTCGCCACGAGCCTGCGGCGCAGCAACCAGGTCCTCGCGTTGAAGGGCAGCTACCACGGGCGGTCGTACGCCGCCATGGGCGTGACCGGCATCAGGAGCTGGTCGGCGTCGGGCTACAGCCCGTTCGTCGTCAGCTACGTCCAGAGCGGCTACCGGTACCGATCCCCGTTCGCCGGCTTGGACGACGAGGCCTTCACGGCCGCCTGCGTCGCCGACCTGAAGATGGTGCTCGACACGACTACCTCCGGGGACGTGGCATGCATGATCGCCGAACCGATCCAAGGCGTCGGCGGGTTCACCATCCCGCCGGAGGGAATGTTGGGAGCCTACGCCGAGGTGCTGCGGCCCCTCGGCGCCCACTTCGTCTCCGACGAGGTGCAGAGTGGCTGGGGGCGGACCGGCGAGCACTTCTGGGGCATCCAGGCCCACGGGTTCACGCCCGACGCCATGACCTTTGCGAAAGGGCTCGGCAACGGGGTCGGCATCGCCGGTGTCGTCGCCCGGGCGGAGCTGATGGAGGCGGTGGGAGCCAACTCGATCTCGACGTTCGGCGGGAACCCGATAGCGACCCGTGCCGCCCTCGCCACCCTCGACTACCTACAGGCCCACGACCTGCAGGGCAACGCCAAGGTCACCGGCGAAAGGCTCCTGGACGGCTTCGAACGGCTCGCGAAGACCCACGAGACCATCGGCGAGGTCCGGGGCAAGGGGCTCATGATCGGCGTAGAACTGGTCCGGCCGGGCACCACCGAGCCCGACGCTGCGGCGGCGTCGGCGGTCCTCGAGGGCGCACGGGGGGCGGGCCTGCTCGTCGGGAAAGGCGGCCTCTATGGCAACGTGCTGCGCATCGCCCCGCCACTGTCGGTCACCGAGGCCGAGGTCGACGACGGCCTCGGCCGCATGGAGGAGGCGTTCAACGGGCTGCCCTGAGCGGCGGCGCTGACGGGGAAGGATTGTGTCGACGCGAACCGGGGATCGTGGTCATTGCCCTTGACCGAGGGAGAACCCAGGCTGGCCGTCGAAGCTGAACAGCCCTTCGGTCTTGATGAACGGCAACCCTGCGTCTGCCAAGCGGCCGAGCAGAGCGAGGACCTGCTCGTAGGCGACAGGCTGCTCGGGCTCCTCGCCCTGGAAGCGGCAGCGCCAGTGGTCGACGCAGTAGGTCTCGGGCACACCACCCGGGTACACCTTCTGGCCCCTGTTGGTGATCATGACGAGCCCCAGCTCCGGCCCGGCACTTGCCTCGAGAACCTTGGCGATCTTGTCGACCGGCTCGAGCGAGTCGATGAAGACGTCGATCCCCACCAGCTCCTTGCGAGCACGTGGCCTTTCTCGAACCTGCACCGCTATCCGCCCGGTGCCGGACGGATAGCCGACCGCCTCGAGGGTCTTTGGTAGCTCCCCCATCCGGGCGATGACCGCGTCGGCGAGCTCGGCGGTTCCGACCTTTGCAGTGGAGACGGCCGGGTCGTAGATGTCGTAGGTGTGCACCCCGTCCTCGATGGTGCGAAGCCACGCGTTGTGGACCCGGGCAGCTGCCTCGCCCTGGCCGATGTGGACGAGCATCTGGACCGCCCCGAGCAGCAGGCCAGAAGGGTTGGCGACGTTCTGCCCGGCACGGCGGGGCGCGGAACCGTGGATCGCCTCGAACATGGCGATCTCGGCACCGATGTTGGCACTTCCGGCCAGGCCGACGGAGCCCGCGATCTGAGCTGCTACGTCGGAGAGTATGTCCCCGTAGAGGTTCGGCAGGACGACGACGTCGAAGGCCTCTGGGGTGTCTGCGAGCTTGGCGGCACCGATGTCGACGATCCAGTGCTCGGACTCGATGTCGGGGTACTCGGAAGCCACCTCGTCGAAGACCCGGTGAAACAGCCCGTCGGTCATCTTCATGATGTTGTCCTTGGTGAAGCAGGTCACCTTGGAGCGCCCGTAGCGGCGCGCGTGCTCGAAGGCGTAGCGGACCACGCGCTCGGTTCCCGGTCGGGTGATCAGCTTCAGGCACTGGGTGACGTCTTCGCTCTGGCGATGCTCGATCCCGCCGTAGAGGTCCTCCTCGTTCTCGCGGATGATGATCACGTCCATGCCCGGATGCTTGGTGGCGACGAACGGGGAGTACGACGGGCAGGGCCTGACGTTGGCGAACAAGCCGAGTGCCTTGCGGACAGTGACGTTCAGGCTCTTGAACCCTCCCCCCTGCGGCGTGGTGATGGGGGCCTTCAGGAAGACCTTCGTCCGCCGCAGGGACTCCCAGGCTTCCGGGCCGATGCCGGCAGTCTCGCCCTGTGCGTAGACCGCCTCTCCGATCTGGATGGTCTCGACGTCGAGCTCGGCGCCCCCGGCCATGATGATGCGGAGAGTGGCGTCCATGATCTCCGGTCCTATGCCGTCGCCGTACGCGACGGTGATCGGGACCGGCTCGGCTGGATGGGCGCTCATGATCTCCTCCTTGGTCGGGGTTTGGTGGCGACGGTCATGGGAGGGGCAGGCGTGCCATGACCTCCCAGGTCACTTCGTCGATCACGTGGACGTCGCGCCGCCCTATCATACGAAGTAGATTGCATGAGCCGGAGGCCGGATGTGGAGCCGATCGCTCGGCTCCGCCCAGGTCAGATCAGTCAGATGAGCCCGGCGTCGGAGGCTCGAACGAGGGCTTCGAGTCGTGAGGAGGCGTGAAGCTTGTCGAGCAGGCTGCTGACATGGCCCTTGACGGTGGCTTCCGACAGCTGGAGCTTGTCGGAGATAGCCCGGTTGGAGCACCCCTCGGCCAGCAGTTGTAGCACGTCGCGCTCGCGACCGGTGAGGTGCACCCCGGTGCTGGCGTTACGCCTGCCGAACAACTCACTGGCGATTCGCTGAGCGATCCGCGGGTCGATCACGGTCTCGCCGGCAACAATGGCCCGCAACGCGGTGGTCAGGTCCACCTCCGCTGTGTCCTTGAGCAGGCAGCCGTCGGCGCCGGCGGCCAGGCCGTCCTTGATCTCCGGGACCCGGTCGAAAGCCGTCACGATGACGATCCGAGCCTCGGGCAGTAGATCGCGCAGCTGCCGGCAGAGCTCGTGGATGGGCATGGAACCGGGGACGCGCAGGTCGACGAGGACGAGGTCGGGATGCCGGCCGGCGGCGATCGCCAGCGCTTCGGCGCCCGTGACAGCCTCGTCGCAAGCGTCGATGTCGAAGGTCTCGTGCAGGATCGTCCGCAGCCCTCGGCGGGCGACGGCGTGGTCGTCGAGAACGAGCGCCCTCACTCCGGCCTGCCGGTGACGACGAGGGTGGGGACCCCGAGCCTGAGCACGCGCATCCCCCGTTGGGTGAGTAGCTCGAGCGCCCCGCCAAGCTGGTCGGCGCGTTGGTGGAGGAGGGAAAGTCCTGAGCCGGAGCCAGCCCCCAGCCACGGCTCGGTGTCCGGTCCGGGTTCGATGGCGGCCGGCCCGTCGCTTTGGAGCACAAGAGACACGGCCCCGGTCTCGTAGACGAGGGATACGACCACGACCGTCGCCCTGTCGTGCTTGGTGGCATTGCGCAGCCCTTCGACGACGGTGTCGAGCAGCAGGGTCTCCACCGGCCGGGGCAGGGCGCGCCGCTCGCCGCGGTGGATCGTCCTCACCCGGCAGCCGGAACAGCGCTCGAACAGGCGTATCTCGCCCTCGAGCCGGGCTTCGAAGCCGATGCCCTCGTCGCTCCGGCCGAGGTGCTCCAACGTCTCACGTAGCTGCCGGCGGGCGGCGGCGGCGGTCGTCTCGATCTCCTGCATGGTCGCGAGGAGCTCGGCGGGGTCCTGCTTGCTCCGCGAGTAGTGGGCGGCCACCCCGATGCTGAAGAGCATCTGGGCGACGGAGTCGTGCAGCTCGCAGGCCAGGCGCTGGCGCTCCCGCAGCAGTTGCAGTTCGAGCTCCTGGCGTCGGGCGCCGAGGTTCTCGATGGCGAGCTCGGCGTAGCTCGCCACACGGCCTAGCGTGGCCAGGGCGACGTCACCCGGTGCGTCGGTCCGGCGCGAGCCGACGTAGAGGAGCGCTTCGACGCCGATCGGTCCGATGATGGGCACGCAACCCATCCCGTCGAGCCCCTCCACGTCCGACACGACATGGACGAAGTCGCGGCTGATCGTCGGGTCGTGGGCGTAGTCGCCCGTCCAGCGCGGCTGCCGGCACAGCAGTACCTGGCCACCGAGGCCGGCTGCGGAACGCACGACGATACCGGCGAAGCGGGGATCGCGGATGCCGCTCATGAAGCGCATGGGGTAGGTCTCCGGCCCTTCGCCCACCGCGGCGAAGGCGGCGTCGGCACCGAGGACCTGGCGGGCCGCTTCGACGGCGGTCGACAGGACGTCACTGGTCGTGGGCTGCAGGGCGATCGACCTGGACGCCGATTCGACGGTAGCTGCGACGTGCACGAACCCCCCTTGAACAGGGCCTCCGCGGATGGAGGTTACGCGGGCCACCGGGCACGAAGAGGGCCGGAGGTCTCTTGTGGCCGGGGCGCCGGGCGCCGGCTGCCCCGGCTCTGGTCGCTCCCGAGGGCCGGGGTGGGCGCCTCGTCAGCTGAGCGACACCGGCGCCAAGGCCTCGAAGTCGTCGAGGACGGCGGCGTCCTCGATGGTGGGAGGAGCCTGCCAGCCCTCCCCGTCGACGATCGCTCGGATGGTGGCACGCAGGATCTTGCCCGACCGCGTCTTCGGGAGGGCCCGGACGATCCTGGCCGACTTGAACGACGCCACCGGCCCGACGTGCTCGCGGACGAGCGCCACCAGCTCTGCTTCGATCGCGCCGTGAGGGCGCGTCACCCCCGCCTTCAAGACGGCGAACCCGATGGGGACCTGGCCCTTCAGGGCGTCAGCTATCCCGACGACGGCGCATTCCGCCACGTCGGGGTGGCTGGCCAGCACCTCTTCGATCTGCCCCGTCGACAGGCGATGTCCGGCCACGTTTATCACGTCGTCGGTGCGGCTCATCACGAAGAGGTAGCCGTCCTCGTCGACGTAGCCCGCGTCGGCGGTCAGGTACCAGCCCGGGTAGCTCGAAAGGTATGCTGCCTCAAAGCGGTCGTCCGCTCGCCACAGCGTCGGGGCGAACCCCGGTGGCAGCGGCAGCCGGACGCAGATGGCTCCGGTCTCCCCGACGGGGACGTCGTAGCCCTCCTGGTCGAGCACGTGGATGTCGTAGCCGGGCACGGGCTTGGTCACCGACCCCGGCTTCACCGGGAGCTGTTCGAGCCCGAGGCAGTTGGCGGCCATGGGCCAGCCGCTCTCCGTCTGCCACCAGTGGTCGATGACGGGCCGCTCCAGGTGCCGGCCGGCCCAGCCCAGGGTGTCGGGGTCGCAGCGCTCGCCCGCCAGGAACAGCGTCCGCAGGGCGGACAGGTCGTGCGGCCGCAGCAGCCTGCCCTCGGGGTCTTCGCGCTTGATAGCCCTGACCGCCGTGGGAGCAGCGAAGAGCACGTTCACGCCGTGGTCGGCGCACACTCGCCAGAAGGCACCGGCGTCGGGGGTCCCCACCGGCTTGCCCTCGTAGAGCACCGTCGTGCACCCGTGCAGCAACGGCGCGTAGACGATGTAGGAGTGCCCGACCACCCATCCGATGTCGGACGCGGCCCAGAACACTTCGCCCGGGCCGACGTCGTAGACGGCGCCCATGGACCACTCCAGCGCGACCGCGTGACCACCGTTGTCGCGCACGATCCCCTTGGGCAGCCCGGTGGTGCCCGACGTGTAGAGGATGTACAGGGGGTCGGTGGACCGGACCGGGACGCACGGTGCCGGCTCGGCGCCGTCGAGCGCCTTCTGCCACTCGACGTCCCGCCCGGGCACCAGCGCCCCCTCGCCCTGCGGCCGCTGCAGCACGATGCACCGCTGCGGCCCGTCGCCGACGAGCTCCATTGCCTGGTCCACCAGTGGCTTGTAGGCGATCACCCCGGTGGGCCCGATGCCGCACGAAGCACAGACGACCAGCTTCGCCTCGCAGTCGGCGATCCGGGCAGCCAGCTCGGGAGCCCCGAAGCCCCCGAACACCACCGAATGGACTGCGCCGATGCGAGCACAGGCGAGCATGGCGATCACGGCTTCGGGAACCATCGGCATGTAGATGACGACCCGGTCGCCCCGCTCCACCCCTTCGCGTGCGAGGGCTCCGGCGAAACGGGCCACGACGTCGAGGAGCTGACGATAGGAGTAGGTGCGCACCTGCCCGGTGACCGGGCTGTCGTACAGGAGCGCTGCCTGGTCGCCGCGCCCATCGCGCACGTGGCGGTCCAGGGCATTGAAGCACGTGTTGAGCTCGCCGTCCGGGAACCACCGGGAAGAGGGCGTGCCGGAGCGATCGAGGGCCGTCCCAGGTGCCCGGTACCAGTCGATCGCCGCGCTGGCCTGGAGCCAGAAGCGGTCGGGATCGGCGCTCCAGGAGGCGAATGCCTTGTCGTAGCCGCCCACGACGCCACTCACCGCGCGGCCTTCTTGGCCAGCGACCAGACCGGCAGGACCCAGCGGCCGTAGGACGCCTCGCAGACCTCGGCGCACGACAGGTATCCGGCCAGCGCCGCCACCACCAGGCCGAGGTATCCCCCGGCGTGCACCAGCCCCGTGGTGGCGTCGTAGTTGCCCGCCCCGAGGATGAAGAAGGTTGCGATCAGCAGGAACAGCGCTATGACGACCACCAGGTTCGTCCGGAACGATGCCAACCACATCCAGACAGTGAGGATGCCGAAGGCGAAGAGGTACAGCCCGAGGGCGTGGCCGACCTGTGCCGGCGGCACCGACTTCAGGAAGTACGTGACGATGGCGAACAAGGACATCCAGAAGGCGCCGAAGCTCGAGAAGAGCACGCCCCCGAACGTGTTGCCGACACGCAGCTGGATCACGCCAGCGATCAGCTGCGTGATGCCTCCGAACATGAGAGCGACCCCGAACACGACTGGCAGGACCGCGGCGTTCACCAGGTCGCCGTTGACCATGCTCAGCATGAAGGTCGTCACGGCGAAGGCAGCCAGGGCCAGCGGAGCCGAGTTGCCCCACGAGCCGGCGGGTGAGGCAGGTGGCACGGCGGCATCGGTCGGCTGGGCACGGACCGCCGGGCGGTCATCGATGGTGCTCGACATGGTGGAACCCCTCCCGTGGCCTGGATCGGCCACCTCATGGGCCAGCATGAACCGCCTTGGCCTCCGGTGCCATCCACTGAAGGTCGCCTCGTTCCCCCGTCGAACGGAGGAGGTGCTCCCGGTCCTGACGGACCGACCCTGGAGAGCTCGGCCGCCGCCGCGAGCTTTGGAGCCCGCCAGCCTCGCCAGCAGGACACGGCTTTCTCGCCAAGTACGCCCGCCTTGTCGGCAGCGCCGCCCACGGGGCTCTGGTGGGGACAGAGCAGTGCCACAGGCCTTGAGTGCCACACCCTGCCCGCGACTGCCGAGCGTCTCGGTTTCACAAGGCGGTCGCAGGCCCCTTGGCGATCCGGGCAAGAAGCCGTACCGCCGCGCACGCCGCACCGAAGCCGTTGTCGATGCCCATCACGGTGATGCCTTGGGCACATGAGGCCAGCATCCCGAGCAGCGCGGTGTGCCCGTGCAGGCTCGAGCCGTAGCCGACGCTCGTGGGCACAGCGATGACCGGGGAGGAGGTCAGCCCTCCGATCACGCTGGGGAGCGTACCTTCCATCCCGGCGATGACCACGATCACGTCGACGTCTTGGAGCTCGTCCACCACCGCCAAGAGCCGATGGAGGCCGGCTACGCCGACATCGACGATGATCTCCGGGTCGTAGCCGTAGGCGATGAGCGTCGCTCGGCACTCGTCGGCGACAGAGAGATCGCCCGTTCCGGCGCTGATCACGACGATCCGTCCGAATCGCGGCGGCTGTGGGTTCCAGACAACCGTCGAGCTGATGACATGGCCGCCAGGGTTGCGTGCAAGCGCGGCCTCGACCTGGTGCTCGTCGGCACGCGTGAGCACCACTGGCGCGGAGATCGGCGAAGCCAGGAGATCGGCTACGACCGTCGCACACTGGGTGGGCGTCTTGCCTGGTCCAAAGACGGCTTCGGCCAGCCCAGTGCGAACCCAGCGATGGCGGTCGATCCGGGCGAAGCCCAGGTTGCCGAACGGCAAACGGCGGAGCACGCCGTCAGCCTCCCCAGGGCTGACGTCGCCGGCGGCCACCTCCTCGAGAAGGCAACGCAGATCCGGCCATGGCGCCGCACCCGTGCGGGCTTCGGGCCTACTCAGCGGATCGAGCCCGTCGACTTGGGCGAGCCAGGCGAGATTGCTGCGATGCAGGTCATTGCTCGAATCGTAAACCGCGTGGATCTCCTCGCTCGTGGAGCTGGCCAGTACCGCCGCGTCCGTGTTCGCATCGCCTGGGGTGCTTTCTTTGGTCATCGATCGACTCCTCCTTCGAGTCAGCAGGCAGCAGGTGGTCACGAGGCGGGTCGATGCGCGGCGCGGCGCAACCGGTCCCTGATTGCAGTACCGAGCCCCGCGTCGGGTGGCAGCGCTACGACGAGGACGTCCAAGCGTTCGTCGTCGGCCTGCCGCAACCTCTGGTAGAGCGATCGGGCGAAGACGGCCATCTTCCCACCCGCGTCCCAGGTCACTTCCGCTCCTGGGACGTCGATCCTCTCCAAGGACAGCACGCCCACCCGCCTGCCGGTAGAGACAAGCTCCGCCGCTCGGCGGCTCGCATCCTCGTTCGAGCACAGATCCAGCGCGGTGGCCGGGGCGTAGTGGGAAGCGAGCATCCCCGGCGCCCGCATCGCTCCGAGCGTCCCTGCTCCGAGCGTCCCTGCTCCGAGCGTCCCTGCCCGGGCCCGGCGCCCGAGCACACCGGCAATCGCTTCGGGGCTCACCCCGCCGGGGCGGAGGATCGTCACCTCCTCGCCCTCGAGAGCGACGATGGTGGACTCGATCCCCACCTCGCAGAGACCGCCGTCGACAACCAGGTCGACGGCACCACCGAGAGCGACACAGACGTCGTAGGCGGTCGTGGGGCTCACCCGACCGAAGAGATTGGCCGACGGTGCCGCAAGGCCGCCGCCGAAGACCCGGAGGAGCCGCTGCGCGACAGGATGGGCGGGCATGCGCAACGCGACCGTGTCCTGGCCCCCGGTGACGGCGTCGAGCACCGACGGGTGCCGATCGAGCACCAGCGTGAGGGGACCCGGCCAGAACGCGTCGGCCAGGCGAGACGCCTGGGGTGGTATGTGTCGAGCCCAGTCGGAGAGATTCGCTGCCTCGCCCAGGTGCACGATCAACGGATGCTCGCTGGGTCTTCCCTTTGCTGCGAACACGCGTGCGACAGCATCCGGGTTGGCCGCGTCTGCGGCCAGGCCGTAGACGGTCTCGGTCGGGATGCCAACGATGTGGCCGGCCTGAAGCAAGCTGGCGGCGAGCCTGATCGACCGTTCGCTGGCGTCGACCACCTCTGTCTGGCTGCTGCAGAGGTCCCGACGCGCGCTCCACCGCCGACGCTCCGCCCCGATCCCCGTGACACCGTCGTCAAGCGTCACCACAAACCATCCTCCGTCTCGTGGGTCGACACCTGCCCGTCGGTCAAGGGGGCGTTGAGCTGGAGCAAGGCTGCCCTCTTGCCACGAACGACCCGGATCTCGCTGAGGCTACAGTTGCTGATGGAAGGAAACCGGGCCCGATAGTGGGCTAGGGGGACCCCGAGAAGGCTGCACAGCACGAGGCGGATGAGCGTGTTGTGCGTCACGACCAGGACTCGCCCCGACGGGGTGGCGTCGCCGATCTCGGCAAGGCACTCGAGAGCGCGTGTCGCTGCCGCCCGAGGTTCCTCGCCACCCGGCATGGGTTGTCCGGCGGGGTCGGCGTCGAACGCAGCCACTTCTCGCGGGAAGCGCTGGCGTATCTGTCGGGCAGTGAGGCCTTCTGCCTGCCCGAAGTCGATCTCGTTCAACCTCGCGTCCACCACAAGCTCCAAGCCTGTCCCTTCGGCGCAGCGCGCGGCGGTCTCCTTGGCGCGCCGGAGCTCCGAGCACCACAGGCCGTCCAGGCTCGCACCTGCGCCCCAGCGAGCGAGGGCTCGGGCCTGCGCACGGCCTCGGTGGTTGAGCTCGACATCGCTGCGGCCGGCGTACCGGTTCTCTGCGTGCCACACGGTCTCCCCATGGCGCACGAGCACGATGTCGGTCATCCCCCGTTCCGACGTTGCTCGAGGCGAGCGCCGCACGGCGTCCTCGGTAGCGGTCGGGCCGCGCCTTCGCCTACCACGGCGTGCCCCTCTCCGCCCGACCGTCGTGTCCTCCATGGGTGCGACTCTCGATGCATGGAGTGACCATCACCGGAAGTACTCGGGGCGGCTCACCCAGGTGTCGGAGACCAGCATCACGCCCGAGCGGTTCACGAGCAGGCTCCTGAGGCCTTCGACGAGCGTCCCGGCGCGCTCGGCCGGCAGGACCACCGTCAGCAACGCCAGGGCGTCGCGTTGGTTGAACAACAAGCGTCCCTGGTGGTGGCCGCCGTGGCCGAGCCCGGACACGTTCGAGACAGCAGTGAACCCCCTGGCGCCGGCCTCGGAGAACAGGTCCGCGGCTACCGCCACGTCTTCGCCGCTTACCACGACCTCGATCCGGGTCATCTGCGACAGTCCCCACGTCTCATCCACGATTGGTGTGCTCCTTGGTATCGGTGTGGGCGTCGGCGGCGGTCCAGTGGACCCACCCGCCACCGGCGCGGCGGATCTTCCAATGGTCGTGACCGCCCTCACGCGCCGCCACGTGCACCCACTGCCCGTCGAAGAGCTCTTCCAGCACGGGATTGCGGGCGATCACTGCCTCCAGCAGCATCTCGGGCGCTTCGACGACGACGAGGAGCCGCATGGGCTCGTGGTACGCACGGTCCCCGTCGTAGAGCGATTGGAGGGGCAGACCGACTCGCAGGTCACCGCCAGCTCCTTGCACCACGCCGACCCCGGCGACGATGTTGTGGGCGGTCTTGTCTCCTGCGGAGAGGACATCGGGGTCGACGGTCGAGAAGTAGTACTGAGCGTTGATCCAGTGCGCCACGACCATCGGGGCGGTGAGGATCGTCTCCAGGGCGACACCCTCGGGGTCTGTCGCCGCGTCGTAGGAGTGCAGGAAGCAGCGTGAGCCCAAGTCCACGCCGGCGCTGACCGAGCGAGGCGCGACGATGAACGCTGCGTTGCGGGCAAGTCCCCACTCGGGACGCACCTGGGCCCAGTCGGCAGCGCGTCCTGCCGGGCCGGTCACGCGACGCCGGCCCTCGGTCCCAGGCAGCAGCGAGGCGCGCTCGGCTGCGGTCGCAGCGCCAGCTCGATCCAGTGCGGACTGCAAGGTGGCGACGCCGTCCGCATGGTCCTCGGGAACGAGATGGGGGTCGAGCACGCTCACCGTGTCGGTGGCGGTGTCGTGCTCGGCGGCGAGGAACCAGGTCGTGGCCGGTACGATGATGCCCCGCTCGGCGAGCAGGCCGCGGGTGGCCTGCCGGTTCAAGATGGCCGCGGCGGCACGGGCGCTCGGTCCTCCCCTGTTGCCGCCACAGGCGCCGCAGTCGAGCGACGATGCGTGTGGGTTGTTCTCGGTCGTGCTGCCGTGCCCGCAGAGCACCACCAACGGCGCGAAGCCACGCGTGAGGCCCATCGTGGTGAGCGCGGCTTCAGCGTAGAGGGCCCGCTCGTCGTCGCTCATGGCGTCGGCATCGGGATCCACGTCGACGACCGTGGCGGCGGGTGGGGCGATCAACTGGTGGGCCCAGCGTCGTACCGCTTGGTACCAGGAGGGAGCGAGCGTCTTGGCGACCATGATCGGCCCGCCAATGATGCCGCCGGCTTCCGCCAGGAGGAACTGGGACAGGGCCCCCTTCCTGGTGGCGTCGAACGCGCGTTGGGCAGCCGCGACCGCCTGGCGGCCTGCGAGCTCGCGGCTGGCGGCCTGACCCGTCGAAGTGACCGGCCGCTCTGCGACCCGCGTGGTAGGCCGAAGCAGGACCGGGCAGAGATCCATCGCTTCATCGGACCACCAGGGGCTGAAGCGGATGGGCAGGGCGAAGAAGCCGGCGAAGCCGAACGTCTCGTAGGGGCCGCAGCCCTCGAGGTGGCGGCGCAGTCCCTCGGAGCGGACGTCGATGCAGAAAACGACCTGCGCCTGGGGGTGGGGGGGTGGCTCGGGTGGCGGGCGGTCCAGCGCGCCGAGCAGGCGGTCCTGGTAATGCCCTTCGTAGGCGGCGAGCCAGACCTTGGCGAGAGCGGTTGCGGAAAGCCCACCGAGGCGTCGCTTCACGTCGTCGGGCAGGTCCACGGCGACGGAGCCTCCCGCCCGGGCTCGATGGTCGTCCAGAGCTTGCGCCGCCCCCTCGGTCCTCCGATGGTGAGGGGCAGTGCGGGCGCGGTGCCGCTTGGCCGTGTGACCCCTCGCCGAGCCTGGCAGCACAGCCTCGTCGGCGAGGAGCACGGCTTCGTAGCTGAGCCGGACGGCAAGGTAGTCGACCAAGTGCAGGGACGGGCCGGGCTGGTCAGGGGCGGCCCATCGAGAGCGCCACTTGGCATGTCCCGCCCAACCCGGCATGCGCGCGAGATGGCGAGCAAGCTCTGTGGCTCGGTCCTCGTCACTGATGCCGAGGAGATCGAGGCAGGTGAGGATGGCGTTCTCGGGATCGGCGCCCAGCTCGGCGAGGCGCTTGCGGCCAACTCCGCCGGCGAGAGAGCGGGCCGAGGGGTCGAAGACCACGACCTCCCGCCAGGCCGCATAGAAGCCTTCGGTCGGCCCGGTGGGCACTATGCCTGCGAGGTATGCAGCGCACCACTTGGCCACCTCGCGGTCGACGCTTGCCGCGACCTGGGACCCGAAGATGCCATCGTGGCGCTCGGCGGCGGTCTTCAACCGTCGTGTGCCCGGCTCGGGCTCGTGCCAGGCTTGCACGTCCCTGCACGCAGCCACCCCACGGCCGCCGTCTAGGACCGCCCGCAGGTCTCCCACGTTGACGCGCCCGGCGGCGTACGCCAGGGCGAACAGCGCCGATGAGGGGTACCCGCTGATACCGAGCACCTGCTGCGCGTGGCGTACGGCTTGGTGGAAGGGCATCTGGCGCAGATCCCACAGAGGGTTCACGGCGATGGCCGTGGACAGCGGCCACAGCGGGGCGATCGACCGAGCCGCCTCCTCCACGTGGGCGAGGAGCCGTACCCGTGCAGAGCCGCGCTCGTCGCTGCTCACGCCGCGCCCTCTTCCAAGAACCCCGCAAGCTCGGGGATGCTCCCAGTCATGCCGGGCCACACATCGCGTCGCGCCCCGCCCGTTCGGCGTGCCGGCAGATCGAGCGGCGCCGCACCGGCGTCGACTAGGACCGCCACCACCCGCCGACGAGCGGGGGGAAGGCGGGCCAGGCCGGCTGCCACCAGCCCGGTACCCGCCACGCCGGCCAGCCACCACGGGCTGAGGGCGCCGGTACCAGCCGTCGGCAATGCCAGCGCGATCCAGCTTCCCAAGACGGCAACCGCCAGCCCGTAGAGCGTTCCGGCAACGACCAACGCAGCTGTCCACAGGGCGGCCCAGCGGGCCGACACCGGGCCTCGACTCCACCACGACCACGACGCGGAGGCGACGGTCGCCGCTACGAAGACGAGCAGCACCCCGGCGGCGCGTGTGGTGAGCATCCCAGGGACGCCAGCCATCGCCCCGAGGGTCGCGGCCGTCGTGGCAGCGGTGGCCAGCATTCGCAGCGACATGGAGACGCTCCTGTCCGAGCCTCTCGGGAGCTGGCCGGCGCGGGAAACCTGGGAACCTGACCCGAAGAACAAGGTGGCCTTGTACAGGGCATGGCCGATAAGGTGCACGACCGCCGCCAGGTAGGCGCCCACCGCGCACTCCGTCACCATGAAGCCCATCTGGCCGATCGTCGAATAGACGAGCGAGCCTTTGACGTCTGGCTTGTGGATCATCTGCACCGCCGCAGTTGCTGCGGTGACGCCGGCGACGCCCTCGACACCGACCATCACCCACACCGAGCCGCCAGTCAACCCGGCAAGTCGTACGAGCAGGATCCCGCCGCCGTTGACCACGCCGGCGTGCAGCAGCGCGGACGCCGGGGTCGGTGCCGCCACGGTGCCGGGAAGCCATCTCCCGAGCGGTCCCTGGGCCGAGCGGGTCAAGGCGGCCACCGCGACGAGCACTGCGACCAAGGTCGTCATGCTCCCGAGGTGCCCCGCTGCACTCCGGAGCCCCAGCGGAGACGCCAGGTCGACATTGCCGTCTCGCAGCCACATGATGCTCAGAGCTGCCACCAACGCGAGGTCGCCGGCGGCGAACATCCGCAGCGTGCGCCGTGTCGCCGCCCGCACCCCCGGCAGGTCAGGGCGAGCGCCGACCACCATCACGAATGCCATCCCGGCGCTCACCCAGGCCCCAACCAGCACCGCCACGGTCGCCGAGATGCACACGACTGCCATCGCCGCCACCACCACGTTCGCCGCGGCGAAGAACCTGGGGGCTGCCCGGTCGCCTTGCAGGTAGCGAAGCGAGAAGCTCTGCACCACAGCACCCACCACACAGACCAGCACCAGCAACGTGACGGTCAGCTGGTTCGCCCACAGGCCGACAAGCGGCCGACCACCCCCGGTGACGAGCGTAACAGTGAACGGCCCCCGGAGCGCCACCCACAGCGCCGCGGCCAGGGCAAGCACCGCCCCGGACCATCCCAGAGCGGCTGCCGTTCGGCAACGCCGGTCAGGTCCGCGTTGGCCGATGATCGAGATGGTGGCACCCGCCAACGGCGCGGCGACCGCTCCCGTCAGCCACAGCCTCCCAAGCAGGCTCAGCACGTACCCTCCTCGGCGAGCGGTGCGCACCGGGAGCAAGAGGACGATCCACTAGAGATGAACTGCATCTCGTGAATTCTAAACCGTCACATGCCGAGGTCGCAACCTGAGGCGGTGGTCGGTAAGCCATCTTCTGTTTCACGAAATCGGATACCCTCTCCGCCATGGTGGACCGCAGTGAGGTCCGGCGAGATGCGGAGCCGGCGAAGCCCAGGTGGACGTTCCTCACCAACCACGGCCACGTGCTCGTGTGCATCGCCGGCGATCCCGGCATTCGGGGGCGCGACATCGCCTCCCGGGTCGGCATCACCGAGCGCGCCGCCCAGGCGATCGTCGCCGACCTCGTGGCGGAGAGCTACGTGAAGCGTACCCGGGTGGGGCGTCGTAACCACTACGAGATCAACAAGGACCGGCCGCTGCGCCACCCCGTCGAGCAGCCGCACAGCGTCGGAGAGCTCCTCCAGATCGTCGCGGATCTCGTGCCTCAGCGGCGTCGGCGAACTGCTGCCTCCTGAGCTCGCACCATCACCGCTCCGGCGCCGTCCCTGCCGGGTGCCCGCCTGGTCGAAGGGAGGGTTCGACGACAGGTGCAGCGATGCTGCCCCTGGTCGCGAGATCCAACTGACGAGCAACCGCTTTCCATGCAATGCAACACCTTTCACCTTGGAGCTCCCCTCTCAACTCTCTAGCAGCGCCATACCACGCCGGCCCGCCCGCCGTGCCGACCGCTCCTACACGAATCCCAGTACACGAAGTTGCCTGCGGTCATAAGATATGCTCAGGTCGTGTTGCCGCGACCCCGAGCAACTGATGCCACGGCGTGGGGCGGGAACGCGGTCCCTCCGGTCGCGAGCCTCCGCCCTTCCCGCAGCCGGGAGGGCCCGGAGCACCCCTACGCCGGGCGAGTGGCAGTGCTGGCCACCAAGCACGACAAGCTTCCGCTCATCGCCCCCCCGCTTGCAGATGCCGTCGGGCTGCGAGTCGACGCCGTTGCAGTCGACACCGATTCCCTCGGCACCTTCACCGGGGACATCCCCCGCCAGGCACCACCCCTCGACACCGCCATTGCCAAAGCACGCCTCGGCATGAGCGCTGCCGGTCAGACCCTTGGCTTGGCATCGGAAGGGAGCATCGGCCCGGACCCTGCCATGCCATTTGTCAACGCCGATCGGGAGATCATCGTCCTCGTCGACGACGACAACGGGATCGTCGTATGGGAAAGCCATACGAGCTGGGACATTGTTGTTGCCTCAACGAGTGTGGGTGCCGACGAGGACCTGGCGGCGTTCCTGTCCAGGGCCGGCTTTCCCGACCACCAGTTGATCGTCCGGCCCAACAGCGGAGCGCTGCATCCGATCTACAAGGGCATCTCCAGCATCGACACGCTCGCTACTGCCGTCAGTGAGTGCGCTGGTGTCGCCACCGACGGCTTGGCCCGAGTTGAGACCGATATGCGAGCCCACGCGTGCCCCTCGCGCCGTAGCGTCATAGCCGCTGCTGCGGAGCGCCTTGCCGCCCGGATCGCTGCGCTGTGCCCGTCCTGCGGAGCCCCTGGGTGGGGACGTGTAGACGTTGTTCTCGGAGTGCCGTGCGCCTGGTGTGGCACCGAGGTGGCCCGACCGCGAGCGGAGATCGCCGGCTGTCCCGCCTGTGAGCACAGAATGGATCTGCCTCTCATTCCCCCAGGCGCGCGAGTTGACCCCGGTGAGTGCTCGTACTGCAACCCGTAGGACGAGGTGGCGGAGATGGCTCAGCTGCGCCGCTGCCAACCCCAACGAGGCAACCGACTCCCACTCATGGCAGTGGGGGCAGAGCGCAGCGTCGGTCCGCCTGTCCCCGCCGGCGGCGCAGGGGGCCTTCCCGGATCCCTTCGTCGTGGCCGCCGGCGGTCGCTACGTCGCCTTCGCCACCAACGGGGAGGGGCGCAACGTGCGGGTGCGGGAGAGCCCGGACCTGCGGCGCTGGCAGGAGCGGCCGGACGCCCTCCCCGTCCTGCCCTCCTGGGCCAGGGCGGGGCGAACCTGGTCACCAGCGGTCCTCGAGCGCAACGGTGCGTGGGTGATGTGGTATGCAACCCGCCACGCGGAGACAGGTCGGCAGGCCATCTCGGCGGCGGCGGGCAGCGACCCGTTGGGGCCCTACCACGACACCGGGGAGGCGCCGGCGGTCTTCCAGCGCGACGAGGGCGGCTCCATCGACCCGAGCCCGTTCGTCGATGACGACGGGACCGCCTACCTCGTCTGGAAGGCGGATGCCAACGCCGTGGGGCGCACGGCGGTGCTGTACGGGGCGCCGCTCGACGCGAGTGCCACGGCGCTCGCCGCCGAGCCGGTCCCCCTGCTGTGCCGTGACCAGAGATGGGAGCGCCCCCTCGTCGAGGCGCCCTGCGTCACCCGGTGGGGCGAGAGGTACGTGCTCTTCTACTCCGGGAGTGGCTGGGAGTCGGACCGCTACGCGATCGGCTACGCCACCGCCTGCCATCCGCTCGGCCCGTGGCGCAAGGAGACGAAACGCCGGCCGTGGGCATCCTCATCGGCCGATGTCGCCGGCCCGGGTGGCCAGGAGGTCTTCACCGGCCTGGACGGCGTGCGCTACCTGGCCTACCACGCGTGGGATGCCGGGGCGGTGGGTGCCCGGCGTGGCGGGCGTGGCAGTGGTGGCGGCGGCCGGGGCGCCCGGCGGGCGTTGCGCATCGGCCGCCTCGACCTGGATGGAGACGCGCCCGGCCTGGCCCCGCTCGTGGGCTGACGCCTCCCGCCCCCGGTCACCCCCACCTCGGCCGACCGACGGTGCGTTGTTTGGGCAGTTGACCGCGATAATCGCGGAGAACTGCCCAAACAACGTGACGCAACCGTCTTCGGTTCCGCTAGTGAGCGATATGTCCCATTTAGAGCTGGCGGCTAGGGCTCAGGGCGGCTCAGGGCTCAGGGCCTCCATCAGCCGCTACGCCCCCGGCATGAACTCGACCAGCACCTCCCGTTGGGTCGTGTTGACCGGGTCCCGGCCGAGCAGGTGGATCCTCACGTCGCGGGGTCGCAGCACCGCCAAGTCGCCGGCGAGCTGCTGGCAGCGGCCGTAGTAGCTCGTGAAGTTGCTGGCCTCGAGCAGCCACACGGGCTGGTTGCCGGCGAGGGCGGAGACGCCCTCGGCGAACAGCTGCGGCGAGGACTGGTAGTTGCGCTGGGCGTAGTCGACCCAGTCGACCCGGTCGGGGAAGGCGCCGGTCGGGTACATCTCCTGCAGGTACCAGCCGGGCAGCAACCGGGCGACATCGGGGCCGAGCTGGTCGGGGCAGTAGACGACGAGGTTGCTCGGGGAGCCGTTGCGCTCGAGGATGGTGGCCACCTTGCCGGCGAGGGTCCTGGGGGCGGTGGCGTCGAGCAGGCCGGTGACGAGTCCGAGGACGGCGGCGCCGGCGAGCACACGCTGCAGCCACGGCCGGGGGAGCATGGAGAGGCCGAGGGCAGCGGCGAGGAGGTACGGCACGAGGCCGACGGAGGTGTAGCGGGGGACGACCGCGGCGCCGAGCACGAAGCTGGCGAGGCTTGCCAGGGCGATCGTCGCGCCGGCGACGCCAGCCAGGCGCCGGCCGGCCGACGACCGTGCCGCTGCCGCCGCCACGGCGAGGAAGAGCAGGCCCACCAGGGGGACGGCCACCACGAGGACAGCGCCGGTCCCCATGGCCCCGCCCCAGGCGGCCAGCGCTACGGTCCCGGCGAGGGGGCCGGCGTGCTGCCACGGGGTCCCGGTGTTCGCGACCTGGAAGAGCATGCTGGGTAGCCACGGCAGGAACAAGATCCCGCCGGCGAGGAGGGCCACGAGCGCCCGGCGGGCGGGGACCGACCCGCCGGTCCGGGCCTTTTCAGCGCGAGCGCCCAGCCGGTGCGGGAGGGCGTGCCAGGCGAGCCCGGCACCGACGACTGCCAGCAGGAACAACCCCCAGTAGTGCGTCAGGGCCAGCAGTCCGCTCGCCCCGGCGAGCGGCGCGAGCCGCCCGAGGGTTGGTGCCTCGAGCGCCCGGCACGCCAGCAAGCCCCCGGCAGCGACGAGCAGCACGACCAGCGAGTACATGCGCGCCTCGTCGGCGAAGCGGATGGCGAAGGGCGAGGCTGCGAGCAGCACGACGGCGGGCAGCTGGGCGCGGCTCGGCAGCAGGCGGCGCGCCAGGGCAGCGAACACGGGGAGGGTGGCGACGCCGAGCAGTGCGGACAGGGAGCGCACGGCGAAGGTGCCGCGGCCGACGGCGAGCATCCACACGTGCAGCATCAGGTAGTACAGAGGCGGCGAGCCGTCCTGGCGGAGTGCGCCGAATAGCTGCGGTATCGGCAGGCGGGCGATCCCGACGCTCTGGGCCTCGTCGAACCACAGCGGGCCGGCCGGCACGAACCGCACCACGACGCCGGCGACCACGACCGCCGCCAGAGCGAGCCGGGTGGCGATGCCGGCGTGCGGCGCTTGCGCGCCGGCCATCTCCCAGAGCGAGGAGATGCGTCGCCCGCGCCGGGCTTGCTGCCACCGGGTGCCGACGACGACGGAACCAGCGGCCGACGATGCGTCCAGCTCCGATTCCACCCTCACGACCTCACATCGCCGCCCGGTGCGCAACGGGGTCGGCGGTAGGGATCATTCCCGATTGCCTATCTCCGAAAGTGGTTGGCTCGCCATCCGGGCGCTCCGGGGCGGGAGGGCTCACAACACCAACGAGCCCAGCGGTGATCGGCCGCCCACCCTAGTAGCAGGCGCCGGCCGCCTCCCGCCGATGGAACGGATCGGTGCCGGCCGTTTGTCCCGAGCGGGCCGGGGTACCGACATGCCCCGAACGGACGGTGCGGCGGTGCCGGTGGTGGCCCGGTGTCAGCCGGCTGTGGCGCTGGCCCTGACGGCGTTGCGGGCCGCGCCGCGCCGACGGCCGCGCTCGGCGGCCTCCAGGACCACCTTGCGCAGCCGGACCGTTGCCGGCGTCACCTCCACGCACTCGTCCTCACGGGTGATCTCGAGGGCCTGCTCGAGCGACACCGGCCGGGGCGGGACGAGCACGACGGTGGTGTCGGCGGCCGCGGCGCGCATGTTGGTGAGCTTCTTCTCCTTGGTGGGGTTCACGTCCATGTCCTCGGCGCGGGCGTTCTCCCCGACGATCATCCCTTCGTAGACCTCGGTGCCGGGGGCCACGAACAGCGCCCCCCGCTCCTGGAGGGTGGCGAGGGCGTAGGCGGTGCAGGAGCCGGGCCGGTCGGCGACCATCGACCCGTTGGGGCGCGTGCGGAGGTCGCCGAGCCACAGCTCGTAGCGCTCGAAGACGTGGTGGAGCTGGCCCGTCCCGCGGGTCTCGGTGAGGAACTCGGTGCGGAAGCCGATCAACCCCCGGGAGGGGACCAGCCAGTCCATGCGGCACCAGCCGGTGCCGTGGTTGGTCATGGTCTCCATGCGGCCCTTGCGCATCGACAGCAGCTGGGTGACGACACCCAGGTAGTCCTCGGGGATGTCGACGCTCACCCGTTCCATCGGCTCGTGCAGGCGGCCGTCGATGGAACGGGTGAGCACCTGCGGCTTGCCCACGGTCAGCTCGAAACCCTCGCGCCGCATCATCTCGACGAGGACGGCCAGGGCGAGCTCGCCGCGGCCCTGCACCTCCCAGGTGTCGGGCCGGTCGGTGGGCAGCACGCGGATCGACACGTTGCCGACCAGCTCCTGGTCGAGGCGGCCCTTGATGAGCCGGGCGGTGAGCTTCTTGCCGTCCCGGCCGGCGAGCGGTGACGTGTTGACGCCGACGGTCATGCCGAGGCTCGGTTCGTCGATGCGGATGACCGGCAGCGGGCGGGGGTCGTCGGCGTCGGCGAGTGTGTCGCCGATCATGATCTCGGGGATGCCGGCGACGGCGATGATGTCACCGGGGCCGGCGCCGTCGGGGCCGGCGTCGACCCGTTCCAACGCCTCGGTCATGTACAGCTCGCTGATGCGAACCCGCTCGACGGTGCCGTCCCGCCGGCACCAGGCGACGGGCTCCCCCTTGCGGACCCGGCCGTTGCGCACCCGGCACAGGGCCAGGCGCCCCACGTAGGGCGAGGCGTCGAGGTTGGTGACCAGAGCCTGGAAGGGGTGGCCGTCGTCGTGCTCGGGCGCCGGGATGGCCTCGACGAGCAGGTCGAGCAGGATCTTCAGGTCGGGGGCGGCTGCCACGTCGGCGGCCTCCATCGCCGCGCGGCCCTCCCGGGCGTTGCAGTAGACGATCGGGAACTCGATCTGGCTCTCGTCGGCGCCGAGGTCGAGGAACAGCTCGTAGACGGCGTCGATCACCTCGGCCGGCCGGGCGTCGGGCCGGTCGATCTTGTTGACCACGAGGATCACCGGCAGGCGGGCCTCGAGGGTCTTGCGCAGCACGAAGCGGGTCTGCGGCAGCGGGCCCTCGCTGGCGTCGACGAGGAGGAGCACGCCGTCGACCATGGTGAGGCCACGCTCCACCTCGCCGCCGAAGTCGGCGTGGCCGGGCGTGTCCACGATGTTGATCGTGAGGTCGCCGTAGCGGACCGCTGTGTTCTTGGCGAGGATCGTGATGCCCTTCTCACGCTCGAGATCGAGGTTGTCGAGGACTCGATCCGCCGGCTGCGCGTGCGCCCCAAACGCCCCTGACTGGCGCAGCATCCCATCCACGAGCGTGGTCTTGCCGTGGTCCACGTGGGCCACGATGGCTACGTTTCGGAGATCGGCGCGCTGCATCGGCTCCCTGCGGGGGGAAAGGGGAAGCGCTCGCCGGGGGGAGGCGGCGCCCACCCAGGGTACCGGCCGCGCCGCCTCACCCCGAGCCCTCAATCCGGAGTCGTCAATTGGGATCGCGCCCCATGAAGGCGGCGAACCGTGCCGCCGCGGGGGCCGAGGGGCTGCATGCGACCTCGACGCCGAACGGGTTGCCCTTTCCCATCAGGTCCCGGTACTCCGGCTTCAGCATGGCGCGGGCGGCGTCCAAGGCGACGGCGGCCAGGTCCTCGTCGATTGCGCCGCCCTGGCCGGTGGCCCGGGCCAGGTCCCAGGCGTGGGCCACGATCTCGGCCAGGTACATGTCCACGAGGGTCGCCCCGGTGTAGGTCTCGCCCCACGGCATGGTGGTCGTCTCCGACAGCTTGGCGTCGTCGGCCCACACCTTGGCGGCTTCGTGGCCGGCGTCGCGCAGCTGCGCCGGGGCGTCGGCCAGCTCCACGTGGGGGAACTCGTCGCCCGCCGGCGTCTCGCCCCGCCCCACGTCGACGGCGCGCCGGGCGGCGCCGACGAGGTGGTCGACGAGCACGGCAACGTCGTATTGGGGACAGGGCGTCGGCAGGGACAGCTGGTCGGGGCGGACGGCCGTGACGACGGCGGCTGCCTGCCCGTAGGCGGTGGTCAGGGCGCTGCGGTGATCGGTCATGCCGGCATCCTGCTCCCCGTAACAGGCCATCTCCTGACCTGTTTGGAGGATTATCTTCGCCGGGTGCGCGCCGACCGCCTCGTCGCCATCCTCCTGCTCCTGCAGGCGCACGGGCAGCTGACGGCGCCCGACATCGCCGCCCGCCTGGAGGTCTCCGAGCGAACCGTCCGCCGCGACCTGGAAGCGCTGTGCATGGCCGGCATCCCGCTCTACAGCCAGCGGGGGAGAGGAGGGGGCTGGGCGATCCTCGGCGGCCACCGCATCGACCTGACCGGCCTCACCGCCGACGAGGCCGAGGCCCTGTCGGTGGCCACGACGCCCGGCAACCCCACCGTCGGCGCCGAGCTGGAGGCTGCCATGCGCAAGGTGCTCGCCGCCCTGCCCGAGCCGCTGCGCCAGCGGGTGCAGGCCGCCCGGGCCGCGATCCTCGTCGACCGTGCCGGCTGGGGCCGGGAGGCGCCCGACCCTCCGGCCTGCCTCGACGAGCTGCGCTCCGCCGTGCTGCGGGCCAGGCAGGTCGACGTGTCCTACGCCCCTCCCGGTCGGCCCTCCGAGGTCCGCCGCCTCCACCCCCTCGGCCTGGTGTGCAAGCGGGACATCTGGTACCTCGTCGCGATGGCGCCGGCCGGGCTGCGCACCTACCGCCTCTCCCGGGTGACGTCGGTGGCGGCCACGGGCCTGCCGGCGGTCCGGCCGGAGGGGTTCGACCTGGCCGCCGTCTGGGCCGACGTCGAGCGGCGCATGCGGGACCGCTTCGTCGGCATCGAGGTGGAGCTGACCGTCTCGGAGAGGATGGCGGGGCGGGTTCGGGCCGCGATCGCGGGGTGGGCGCCCATCGCCGAGACGGACCGACCGGGGCGCTGGGTCGTGACCATGCCCAACGCCACGGTGGCTGCGTGGGAGCTGGCCGGCTTCGGCGACGAGGTGGAGGTGCACGGGCCGGAGGAGGTGCGCGCCGAGCTGGCCCGGCTGGGGGAGCGGCTGGTGGCGCGCTACGGGTAGGACCACCGGGGATGGACGTGCAGATCGCCAGCGGCGGACCATACGCCCACCTGCTCGAGCTCGACTGGACCCGGCCGCTCGACACCTGGAACGACCCCCGCCTCGTGCGCATGGCCCGCGGGCCGTCGCGCCACCCCGTGCGCTTCGTCGAGATGGACGGGCGGGTCCTCGCCATCAAGGAGATCGGCGACCGGCTGGCCCGGCGGGAGTACGCGGCGCTGCGGGAGATGGCAGACGCCGAGCTGCCCGCCGTCGAGCCGGTCTGCACCGTCACCGGACGCGACGGCGGCCTGGTCGGCGTGGTCGTCACACGCTACCTCGACTTCTCCCTGCCCTACACCTACCTGCTGGCGCGGGAGGGCGGCGTCGAGCACCAGCGCCGCCTCGTCGACGCCGCCGCCGTGCTCCTCGTGCAGCTGCACGTCGAGGGCTTCTGGTGGGGCGACTGCTCGCTGGCCAACATGCTGTTCCGCCGGGACGCCGGGAGCCTGGCCGCCTACCTCGTCGACGCCGAGACCGTCGATCACCACCCCCGCCTCACAGACGGCCAGCGGGAGACGGATCTGGAGATCGCCGTGGCCAACATCGCCGGGGGCGTGGCCGACCTCCTCGCCGCCGGCCGCATGGAGGAGCACACCGACCCGCTGGCGTTCGCCTCCCGGGTGGAGGCCCGCTACGGGACGCTGTGGCGGGAGCTGACCGCCGAGGAGGACTTCGCCGCCGACGAGCGTTGGCGGCTGGAGGAGCGCGTCGCCCGCCTCAACCGGCTGGGCTTCGACGTCACCGAGCTGGCCGTGCGCGCCGGCGAGGACCGCATCCGCATCCGCCCGTCGGTGGTGGAGGAGGGCCACCACGCGCGGCGGCTTGCCCGCCTGACCGGCATCGAGGTGCAGGAGAACCAGGCGCGCCGGGCGCTCAACGACCTGGCGTCCTACAGGGCCGTCCTCGAGCGGCGCGCCGGGCGCCCCCTCTCGGAGGCCATCGCCGCCCACCGGTGGTTGACCGACCGCTTCGAGCCGTTCGTGTCGGCCGTCCCAGCCGAGCTGAGCACACGCCTCGAGCCGGCCGAGGCATACCACCAGTACCTCGAGCACCGCTGGTTCCTCTCCGAGCGCGCCCGGCGAGACGTGCCCGACGAGGTGGCCCGGCCGTCCTTCTTCGAGGACGTGCTCCGCCGGCGTCCCGAGGAAAGGGTCGTGCTCCCCGACCCGACCGGGGAGCTGGAGCTCCTCGCCCTGGAGGAGGCGGAGGACTCCGGGGACTTCATGGGCTCTCCATGAGCTCTCCGAGCTTGCTCTCGGCGCGGCGGGGCATCCGGTGCCGTGCCCGATCGCCCGTCGGCAGCGGCAGCGACGCGGGCGGTGGCGCCAAGGAGGCGGTGCCGCCCTTGCAGGACAGGGCTGGGACGGGTACACTGCCGTGCACGTTGGTTAAGCGCTTCAGCAGGATCGGGGATGCAGGGTGGGACGTTCGGCCAGGCGAGGGAGTCACCGGATAGACGATGTGGCGACCCTGGCCGGGGTCTCCACGGCGACGGTGTCCCACGTCCTCAACGGGTCCGGCAGGGTGTCGGCCGCCACGGCGCAACGTGTCCTCAGGGCCGTAGCCGAGCTGGGCTACGTCCCCAAGGCGCACGCCCGGTCCCTGGCCACTGGGTCTTCCCGTACGGTCGGGGTGGTAGCAGCCGCCGGAGTGCCCGATGGTGAGGGCTTCGCAGAGTTGATTGCCGGCTTGGCGCGGACCGTCGGGGAACAGGGCTACCACCTGCTGGTCCTTGGTGGCCCCATCGCGCCGGAGGAGTCCCGTCCAAGCGCTCCGGTGGCATCCGGCAAGGGTCCCGGGCTCGGCGAGATGCTGCGGTCCGGCCTGGTCGACGCCCTGGTTGCAGGGGCCGGACTGGACGCGGACACGACGTCGTGGGTCGTCTCCGCCGGGTTGCCGCTGCTCACGTTCGGGCCCGACTCCAAGATGGCCGACGTGGACCACGCCGAGCCCGCTCGGCTTGCCGCACGCCACCTGGCGGATCTGGGCCACGACCGGATAGGGCTCGTCTGTCACGCGTCGTTGTCGCCGGATGACCAGGCGGCAGCCACGCAGCTGGAGGTGGGGGGTGGAGCGGCCCTCTGCGTCCAGGCCCGGGACCTGACCCCGGAGGCCGGAGCCGACGCGGCACGCCTGCTCCTGCTCGCCAAGGACCCGCCAACGGCGATCATCTGCGCGAACGTGGGCCTCACTGACGGTGTCCTGCAGGCAGCGTCGGAGCTCGGGATAGCCGTTCCCCAGCAGCTGTCAGTGGTGGGCTACGGGTCACGATGGACCTCGCGCCTGTCGCCACCGCTCACCTCGGTGTCTCCGAGATGGGAGGACTTCGGAGCCGAGATCGGCAAGTCGGTCCTGGCGAGCCTTGCTGGGGAGGCACCCCCTCGGGTCAGCCTTTGCCATCAGTTGACGGTTCGTTCCAGCACCGCTCCGCCGGGGTGCTATGCCACCCCTACGACGCTCGGGTGCGGCCCTGTCTTCAAGAAGGGCATGTCGTTCGCGTTGTGGTCGCCCACCCTCTCGCTCGATCCCAGCAGCGCGTACAGCGGGATATACGAAGGCGACACGCGCATGTTGTCCCTGTACCAGGCACGGCTCGATGGCAGCGCCCTGCGCCCGCAGTCACTCCGCCATGGAGATGGCAGCGCAACCGCCAACTACGTCTACAAGCGGGCGGGTGTCACTCGGAGGCTCAACCGCCGGCTGGTCTTCCACTCCAACCGTCTCGAGGACCGGTGGGAGTGGCAGCAGTGGGGGGAGCCCGACCCCTGGACGATCGAGCTGAGCGTCGGAGCGGACTTCCATGACATCTTCGAGATTCGCGACGTGCTCGTCACGGGCCACGGAGATCTGGTCGCAGACCAGAGCAGCCGAGGCGCCCACCTCCGCTACAGCGGGCGTGACGGCGTGGCACGGTCGGTGACCCTGGAGTTCGACCGACCAGCCCGCAGCACCTCCGGCCTGGGCTGGCACTGGAACGTAACGGGCGACGAACCGACCGGAGCGCTTCTGATAACGACCAGCTGGCGGAACGAAGCCATTGGCCCCATGGCGGCGAGCGCCGCGCAGGCCCTGCCCTGGCCGGCCATCGAGGTCTCGGACCCGGCCTGGGGGGCCTTGCTGGCGCGATCGACGGCGGATCTGGAGTTGCTCGCCACCGACTGGGGCCAAGGCCGGGTGCCCATGGCCGGGCTCCCGTGGTTTGGCACCCTTGTCGGTCGAGACGCCATAGTCACGGCGCTGGAGACGCTGGAATGGCTGCCCTCTCTTGCCCGCGAGACGGTGGACACCCTGGCCGCCTTGCAAGGCAAGGAAGTCGATCCTGACAGAGAAGAGGAGCCCGGGAAGATCGTCCACGAGGTCCGCCACGGGGAGCTTGCCCTGCTGGGAGAAGTGCCATTTCGAAGGTATTACGGGAGCGTGGACGCGACACCGCTGTTCGTGACACTGGCAGCGGCGACGTGGCGACGGACCGGTGACACGGCCTGGTTCCAGACGGTGATGCCGGCCGTCGAGGCCGCGTTGGATTGGATCCTCGCCCAGAGGAGCCCACGCGGCCTCTACGAGACTCGCAGCCACGGCAGCGGGGGCCTGGCAGTCCACTCTTTGCGGGACTCACCTGACTCGATGATCTTCGCGAACGGCGATCACGGGCGACCTCCCCTGGCGATGGTGGAAGTGCAGGGGTACGTGTACCAAGCGCTGAGGGAGGCGGCTCAGTGCCATCGCAGCCTGGGCGGGACCGCCCGGGCAGCCGAGCTCGAGGGCAGGGCAGACGACCTCCAAGCAGCGTTCCAAGAGGCGTTCTGGCTCGGGGACGAGCAGTATTACGCCCTGGCGGTGGACGATCTCGGCAGGAGGCTGGACGCGATCTCTTCCGACGCCGGCCAGTGCCTCTGGTCCGGCATCGTGCCTGAGCCCCGCCGGGCAGCTGTGATCGAGCGCCTCATGTCCACGAGCATGTTCAGTGGGTGGGGCATGCGGACCTTGGCGGCCGTCCCCGACGGCCCCGCCTACGATCCCTACAGCTACCACCGCGGGAGCGTGTGGCCGCACACCACGGCGCTGGTGGCGGCAGGGCTCCGCCGCGCCGGCGCCGGTGCCGAAGCGGCCCGGGTGGCCGGAGCACTCGTGGATGCGTCCGCAGGTTTCGAGGGCCGGCGGCTTCCCGAGCTGTTCTCCGGCGAGCCGCGGAGCATGGGAGGCCCGTTCCCCTACCCAGGCGCCTGCTCGCCGCAGGCCTGGGCCGCCGGCGCCTCCCTGCTCCTGCTCACGACTGTGCTCGGCCTCCGGGTCGACAGCCACTCGCACGTCATCGAGCTGCGCCCCCACCTGCCGGAGTCGATCGGCGCCGTGGAGGTCTCCGGCCTGTCCCTGGGCGGCGCCGGAACGGTTGACCTGACTGTTGACCGGCACGGCGCCCGATGCCGGCGCCTGCCGGCATCCTGGAGCATCGAGGGGGCGGGACCGTGAGGCGGGTGTCCCTGCGGGCGGCCAGGCGAGCTCGGGCGCTCCGGCAGCCGCCGGGACCGACAGACGCTGCTCACCGAGGAAGTTGTGCTCGAGCCGAGACGGGCGGGCCCGGAGAGCCGAACCCAGACCAGAGAAGAAAAGGCCAGGAGGTACAACTGTGAAGTACATGTCATGCAAGCCGACGAGGCGGGACCGGAGGAGGAGCACGAGGAGGGGGGTGGTCTTCGCCGCCGGCACCGCGGCCATAGTCCTCACCGCCGGCGCATGCGGCAGCTCCTCGGCCGCCACCCCGCCGGCGAGCTCCCAGGTGCCGGCCAGCGCGAAGCAGACCATCGTGTTCGCCACGGATGGGCTCGGATCGGAGGGAAAGGCGACCGACGCAGCGGTCGCTGCCTTCGAGAAGGCCAACCCCAACATCCATGTCCAGGTCCTCGCGTTGTCGCCGACGTCCAACGTGGCGCTCAACCAGCTGGACCAACGCTTCATCTCGGGGTCCTCGACGCCGGACGTGATCTACCTCGATGTGATCAGACCGGTGCAGTTCGCTCAGTCCGGGTGGCTGGCGAACCTCAACAAGTTCCACGTCCCGACGAGTACGTTCTTCCCGGCCCAGATGGCAACCGGCGAGTACAAAGGTGGTGTGTACGCCGTCCCGTGGTTCATAAACGCCGAGGGCGTCTACTACAGAACGGACCTCGTGAAGACGCCCCCGAAGACCCCCGCTCAGCTGGTGGCGGACGCCCGGAGCCTCCTCGCTACCCATCCCTCCTTGAAGGAAGGCTTCGCGTTCGAGGGAGCGGAGTACGAGGGTGCCGTGACCGCTTTCCAGAGCATGGGCGGGAACATAGCAAGCTCGACGTTGAGCAACATCAACAACTCGTCCAACCTGGCCACACTCACGTTCATGTACGACGCCATACACAAGTACCACATCTCTCCCTCGGCGGTGACGACGTGGGAGGAGTCGAACGTCCAGAATGCATGGCTGTCAGGGCAGACACCATTTGCCCTCAACTGGCCGTACTTGTTCCAACTGTCCGAGGCGGCTGGATCGCCGGTGGCGGGCAAGACGGGGTGGATCCCATTCCCGAGCGCGACGGGCAAGCCGCAGGCGTCGCTGGGAGGGGCGGACCTGGCCATCAATGCGAAGAGCACCCATCAGGCGGCGGCGTGGAAGTTCATCCAGTACCTCACCAGCATCCCGGCACAGGTGACCAGAGCCATAAACGCGGGCGATCCTCCGTCCGTGAAGGCGGCCTACACCGCCCATCTCTACAGCGTCGCCCCGTACTACCGCCAGGAGCAGGCGGTGTACGCCGCTGCCGTCCCGCGGCCGATCACGCCGGTGTACTCGAACATCTCCACGGACATCCAGACGATGATCTCGTCTGTCCTGGCGGGTCAGGAGTCACCAGCGGCAGCGCTCAAGTCCACGGCACCGCAAGTCGCCCAGCTCCAAGCCACGGTGCGGTAACGGAGCCGACCGGGCATGAGACAGGTCCAAACGCCCCCGGTTCCCCATGCGCAGGGGGAACCGGGGCCTGACCGCCCCGAGCCGCCGTCGCGGGCGGCTCGGGGGGCGGGGCAAGGACTGCGTAGGAGCGACCGGCGCTTCGGCTACTGGGCCATTGCCCCGGCGGTCGTGCTGCTCCTCGCCATCACCGCGTTCCCCCTGCTCTACAACCTCTGGGACTCCTTCCATCACGTCGATTACCTGAACCCCTCCACCCTCGGGAAGTTCGCCGGGCTCGGCAACTACAAGGCGCTGGTCACCAACAACCTGTTCGTGCCGTCGCTCGAACGGACCCTCGGGTTCACCGCCGTGTCGGTGGTGGTGGAACTGGTGATCGGAATGGCGCTGGCTCTCGCCTTGAACCAGCGCTTCCGGGGGCGCGGCCTCGTGCGGGCGGCCGTGTTCATCCCCTGGGCCGTGCCGACGGTGGTCTCGGGAATGCTCTGGAAGTCGATGTTCGACCCGCAGACAGGTTTCGTCAACTACATACTGACCGTGCTCCACCTCCCCCTCGCCCACGCGACGTGGCTGGACGGGACGTACACCGGATGGGCTGCGATCTTGATCGCCGACGCATGGCGCAACACGCCGTTCATGGCGATCCTGTTGCTGGCGGGCCTCCAAGTGATCCCTGCTGAGCTCTACGAGGCGGCACGCCTCGACGGGGCAAGCGTGTGGAAGGCCTTCCGCCATGTGACGCTTCCCATGCTCAAGCCCGCCCTCATGGTGGCGCTCATATTTCGGACGCTCTCCTCGTTCCTGATATTCGATGTCATCTCCGCGATGACGTCGGGAGGTCCCGGGACATCCACTCAGGCCCTCGCTTACCTGAACTGGCAGGCGATCATCCAGGACAGCAATTTTGGCTTTGCCGCCGCGATCTCCGTCGCACTGATGATCATGACCCTGATCATTGCTGCCGGCTACCTGCGGATCTTCCGGCCGGACTACACGAGATGACGGAGGGCCGGCGGGGCGCTCTCACGAAAGAGCGGAAGGAGCAGCAGCGGTGACGGTGAGCACGATGGCAGCGAGCGGACGATCCCGGGCGGGCGCTTCGGTATCGGTCCGGCGGAGGCCCCCGTGGGCGCGCCGGGCGCGCAAGGGCGCCCGCCGCGCGGCCTTCTATGCCCTTCTGGGCGTGTTCGTGGTGGTCAGCTTGTTCCCCTTCTACTGGATCGTGGTCACGTCGCTCAAGACGAATGCGGAGATCAGCCGGGGGACAACGAGCCTGCTGCCGTCCCATGTGACGTGGGCAAATTATGTGACGGACTTCACCAAAGAGGACTTCCTCCGCCCGCTGCTCAACAGTTTGATAGTGGCGTCAGCCACCACGGCCATCACGGTGGTGGTGGCATCCCTCGCGGGGTACGCACTGGCGCGTACCGCGATGCGGGGCAAGACCATGTTCCAGGGTTTCTTCCTGGTGGCCGGGTTCTTTCCCGTCATTGCGATGGTAGGCCCGCTGTTCATTGTCTATCGTGACCTCAACCTGCTCAACAACCTCGTGGGCCTGGCCTTCGCCTACCTCATCTACTCTATCCCGTTGGCGACATGGTTCCTTGCCAATTTCTTCTCGCAGATGCCGCGGGAGCTCGAGGAGGCGGCGACCGTTGACGGCGCGTCCCGGCTGCGAGCCCTCCGAAGCGTGATCGCACCAATTGCCGTCCCGGGCATCTTCACGATCGCGATCCTGTCGTTCATATTCTGCTGGAACGACTATCTCATAGCGGTGAGCTTCGTGACCAACCCGGGAACGTTTACTGCGCCGCTCGCCATCATCGGTCTCGGGGAGAGCCAGTACCAGACGTTCTACAACCTGATCGACGCTGCCGTGGTGATCGTGACGCTGCCCATAGCGCTCATCGTGATCCTGGCCCAGCGGCGCATCATCTCTGGCCTCACGGCCGGCGCGGTGAAGTCTTGAGAGGCGGGCTGGTGAGGCGCGGTACCCATGTCGCCAGCACCGCTCCGGCGGTGTGGAGGGATGCGGGGAGCCCGGCGGCGCCTGGCGGCGCTCGCCGGCAGGGGGCTCGAGTCGCTGCGAGAGGGCGAGCACCAGGACCAGGAAAGGACCGTTGATGGCGAACATCGAGCTGGAAGGGGTGTCCAAGGTCTACCCCAATGGGTTCCTCGCGGTGGAGGAGATCGACCTCCACGTCGCGGACAGCGAGTTCATGGTGCTGGTCGGCCCTTCGGGCTGCGGGAAGACCACGCTGCTTCGGATGGTTGCCGGTCTCGAGGAGATAACCGGCGGGACGTTGCGCATAGGCGGCAAGGTGGTCAACGACCTGGGGCCGAAGGAGCGCGACATAGCGATGGTGTTCCAGAACTATGCGCTCTATCCCCACATGACGGTTGGCGAGAACATCGGGTTCGCGCTGAAGTTGCGGAAGATGCCCAAGGGCGAGATCGATAGAAGGGTGAAGGAGGCGGCCTCGGTCCTCGGTCTGACCGAGTGGGTCGATCGGAAGCCTGGACAGCTGTCTGGAGGCCAACGTCAGAGAGTGGCGATGGGCCGCGCCATCGTGCGGGAGCCGTCGGTCTTCCTCATGGATGAGCCGCTCTCCAATCTCGATGCGAAGCTGAGAGTGCAGATGCGAGCCGAGGTCAGCCGCATCCAGCGTCGCCTGGCGGTCGCCACGCTCTATGTCACCCATGACCAGGTGGAGGCGATGACGATGGGGGACCGGGTGGCGGTGCTGCGCTCCGGGGTGCTGCAGCAGTGCGCCGACCCGCAGGCTCTCTACGATCGCCCCGCCAACATCTTCGTGGCTGCGTTCATCGGCTCGCCCGCGATGAACCTCTACGAGGCCGTGCTGGCGCCGGGAGCCACCTCGCTCCAGCTCGGCTCCCAGATCATCGAGCTTCCCGACGCGGTGAGGGTCGCGCACCCGGCGATCGTCGAGAAGGCCGGCCAGAAGGTGGTCGTCGGGCTCCGGCCCGAGCACCTGCCGGCGGAGGGTCCGGGCGGGGGGGTGGTGATCGAAGGCGATGTCGACCTGGTCGAGGCGCTCGGCAGCGAGCTGCTCGTCCACTTCTCCATCGACGCTACGCGGGTCATTGCGGAGGGCGCCCACGACGAGGACGAGCAGTTGGCCCTCGGTGGTGAGGGCGTCGCCCGGGTCGATCCCCGCTCGCCGATCAAGCCGGGCAAGCGGGGCCGGTTTGCCGTCGACGTCGAGCGGATGCAGTTCTTCGACCCGGAGAGTGGCGCCGCGATCTGGGATGGTGCGGTTCTCTCGGGGTGACGCTCAGGTGGTGACAGCAATGACGCCGTTGTGGTGGCGGGAGTCGTGCACACGCCTGCATCGATGCGGATGGAGGCGCCAGCATCCGGGAGCAGCCGTCGGCACCGGTGGTGGCCGGCGTATGCGGGAGGGCCGGCGAAGTCGGCGATGCGCCGGTCCGCGACGTGAACTAGCGCCTCGCCCGCCGGCGGTGGTCCTCCATCCGCTTGCGGATCAGCTCCCGGCGAGCCTGGAGCTCCCGGTATGTCAGGTGCTCGACGTCCGAGCTGACGCCCACCGCCGCCCGCACGCCCTCCAAGTCCACCGGGTTGGCCCGCGGGTCGACCCCGATGTCGCCGGCGATGCGCTCGCCGTAGCGCATGGTGAAGTACGCCGCGATCCGGGTGATCTCCACGAAGAGGTCGACGTCGGGCGCCAGCGTCGCCAGCGCCCCGTCGATGAACAGCAGGTCCTTCACGAAGAGCATGAGGACCTTGGGGAACCGGGCACCGTACTCGAGCAGCCGCTTGGTGACTTCCCGGACCTCGCCCAGCAGCTCCTCCGGTGCCATTGTCGTCGGGTCCTTGGGCGCCTGGTCGAGCCCCAGGTCGCGCATGACGGCGTCCAGGTCGGCGTCAGGCGGGAGGGCGCCGAGATCCCGGAGGGCGGCGAGCTGCATCCCGGGGTCGTTGATGCTCCCGCCCATGAGCATGCGCAGGAAGGCGAGTCGCCGCGATTCATCGAGGCGGCCGGTGATGCCGTAGTCCAGCAGGGCGACACGCCCGTCGCGCTGCACGAACAGGTTGCCGCCGTGGAGGTCACCGTGGAACACGCCGAAGAGCACCGCCCCCTCGAGGAAGGAGATGATGAGGGCCCGCACAACGGCCTCCGTGTCGATGCCCGCGGCTCGCATGCCGGCCACGTCGTCGAAGCCGAAGCCCTCCAGGCACTCCATCACCAGCACCCGCCGGGTGACGAGCTCGGGGTGAGGCCGGGGGACGACCACCGCCCGCTGGTTGGTCTCCGCCAGCACGTGAGCGACGTCGAGCATGTTGTCGGCCTCGAGGCGGAAGTCGAGCTCCTCGGTGATCGTCTCGGCGAACAGCTCGATCAGAGCCGGGGGGTTGGCCAGGGCCGCGACCGGGATTCGCCCGATCAGGGCGGGTGCTATCCAGCTCATGGCCTCGAGGTCTCGGCGCACGACGCTGGCGACCTCGCGGCGCTGCACCTTCACCACGACGCGCTCGCCGGTGAGCAGCGTGGCGGCATGGACCTGGGCGATGCTGGCTGCCGCCACCGGCTCTCGATCGAAGCTCGAGAAGACCTCCTCGAGGGGCCGACCGAGATCCTCCTCCACCACGGCGCGCACGTCCTCGAACGCCTCGGGCGGCACTCGGTCGCGCAGCAACTTGAACTCGCTGACCAGCTCGCCTGGAAACAGGCCTTCGCCCGAGGAGATGATCTGGCCCAACTTGATGTAGGTCGGCCCCAGCCGCTCGAAGGCTCGCCGCAACCGACGGGAGACGCCGGCCCGGGACAGCTCCGGGCGGCCGTGACGGCGGGCGGCCCGCCGTTCGACCAGGCGCCACAGGGCGAGGGCGGTCCCGAGCTCGGCGCCGGTGCGCAGCACCCGGCGCGCGGGTGGGACTGTGCGACGCCTGAGCAGCTTGGGGACCTGCGCGGCGACCTGTCGCCGCAGGGCGTCACCCCCGACCCGCCAGCGCAGCTCGCCGGGCACGACCAGCCAGGGGGGATCGTCGCTGAACGCGCCCTGTGCCAGGTCCGCGGGCGGGCTGGCCGGGCCCGGCGCCCGTGGCATGCCTTCGTCGTCGGGCGCAGTGCTCACCCTGCGAACCTAGGCCACCCGGGTGTTCTCGCCGCGGCAGGTCCTCACGCTGTCGTGTCGATGCTGCTGTGTCGCCGGCGCTGCTGTGTCGCCGGCCGGTTGTCGTGCCTCTACCCTGGAGGGATGGCCACACGACTGCAGCCGGGCGACCCGGCACCCGCCTTCCGCCTGGCCGACCAGCACGGCAACGAGGTGGGGTCAGCCGAGCTGCGCGCTGGCGGACCGCTGTTCGTCTACTTCTATCCCAAGGCGGACACCCCAGGGTGCACCGCCCAGGCGTGCGGCCTGCGCGACGCCCTCCCCGACATCGCCGGCGGCGTTGCCGTGGTGGGCATCAGCCCCGACCCGCCGGCCCGCCAGGCCAGGTTCGACCAGAAGTACTCGCTCGGGTTCCCGCTGCTGTCCGACGCCGACCATGCCGTCGCCGATGCCTACGGCGTATGGGTCGAGAGGTCCATGTACGGCAGGAAGTACATGGGGATCGAACGCTCGGCGTTCCTCGTCGGCGAGGACGGCGCCCTCCGAGAGGTGTGGTACAAGATCTCACCCAAGGAGACGCCTCAGCGCCTGCTTGCGGCGCTGGCCGGCTGACCTGCTCGCTGCGCCCAGGTTCCCCGCAAGCCCCTGCCGCGGGACGGTCCTTCCTCTCTGGCACCTCCCGGCTCGAGGGACTGGCCCTGCGGGACTGCTCGCGAGAGCCGGTCACCGGGTGGCGTGGCCCAGTCCCGGCCAGCGCCGCGCCCACCAGCCCAGTGGGAGCCCTCCAGCCTTGGGGCTGGGGTGGCCATCATCCGCCCGTGTCGTTCCGGATGGGAAGCACGGGCAGCGGTGCTGTGACATCGACTCGTGCCAGCGGCAGGGTGGGGTCCAGCCCTGTCGCGCCACGAGCGAGCTCTCGGCGGGCGGGCTGTAGGGCCGGCGCCGGCGCGTCGGAAGCACCCTCCGCCAGGACGCTCGCGCCGACCTGGGTGACGATGGCTGCCACCACCGCCGCCGCGAATGCGAGCAGCACGTGTCCGGTCGGCAACACCGACGCGAGCGCCAGCAGGGCCGTGACGCTCGGGAACGACCCGCGGGCGACCGCCCTCAGGAAGGTCGAAGCGGCGCCGCTGCCCTCCGAGCGGGACGTCAGGAAGCCCATCACCACCGTGATCACCGGGAAGGCGCTGACCAGGCCGGACAGCCGCGGGCCGACCACCCCGGCCGCATGACCGATCAGAACGGTGAAGGTGGCAGCGAGCACGAGCCGGAGGACCAGGTCCGAGCCGGTCGGCAGCGCCGACCGCGTCCGCGCCGTGTCCGGAGGTGCTGCTGCTGCCGGAACCGCCGGCCACCGCCGCAACGCCAGGATCAGGCATACCAGCCCGCCGCCGGCGGCGAGCACAGCCGGCAGCGGGGGCGCCACGCTGAGCCCGGTCACGAGCCCGCCGAAAGCAACCAACCCCGCCAGCAGGGCGGGACCTGTCCTCCTCCGGCGCAGCTCGACGGCCCACACGTAGAGCGCCAGGGTTTGGGGCACGACGCCGACCAGGCCCGCACCCGCCATCGCCACGGCGAACCGTGAGCCGTCCGTAAGGTCCACGAGCGCCAGGAGCGGCAGGCTGGTGATGGGGAGGCCGACGACGAGCCCACCGACACGCGGCCCCCACCGCCGCTGCGCGAGGGTGCCGACGACGATCAACGACGGCGCCAGGACCAGCTCGAGCAGCAGCACTTCCATGACTTCAGCATCGGGCAACTTCGGCCGCGATCTTGGCGGTCTTCTCATCCCGTTGGCTGATTCTGTCTAGGATTACGAGGTGTGCAGCCCCAACCGGCACGAGGATCGTGGTGAGCCGTGGACGACATCGACCGTGAGCTCATCCGCCTGCTGGTGGACGACGCCCGCCTGAGCTACCAGCAGCTGGCACAGGCGGTGCACCTGAGCGCGAACAGCACCGCGGACCGGGTCCGGCGCTTGAGGGCGACGGGGGTCATCGCCGGGTACCATGCCGAGCTCGACCTCGCCCGGGTCGGGCGAGCTCTGTTCGCCCTGACCGACGTGAAGCTGAAGGAAGGGGTAGCCCGGGAACGCTTCGAGGAAGGCCTCGACGGCGTTCCCCAGGTCCTCGGGCTCATCCACACGACCGGTGAGCACGACTACCAGCTTCGCATCGCGAGCAGCGGGACAGCCGACCTGGAGTCGGTCCTCGACACCCTGCGCAAGCTCGGGGCGGCCGAGCACCATTCCCGCATCGTGCTCGCCGAACGGCGGTACAGCCCGACCAGGCTCCTAGGCGCCGGCTGAAGGCCGGCCCCCCGGCTCTCGTGGTACGGCCCCCCGCACCCCCCGCACCCCCCGCACGCCGGGTGAGCCGGCGTCCCGCCGGCAGCCTGGCTGGGCCGGCACCTCCGGCACCTCGCCGCCCGCTCCTGACGGCCCGGGGTGGGTCCAGGGCGGGCAAACCGCGCGCACCTGCGCGACCCGCGCGCGCAGGCGACGGTAACGCGCCGTGGGTGCGCGCGGGTGGCGTTACGGCGCGCGGTTGGCGCAGACGAGCGCGCCGGAGCCGGCGAGCCCCGCCACCGGGCGCCGGCGATCCCCGTCACCGGGCGCCGGCGATCCCCGTCACCGGGCGCCGGCG
This sequence comes from Actinomycetes bacterium, assembly GCA_021811865.1. Next base: position 19,624 of record JAKAQB010000013.1, on the reverse strand, counting down.
AGCCCCGCTGCCAGTCCCCCGGCGGCCCGGCGCCCCGAGGCGGCCCGGACCCCGGTGGGCGCAGCGCCCACGCCCTGGCGCGGCGCCGGAACGCCCGTAGACTGCCTCGGGTCCGGCGTTACCGGCCCATGAGGGGAGTCGCGACGATGGCCACCACCGAGTCGAAGTTCCAGCCGGCGGTGGGCAAGCTTCGCTTCCCGATGCCCCCGACGTTCGATACCGTCGAGGATGAGCGTGAGCACCGCAAGCAGAAGCTGGCCGGCGCCCTGCGCATCTTCGGCAGGTTCGGTTTCTCGGAGGGGGTCGCCGGTCACATCACGGCGCGGGATCCCGAGCTGACGGACCACTTCTGGGTGAACCCCTTCGGGATGAACTTCCGGCACATCAAGGTGTCCGACCTCATCCTCGTCAACCACCAGGGCGAGGTCGTGCACGGCGACCGGCTGGTGAACCGGGCGGCGTTCGTGATCCACTCCGCCGTCCACCAGGCGCGGCCCGATGTCGTCGCCGCTGCGCACGCACATTCCATCTACGGCAAGGCGTGGTCGGCGCTCGGCCGGCCGCTCGACCCCATCACGCAGGATGCGTGCATGTTCTACGGGGACCACGCGGTGGTGACAGAGGGCGGAGGCGCGATCGTCCTCGATGAGAGCGCCGGCAAGGCGCTCGCCGCCGGCCTCGGCCCGCACAAGGCGGCTATCCACCGCAACCACGGGCTGTTCACCGTGGGCCAGAGCGTCGACGAGGCGGCATGGTGGTTCATCACGATGGAGCGTTCCTGCCAGGCGCAGCTTCTCGCCGAGTCGGCCGGCACGCCGCACCTGATCGACCCGGAGGACGCCCGGTACACCTTCGAGCAGACGGGCTTCCCGTTGGCGGGGTGGTTCAGCTTCCAGCCACTGTGGGACGACGTCGTTCGGACGGATCCCGAGCTGTTCGGCTGAGGCGGGCTGTCCTCGTGGCGGGTGAGTGCTCGGACACCGCCACCACCATCTGGCACGATCCGCACCGATGATCCAGGTGCTGCGCGGCGGACGGCTCTGGTTGGTGCTGGGCGCCGTGGCCGGCGTCGCCATGGGGCTCGGGCACCTTCCGTGGTTGGCAGGGTCGGCACGGGCGCTGGCCGGCACGTGTCTTGCCCTCGTAGACAGCGGAGCGAAGGCGCTCGTCGGGGTGGCTGCCCACCATGGCGCCTCCCGTAGGGTGCTCCTCGGCTTGGCGGCCGTGATCGGCGTGGCGGTACCGGGCGTGACGGCCTGGCTGGCAATCCTCGCCGCCCGAGGCAGCCTTCGGCTGCGAGGCCTGGTCGCTGTCCTGCTCGTCGCGCTGGGAGCCGCTTCGTTCGCCTACCACCCCGCCGGCGTGGCGGGCGGGAGCATGGCGCTCGCCTTGGCGGTGGCGGCGTTGGCGCTGGTCCTCACCGGACCCTTGGTGGCGGCGCCGCTGGCCGCGCTCGCCGGCCTGATCGGCGCCACATTCCTCCCGGCGCTCGTGCTCCGAGGTTCGGTCGGCCACGCCGTCGTCGAGGACCTCCACATCGCACTGTACGGCCGCCCTGGCGCTCCGGTCGGCCTGGCGGCGGCGCTCGTCGTCGTGGCGGTCGTGCCGTTCCTGATGGCACTCCGCGACATCCTACGGGGCTGACGTTCCCGGCCGCGGGGAGCCCGGCGCGGCCCGCCGAGTGCCCCCCGTCACAGATTGCTTTGGGCGCGACGAGCAGGACCTTCGGCCCTACGCGTTCGTCGTCGGATCCTCCCGACAATTGACTGGACGGGCCGAAGACCTCGGCTCCTCAGAACCGAGAAGGAAGCAGGGAGGATCAGATGAGACGCAAGGTGTTCGACCTCCTGACCAGTGCAGGCGGACTCGTCGTCGTGGTTGTCCTGTTCGTGGCCGGCGGCCTCGCAATGTGGGGCTACAGCTTTGCCAACTCCAACGTCCACGCCCAGCTCGCGATGCAGCAGATCTACTTTCCTCCCAAGGCGGCGTTTGCTCACCCGAAGGCCGGGACCGAGATCACGCCGAGCATGATCCCGACGGTGTCGCGCTACGCCGGCCAGCAGCTCCTGACCGGGGCGCAGGCCAAGGTGTACGCCAACGACTTCATCGCCGTCCACCTGTCGGAGATGCCGTTCCACGGGGTGTACGCAGACGCTTCCAGCGCCGCCCGCTCCGCTACGCCGGGTAGCGCTGCCGCGACCTCCCTGGCGGCCCTGGAGCAGACCGTGTTCCAGGGCACCACCCTGCGGGGTCTGCTCCTGGAGGCCTACGGGTTCAGCGTGTTCGCCACCATCGCCTTGTGGGCAGGAGTCGCCTGCTTCGTCCTGGGACTGGTGATGGTACTGCTCGTCGGGCTCGGTTTCTGGCACGCCCGCCGGACGTCCGGCGAGGCCGAGATCCTGGCGCCGGCATGGGCACCGGCGAACGGCCACAAGGCCGTCGCGGGGCACGTGGCCGCAGCCAGCTGACCCTCACCACCAACTCGTCGGACAAGCGGCCGCCGGTCCCCGACTCCACCGTCACGCCGCCGGCGTCGCCGGCGGCGCCGGCCTGTGCGCCGCCGGACCACGCCGCCGGACCACGCCGCCGGATCACGCCGCCGGCACCATGACCAGCGTGCCGTTGTGCCCGCCGAAGCCGAACGAGTTCGACAGCGCCGGCCCCGGCTCCCACGCTCGCCCCGCGCCGGTCACGAGGTCCAGGTGGATCTCCGGGTCGCCGACCTCCCACCCGACCGTTGGCGGGATGAGGCGGTGCTCGAAGCTCAACGCCAGCGCCACGGCCTCGAGCGAGCCGGCGGCGCCGAGCGAGTGGCCGGTGATGCCCTTGATGGAGGTCACGGCCGGGCCGGGTGTCCCGAAGACCTTCACCATCGCGTCCGCCTCGACGGCGTCGTTCTTCGGGGTCGACGTGCCGTGGGCGTTGACGTGGGTGACCTGGTCGGCGAGGACGCCGGCGTCGGCGAGCGCTTGCTCCATGCACGCCACCGCGCCGGCGCCGTCAGGGGAGGGGGCGGTGATGTGGTAGGCATCGGCGCTGCTGGCTGCGCCGGCCAGCTCGGCGTAGATGTGGGCGCGGCGCGCCAGGGCCCGATCCATGTCCTCGAGGACGAGCACGGCCCCGCCCTCGCCCATGACGAAGCCGTCGCGGCGGGCGTCGAACGGCCGTGAGATCCCCGACGTCGACAGTGCCGTCATGTTCCCGAACCCGGCGAGCGAAAGGGGCGTCATCGCCGCCTCGGCCGAACCGGCCAGCACCACGTCGCAGCGCCCGGTCGCGACGAGGCGGGCACCGTTGCCCACGCTGTGGGTGCCGGCGGCGCAGGCTGTGACCGTCGCTTCGCACGGGCCCCGGAACCCGTAGCGCATGGAGACGTCGGCCGCTGCCCGGTTTCCCATCATCATCGGTACGAGGAACGGGGTCACCCGCCGGGCGCCCCGCTCCATGAGCACCGTGTGCTGCACCTCGAAGGTGGTGAGACCGCCGATGCCGGTGCCGATGGTGACGCCGGCACGGTCGGGGTCGCCGGCGAGGGCGTCGAGACCGCCGGCGTCCTCCACCGCCTCGGCGGCGGCCACGGCGGCGAACTGCGTGAACGGGTCGACGCGCCGGGCCTCCTTGGGGCCGTAGACGGCGGCGGCGTCGAGGCCGTGCACCCGGCGCTCACCTCGCGGCGCCGGGCCGAGCAGCCCCGCCCAGAACGCCTCCTTGCCGATGCCACACGGCGCCACGACCCCGACCCCGGTGACGGCGACGCGGCGACCGGGGACGGCCCCCCTGCCCGGGGTGGCGTGGGCCGCCTTCATCAGAGCCTCGAAGTGACGAGGGTGAACGCCTGGTCGACGGTCTCGACCCCTTCGAGCTCCGACTCGTCGACGCTGATGCCGAAGCGCTCCTCGAGCGCCATCACGAGCTCCACCAGGTCGAGGCTGTCTGCGTCGAGGTCGTCTGCGAAGCGGGCCTGGGGCGTGACCTTGTCCGGCTCCACCTGAAGCACCTCGACGGCACACTGCTTGAACTTCTCGAACGCCTCGTCATTGTCCATGGTCTCTCCGGTCTCTCCTTGGGGACTGCGGGCCGCCGGTGGCAGCCCCTGGCGGACGACGCGGCGAGCGTAGTGCTACCCGCCGCCGGCGGCGCTACCCGCACCGCTCGGCAAGCTCGGCGCAGGAGGGGGGTCAGCGCCCCCAGCGCCACACTGCCGACGCCCAGGTCATCCCGGCGCCGAACCCGGCGAGGAGGACGAGGTCCCCGTCGGCGATGCGCCCTGCCCCGGCGGCGTCGACGAGGGCCAGCGGGATGGACGCCGATGACGTGTTGCCCGTCTCGTCGATGACGGACGCGACGCGGTCGCGAGGAAGGCCCAGGCGTTCGGCGACGGCGTCCATGATCCTGATGTTCGCCTGGTGGGGGACGAACAGGGCGATGTCCTCGGCGGCGACCTTGGCGCGCTGCATCGACAGCTCCGCCGAGTCCACCGTGACCCTGACCGCCTTGCGGAACACCTCCTGGCCTCGCATCGCCATCCCCGACCCGTGGTCGGCGTAGAGCAGCGGGACGAGGGTGCCGTCCACCCCGAGGTCCCATCCGAGCAGCGAGCCGGGACCCGGCACGGCCTCGACGACAACCGCGCCGGCCCCGTCTCCGAAGAGGAAGGCGTTGGTGCGGTCGGACCAGTTCGTGATGCGGGTGAGGGTCTCGGCGCCGACCACCAGGATCCGATCCAAGCCGGCACCGATCATCCCGCATGCCGTCACCAGCCCGTAGGTGAACCCCGCGCAGGCAGCGTTGAGGTCCATGGCCCCGCCGGCGATGTCGAGCGCGGCGGACACGCCGGCCGACGTGGCAGGCACGGCCTGGTCCGGGGAGGTGGTGCAGAGGATGAGCAACCCGATGTCGGTGCCGGTGAGCCCGGCCTGGTCGAGGGCGCGCCGCCCCGCCTCCACGGCGAGGGCTCCTGTCGAGCCGACGCCGTCGTCGGGGTGGAGCGGTGGTTGCTCGTCGACGAACGGACCGCTCGCGACCCGCCGCCGGTGGATCCCGCTGCGCTCGACGATCCACTCGTCGCTCGTCTCGAAGATTGTCATGATGTCGGCGTTGGTCACGACCCGCTGCGGGAGTGCCGAGCCCCAACCGGTGATCGCCGCCCCCCGGCCTGGGGTGCCGGTCATCGGACCCGGAGCCAGGCGACCGGCTGGCCGACCTGGACCCGCTCGCCGCGCGCCGCGAGCATGCCCATGAGCCGGCCCGTGAACGGGGACCGGACATCCTCGCCGGCGACGGTGCCGAGGAGGCCGCCGACATCCACGGTGGCGTCGGTCCCGAGCTCGCCGTCGACGAGGTCCGGGACGGGCTGGAAGACCCCGGCGCTCGGGCTGATGACGACCCGCTCCGACACGTACAGGTGCTCGCCGTGGTGGCCGGCGGCAAAGGCGCGCAGCGGCGTGTCGCCGGCGACGGCGTCGACGAGGCCGTCGAGGTCGTCGGGGGCGGAGACGCTGAGAGACCGGATGCCGGGCAGCGTCTGGCCGGCCAGCCGGGCGAGCGACGAGCCGGGACCGAGCTCGACGAACAGCCGGGCCCGCTCCGACCGCTCCTCGAGCAGGCCGCTGAGGCGGAGCACGCTCTGGCGCCACCGCACGGGGCTGGTCAGCTGGGCCACGAGACGGGTCTCCCACCCCTCGGCCACGGCGTGCGCCCGCCCGTCGACGTTGGCGACGACCGGCATCTCGGGGCGGTGGAAGGTGACGTCTTTCATGGCTTTGATGACGCGGTTGCGGGCGCCGGCCATGAAGGGGGTGTGAAAGGCCCCGCCTACCGGCACGGGCCGCACGCTGCGGGCCCCGAGCTCGATGGCGCGCACGCCGGCCCGGTCGACGGCGTCGCGCTCACCCGCTATCACGGTCTCGGTGGGGCTGTTGTCGTTGGCCAGCCAGACGTCGCCGCCCGCCAGGCGGCAGGCGATGTCCACCGTCTCGGCGTCGGCGCCGCTCACGAGGGTCATCACCCCGGTCTCGGCGTCGGCGGCAGCCTGCATGGCGTCTCCGCGCTCGCAGACCAGGCGGACGCCGTCCTCGAACCCGATGACGCCGGCGGCGACCAGGGCGGCGTACTCGCCGAGGCTGTGGCCGGCGCAGGCGGTCGGCTCGATGCCGAGGCGCTCGACGGCGTCGAGGACTACGAGGCTCAGCGTGAAGGTGGCCAGCTGGGCGTTACGGGTCTCGGTCAGCTCGTCGTCGGTCGCCTCGAGGAGCAGGTGGGCGATGTCGCGGCCGGCGGCGTCCGACGCGTCCCCGACCAGCTCCCAGGACGGGTGGTCGGTCCACATGCGACCCATCCCCGACCGCTGCCATCCCTGCCCGGGGAACACGAACGCTGGCATCCGGCGCTGACCTCCTCGGAGGAGGCGGGACGGTCCCGTCTCACCTCATAGGACCGCTCGGCGCCCCGGAGGGTTACATCTCCGCCCCGACGGGACCGGATGATGCTGCCAGGGCTTGTCTCCCAATCGCAGCTTGTGGATCGATCAGGAGGTCAGGGTAAGCGCGTCGGGAGCTGCTGGCCGACACTGGAGCAGGTGCAGGAGCTCTCGACCTCCGATGGGGACCTGCCCTGGCCGTACCCTCCGAGCCCGGCGACCGAGGAGCGTTGGCGACTCGCCGCGGCCTGCGACGGTGCAGACCCCGAGCTGTTCTTCCCCGTGGGCAGCGGGGGGCCGGCGCAAGAGGCGACGGCGAGGGCCAAGGCCATCTGCGCGTGCTGCCCGGTGGAGCAGGAGTGTCGTGCCTGGGCTCTCGTCACCAACCAGCAGTACGGGATCTGGGGTGGGCTCGACGAAGAGGAGCGCCGCCGGGTGAGGAGGTCGTGGCGCCGCAGCGGGGCTCTCCGGGGCAGCGTTCAGCGAGAGGCGTGAGAGGTCCTTGGGGTCATGTCATGCGACGCTCCGGGCCAAGGAGTCGAGGACGGCGGAGGTGGAGGCAGCTCGGTCGGCCCACCAGTCCTGGGCCGGGCCGGCGAAGGTGCTGTGGCGGTGCAGGGAGACCCAGTGGCGGGCGTGAGCACCGAGCCAGGCGAGCGTGGCGGCAGGGTCTTGTCCGAGCATCGCCCGCAGCGCGAAACTGCGCTCCCCCCGGCGGACACCGACCCCGATCTGGCGCCCTGCGCCCACCAGGTCGGCTTGGGTCAGCACGAAGCCCGTGCGGAGCGGGGCGGGGAGGGCGTCGAGCAGCTCGCTGAGGCCGTCGCCGGCACGGAGGGGGGCGGGCGCCTCGCGCAGCGCCGCTGGCAGCTCGTCGGGGAGCCCCATCCGGTCGACCTCTCGCCGGATGGCAGCGGCGGTGAGGGCCGCCCAGCCGGAGGCGGCGCGCTGCGCGCCGGCAGCAGCGAGGTAGCCCGGGAGCCAGGACATCAGGTGCTCGGCGAGGAGGGCGTGGCGGGCATGGTCGAGACGCCGGCGGGCATCGCTGCGCTGGCATGCGTCGCCGGCCTGCCCGAGCTCTGCGTACAGCGCGAGGAGCGCAGCGAGGTGGTCGGCGTCCGCCGGTGGCTCCAGGCCGAGGGCCCGCCACATCCCGGCGACGCGATCTGCTCCCTCGCCGCCGAGCTTTCCTTCCGGGCCGAGGTGGATCGACGCGTGCGGCGGGAGGTCGAGCACGAACACGGAGGTGTGCTCCGCCCGGCTCCAGCGGCGCAGCCCGAGGGCGTCGGAGATCACCCACCCGCCGGGGGGCGCGACGCTGCAGAGCGCCCCGAGGGCCCGGATCAGCTCCCAGCGGCCTGGGTCGCCGCCGGGCGGCGCAACGACGCCCACCTCACCGGCGGCGGGGACCAGGGCGTGAGTGGCTGTCACCGCCGTGTCCCGGTTGCTACCGGCAGGGAGAAGACCTCGGCGGCCGGCTTGAGCGGTCGCATGAGCCACACCGGGCGGCGGGTGGAGTCGGGGGAGTGGGTCCCCGCCGGGCGGGTCCTCGCCATCCACTGCCTGTAGACCTCGCGGGCCTTGCCGGTGTCGACGGCGATGTCCCCGTGGCTGTCGCCGGGCCGGGCGGGGGTGACCCGGACCGCCTGGTGCCAGCAGTGCATCCCCGAGATCGGATCTGGGTGCACTGGCATGGTCAGGTTCTGATGGACCCCGGTGTCGGACCACCAGATGCGGCGGGTGTCGGCATCGGCGGAGCTGTAGGGCGCGACCCGTTCCCGGACGCGCATCGACCACCCGACGGCGCCGCGACCGAGCTCGACGGTGGCCATCATCCCGCCGGGGCTCACCTGGTCGTGGCCGGTGAGCTTCCAGCGGCCCATGTGGTGGCTGCAAGCGACGACGCCGGGGCGGATGCCCTCGGTGATCCACGCCTTGGCTACGAAGTAGCCGATGTCGGTGCTGACCCTGATGAGGTCTCCCGTGCGGGCAACTCCGACGCGGGCGGCGTCTTTGGGGTGGATCCATACGGGGTTGGTGTGGGACAGCTCGTCCAACCACTTGCTGTTGGCCGACCGGGTGTGGATCTGGGTCGGGAGGCGGAAGGTGGACAGGAGGACCATCTGGTCCGGCGCCAGCTCGCTCGGGTGGACGTGGCTGCGGATGTAGCCCGGCAGGGCGTGCTCGGGCCAGCCCCACGCGGCGATGGTGGAGGAGTAGAACTCCAGGCGCCCCGACGGCGTCGGGAACCCTCGCCGGACGGTGCCGTCGACGAGGACCCCGACCGGCCGGCGGCCCTCGTCGTCGGGCGGGGGAGCGCCGAGGGGCACGAGGTTGTCCGACTCGGGCTTGGCGGCGGCGGTGTAGACCCGGCCGGTCGGGGTGACGCGGACGTCCTCGAGCTCGGCGGGGGGGACCTCCCCGGCGTACAGTGCGCCCTGGTACTTGGTGATCTCGAATGCCCCGTAGCGACGCATGTACTGCAGTGGGGTGACACCCTCGGCGGCGGCAGCCTCGGGCAGGCCGGGCACGGAGTGCTCGAACATCCAGCCGTAGTACTCGTCGACGGTGAGCTTCTCACCCGGGCGTTCCCGGGACTCGTGGTACTGGCGGATGCCGAGGCTGCCGTCGGGGTCGATCCTCCATGACAGCTCGGTGTAGAGCTCGTTCTCCTCCCAGACCTCGCCGGGGTTGACCGACCGGGTATCGGCGACGGTCTCGCCGAGCCGCTCGCGCGCGGCGCGCAGCACCGGCTGGCGGAAGCCGACCCACTGGCCGTCGTACTGCTCGTAGGAGTGGGTGTCGTGACGCTCGGAGGCGTGCCCCATCGGCAGCACCCAGTCAGCGAAGTAGGCCGACTCGTTCCATGTGGGGGTGAGCGCCACGTAGCAACCGACCTTGTCCGGATCCGTGAGGACCTCCATCCACGACAGGCCGTCGGGATTGGTCCACACGGGGTTGTAGACCCGGGTGAAGTACGTGTCGAGCCGGCCGCGGCCGTCTTTCAGGAAGTGGGGGAGGAGGAAGCTCAGCTCGTTCTGCGCGAGGGGGAACTCGAGGGGCCAGGACAGCTCCTGCCACACCTTCGGGTGGGGCGGGGTGTGGATGGGCCGAGGAACGTACTTGTTGTAGGCGTTGGGAAAGGTCCCACCGGGCGTGGCCACCGCCCCGAGCAGGGCGGCGAGGAAGAACGCGGTGCGGCTCACCTGCCAGCCGCCGAGGTTGGAGGCCGCCGCGGAGCGCCAGGAGTGGCAGGACAAGGCGGTGCCCGCCCCGGCCACGACCTCGGCAACCTCGGCCAGGACAGCCGCGTCGATGCCGGATTCGGCCGCCGCGAGCTCGAAGCTGTAGCCGTCGTACTCCTCCGCCAGGGCTGCCTGGAAGGCTTCGAAGGTCTGCGGGCCGTCGTGGCGGCGGGCCTCCATGTACTCGCGCCAGTTCCACCAGTCGTGGACGAAGGCCCAGTTGACCCGACCCGTCGTGATGATGTGGCGGGCGACGGCGAGGTTGATCGCCGCCTCGGAGCCGGGCTGGGGCGACAGCCAGTAGTCGGCGTGGGTGGCGGTGTTGGACAGGCGCGTGTCGAGCACGATCACCTTGGCACCCTTGGCGCGCGCCTCGGTTATCCGTTGGGCGTGCGGGTTGAAGTAGTGGCCCGTTTCCAGGTGGGAGCTGATCAGGTAGATGACCTTGGCGTTGGCGTGGTCCGGGCTCGGCCGGTCGATCCCCGTCCAGAACTGGAATCCCGTGCGCCCGCCCGAGGAGCAGACGTTGGTGTGGCTGTTGTGGCCGTCCACCCCCCAGGAGGCGAGCACCCGCTCGGTGAAGCCGTCCTCCCCCGGCCGGCCGATGTGGATCATGATCTCGTTCTGGCGCCCCTCGACGATGGCTGCCCGCAGCCGGGCAGCGAGGGCGTCGAGCGCCTCGTCCCAGCTCACCCGCTCCCACTTGCCCTCCCCCCGCTGCCCTGCACGGCGCAGCGGGTACAAGATGCGGTCAGGGTCGGTCACCTGGTTGATCGTTGCCGGACCCTTTGCGCAGTTGCGCCCCCGCGAACCAGGGTGGGCAGGGTTGCCCTCGAACTTGCGGACCTGCAGCGTCGAGCGGTCGACGTAGGCGAGCAGCCCGCAGGCGGACTCACAGTTGAAGCAGGTCGTCGGCACCAGCATGGCGTGGCGCTCCACTCGCTCCGGCCACGCCCTGGAGTCGAGCTCGACCCAGTCGTCCCAGCGCTCGGGGGGCGGGAAGCCGGCCAGGAAGGTCTTGGACGCCCCCTGGTAGAAGGTCTCGCCGCGGGCCTCGGTGGCAGCCCGGGCCGCAGAGACGCGCTCACCGAGGGCTCCGAGGTCAGGGGTGGGCGGCTGGGTGGGGCGCTTCGGCATCGGAACTGCAGCTTTCTGCTAGGCGAGGGGGACCGACTGGCCAGCCTGGACGTAGGAGTGCTCGTGGGCGAGGAGGCCGATCAGCGCGAACGGCACCGCGACCACCCCGATCCAAGGAGCCGCCACCGCCACCGCCACCGTTGCGATCCCGATCCAGAAGGGGCCGGCGAAGCGTCCCCGGGTCATCTCGTGCGCCGCGAGGTGGGCGTGCGCAGTGGGGTGGGTGAGGGTGACCTCGCCGCCGACGAAGATCAAGTGGACGCCGGCGGCGACCGCGAGGGTCACCTCCAGGGCGCTGCTCGCTCCGACAGGGCCGAGGCCACCGGCCGCGAAGACAAGCAGCGAGGCGCTACCGACCACCGCCGCCTGCACCGCCAGGTGGGGCGGTAGCAGCGGGCTCTGCCAGAGGTCCCGGGCCTTGGCCTGGGGGAAGAGGAAGGCGGTGTAGATGGCCGTTGCGATCGCCCCGGCGAGCGCGAAACCGCCGATCACCGCCTCGGCGGTGTTGCCGGCCGGGGTGGGTATGGCCGTGACCCCGGTGAGGATCGCCACGACGAGGAAAGCGCTGGCCGCCGCGCCATAGAAGCCGATTAGGAATGACCCGCGAACCATCCAGGACCGCCAGTGGTGGCGGGTGAAGATCAAGTAGAAGCGCATCGGGTGCTTCAGGTCCCAGATGAGCAGCACTCCGGTGACTGCGAGGAACGCCAGCGCCAGCGACGGCGCCACGTAACGCACCAACGGGCCCGAGAAGTCGAGCACCCCGGCATAGGCGAGCGCCAGTGCGACTGCCAGCGCGCCCGAGCCGATCCCCTTGGTCCAGGTGTAGAGGCTGACCCGCCAGCCCCAGGGGGCATGGTGGGGGACGTCGTAGGACAGCAGGGCGGCAGCCGAGGAGTTGTGGTGCGAGGGGTGCCCGGATGTGACCAGCTGGGGGTCGCTCGGGTCGCCCTGGGTCGCCCAGGCGTACAGGCCACCGTCGGGCCGGCGGGCGGCCAGCGGGTCGAGGGTCGCCTGGTGGGCGCCCCTGTAGTACAGACCGGGGCGGGTGTGCTTCTCCGGGCGGCGCACCGCGACCGGCTCGCGCTGGACGATCTTCGCCACCTTCGAGGTGGGGTCGTTGAGGTCGCCGACCAGGATCGCCTCGGTGGGGCACACAGACACGCACGCCGGCTCCAGGCCGACCTCGAGGCGGTGGGCGCAGAAGTTGCACTTCTCGGCCGAGTGATCCTCGGGGTTGATGAAGATGGCGTCGTACGGGCAGGCAGCCATGCATGCCTTGCAGCCGATGCAGATCGACTTGTCGAAGTCGACGATCCCGTCGGGACGGCGGTACATCGCCTCGGTCGGGCAGACTGTGACGCACGGGGCGTCGGAGCACTGGTTGCATCGCGTCACCTGGAAGTTGCGCCGCACGTGGGGGAACGTGCCGACTTCCACCGACTTCACGTAGGTGCGGGTAACCCCGAGAGGCACCGAGTTCTCGCTCTTGCACGCCGTGGTGCACGCATGGCAGCCGATGCACCGGGTCTGGTCGAGCACCTTGACCCAGCGAGGAGGCACCTCTTGCTCGGCGGCAATCATCACCCGCTGGAAGCTACGGCCGAGCAGCGTTCCCAGGTAGCCCTCGACGGCTTGGCTCCCCCCAAGCTACGCTTGGGGGGAGGGGATCACCGGCCGGCGGCGCCGGGCGGGCGACGGCGAGCAACTGGCTTCCGAGCAGTCCGGGGCCGGTCCTCGTGCTCCAGACCGCTCGGATGGTCCGTGCCAGGTTGATCCCATCCACCTCGACCCGGCACAGCTCACCAGTGGCGACGTCGGCGGCGGCGGCGAGGCTGCTCAGCACCGCCGGTCCCTCTTCCCGGCGGGCGGCGGCCAGGATGGCAGCAGACGACCCGAGCTCGAGGCGGGAGCGGACGCCGCCCCAGGGTTGCAGCACCTCCTCGAGCACCTCACGGGTGCCCGAGCCGCGCTCGCGTACGATGAGGTCAACCTGGGCGAGGTCCGCTCCGCCCAGGGATCGCCGGCGGCGGCTCCAGGGGTGGCGAGGGGTCACCACCACCACCAGGGTGTCGGTGGCTATGGCCTCGGAGCCCATCCCTGGCACCGGCCGGTCGGGCCCCTCCACGAAGCCGACGTCGACCCTGCCCTGCTCGACGGCGGCCAGCACCTGGCTCGAGTTCTCCACCTCGAGTGTCACGGCCAACTCCGGCAGCTGGCCGTGCAGCGCCTCTATCCAAGCAGGGACCAAGTGCTCGGCGACGGTGAACGAGGCCGCTACCCGCAGGCGGGCCGCCGATCCGGACCTCAGCCGGTCGGCGACACCCGCCAGGCCGGCGACGGCCTCGAGCACGCCGCGGGCGGCGGCGACGACCTCGACGCCGTCGGGCGTGAGCCGGGTGCCCGACGGGTCGCGTTGCAAGAGCCGGAGCCCGAGGGCGCGCTCGAGGCCGGTCATCCGCATGCTGACGGCCGGCTGGGACAATCCGAAGCGGTTGGCTGCCTGGCCGAGGCTGCCGGTCTCGGCTACCGCCACGAGCAACTCGAGCTGCCGCAGCTCCACGGTGGCGCCCGGCCTCATGGGTGACATGATGCACCACCTCGGCCGGCGGGGCGGGTTGGGTCGGGTCGGGTGCCCAGGGCGGGACTCGAACCCGCACGCCCTTGCAGGCAGGAACTTTTGAGGCTCCCGTGTCTGCCGATTCCACCACCTGGGCTCGGCGGCAACCGTACTACGCCGCCCCGCCCGGGCCCCTGCCGTCAGGCGATGACGAGCACCGCCACGCCGACGCACACAATGGAGGCAGCGACGACCCGCCGGGCCGCCGAGCCCTCGTGGAGCACGACTGCGCCGAGGAGGGCGGCGGCTACGACGCTGGTCTCGCGCAGGGCCGACACGACCCCGAGGTCGAGGCGCGTCTGCGCCCACAGCACGGCGCAGTAGGTGGCGACGGAGAGGGCGCCACCGAAGGTGCCGATCGCCCACGTCCGGGAGGGAGCGGCGGGGAGAAGCCGGCGGCGCCACAGGCCGAGGCCGATGACGAGGACCCCCGACTCGGCCAGGAACAGCACGCCGGCGTAGCCGAGGGTGTTGTGGGCGTGGCGGACGCCGAGCCCGTCGCTGAGGCTGTAGGCGGCGATCACCACGCCGGTTGCCACGGCGAGAACCGTGGCGCGCCGGTCGCCGCCGGGGGCCCCGCCGACGAGCCACACCAGGCTCACGAGGCCGCCGGCGATGATGGCGATGCCGACGAGTTGGAGCGGGCTGAGTCGCTCCCCGGCGGCGAGCGCGGCGCCGCCGGTGACGAGCAGCGGTGCCAGGCCCCGGGCGAGGGGGTACACCCGGCTCAGGTCGCCGAGGCGGTAGGAGTTGAGGAGGCTGAGGTTGTAGACGACGTGCAGGCAGACCGACGTGGCCAGGTAGGGCCAGGCGGCTGCCCGCGGGGAGCCTGCGGCCGCCCACAGCGCCGCTCCACCGATCGCAGCGCTCCCGCTGATCAGCCAGAAGGCGACGACCTGGTCGGCGATGATCTTGGCGCAGAGGTTCCAGCCGGCGTGCGCTACCGCAGCGGCGAGCACGACGGCGACGACGACCCCGGGAGGCCCCGCCCTGCCGACTGCTGCCAAGCCTGTTGCCACTCCTCCGGCTCCTTTCCCTCCGCAGCAGTCCTGTCACATCGGGCCAGGGATGTCAACGGCAACGTGAACAACGGGTGAACAGGCGGGAACCCCCCGTTGGGTAGGTTCGTTCCGTGGAGTCACTGAAGGACCTGAAGGACGCGGTGGTCGAGATGTTCGCCCTCGTCAGCGAGGCGCTCGCCCGGGCCACGGCCGCGCTCCTCGATGCCGACACCCGCCTGGCCGAAGCGGTGGTGGCGGCCGACGACGAGATCGACGCCCGCACCGCCGCCCTCACCACCACCATATGGGAGCTGGTCGACCGCGGCGGCTCCGACCGGCCGCCGCTTCGCGACCTCGTCGGCCTGCTCCTGATCCTCCCCGAGCTAGAGCGTTCCGCCGACCTGGCTGAGCACATCGCCCAACGAGCGCAGAAGAACCTGGGTGCCGACATGAGCCCCGTCAGCCGAGGGATCGTCGCCCGCATGGGCCACGTCGCCGTCGAGATGTGGCAGTCGACCACCGCCGCCTACGCGACCCGCCAGACCGGCAGCACCGAGCTCGACGAAGCCGACGAGGAGCTCGACATCCTCCACGACCGGCTCACCACCGAGGTCGCTACGGGGGCAATGGAGCCCGCCGTCGCTGCCCAGGTCACCCTCGTTGCCCGCTTCTACGAGCGCCTTGGCGACCATGCGGTCAACCTCGCCCGCCGCAGCGACACCCTGCCGCCGCCGCCCGTGTGAGATCGCCGGTCGCGGCGAGCAGGCGCCCCCGCGTCACGAGGAAGACGGTGGGGGAGGAGACGTCGGTACCGGCGCACATTGCCCCCAGCTCCCGATCGGCGGTGAGGGCTCCTCCTCCTCCACGGTGGGCAGCACGATGCGCACGAGGGTGCCCCCGCCGGGGGGCTGGATGATCTGCACTGCTCCGCCGTGGCCCGTCACCACGTCCCTGACGATGGCGAGGCCGAGGCCGGAGCCCGGCATCGAGCGCGCCGACGCCGCCCGGTAGAAGCGGTCGAAGATCCGGGGGAGGTCCTGGGGCTCGATGCCCGGGCCGTGGTCGCGGATGTCGAGGATCCATGCGCCGTTGCGCACGAGCCGGACCTCGACCCTGCCGCCGGGCGGGCTCCACTTCGCCGCGTTGTCGAGCACGTTGAGCACGGCCCGCTCGAGCATCACGGGATGGGCGCGGACCGATCCGGGGGTGAGCGAGGAGTCGAATCTCAACGAGGGAGCCCGCCGGCGGGCCCGGTCGACGGCGCGCCCGACGAGCGTGTCGAGGCGAGCCTCGGTCGGCTCGACCTGTGCCTGCTCGTCCTGGCGGGCCGTCTCGACGATGTCACCGATGAGGGCAGTCAACTCCTCGAGCTGGTCACGCACGTCGTCGAGCAGGGCGCTGCGGTCCTGTTGGGGGAGGTCGCCGGCGCGCATCAGGAGCTCGACGTTGGTGCGCAGGCTCGTGAGCGGCGTGCGCAGCTCGTGGCCGGCGTCGGAGACCAGTTGCGCCTGCTGCTGGCGGGACAGCCGGAGCGCTTCCAGCATGGCGTTGAACGCGTGGGCCAGCCGGGCCAGCTCGTCGTCGCCTCGCTGCTCGATGGTGGCGTCGAGGCTCTGGGTGGCGGCGACGTGCTCGGCGGCGGCGCGGAGGTGCTCGACGGGCCGGATCGTGGCCCGGGCAATGGCGGTGCCGATGGCGAGGGCGACGGCGATGCCGCCGGCGGTGACGAAGGCGAGTATGAGGCGGAGGTCGGCGAGGGCCCGGTAGACGTCCGACAGGGGCCGTCCGATGAGCAGGACCGCTGGGATCGGCTGGGGGAACCTCGGGATCTCCACCTTCATGGCGATGACTCGGTAGGGGGTGGCGCCTATGGTCTGGTCGGTGTAGCGCACGGCGGGGCCGCTGCCCTTGGCCATCGCCAGCTCCGTCGTCGTGGGCGCGAACGTGGTGGTGCCCGGGCCGGCCGGCGAGAATCCGCCCATGGCGTTGGGAACGTAGATGGGTCCGTTGCCGGCGACGACTTGGACGCGCTCGCCGGCTGTGCCGGCGTAGCGGATGGCGGACTCCTGTGCCGGGCCGGTGAAGCTCTGCTTGATCGAGCGCTGCTGGGTGGCCAGCTCGTGTTGGACCTGGGCGTGCAGCTCCTGGGCCACGAGCAGGTAGGACGCCAGGGCGGCGAGCGCGATCGTGACGCCGACCGCCAGAGCGACAAGGCCTGAGAGACGGGCTTCGAACGAGGGGCGCCGCTCGAAGATGGCCACGCCGGGCCTCAGCCCTCGATCGGGAGGCGCATCACGTAGCCCACCCCCCGCACGGTGTGGATGAGGCGCCGCTCGCCCTCGGCCTCGGTCTTGCGGCGCAGGTACCCGACGTAGACCTCGAGCGAGTTGGAGTTGGCGCCGAAGTCGTAGCCCCACACCCGGTCGAAGATCACCTCCCGGGGCAGGACCTGGCGGGGGTTGCGGAGGAACAGCTCGAGCAGCAGGAACTCCGTCCGGGTGAGCTCGATGCGTCGGGTGCCCCGGAACACCTCCCGCGTTCCTGGCTCGAGGGAAAGGTCGTCGAAGCGCAGGACCTCGTTGTCGGAGGCGGGGGCGCTGCGCCGGAGGAGGGCGCGGATGCGGGCAAGCAGCTCCTCGAGCGCGAACGGCTTGACGAGGTAGTCGTCGGCGCCGGCGTCCAGACCGGCGACGCGCTCGCTCACCGCTGCCCTGGCGGTGAGCAGCAGGATCGG
Source organism: Actinomycetes bacterium (assembly GCA_021811865.1). The sequence continues at coordinate 2,469 of JAKAQB010000013.1, read as the reverse complement.
CGTGGTGTCGCTGGCGCTGCGCAGCCGCTGGCAGACTTCGAGCCCGTCCATGCGCGGCATGGCCACGTCGAGGACGATGGCGTCCGCCGGCCGCTCGGCGTGCACGAGCAGGGCGACGTGGCCGTCCTCGGCGAGCTCGGTCTCGAACCCCTCGAACCGGAGGGCGCGGTCGAGTGCCTGCCTCACGGCCGGTTCGTCGTCGACCACGAGCACTCGCACGGCACCAGTGTGGCGGGAACGGCTGAGAAAGGTATGAACGCCCGGCGCGTATGGTCCCGGGCATGCACGACCACTATCCGCCCGCCGAGCGCCAGCCGGCGTCGGACACGCTGTGGGGCCGCGAGATCGCCGATCCCTACCGCTGGCTCGAGGATGCCGATGCCGTCGAGACGGTGGTGTGGGCGACTCGCCAGGACGAGGTGTGGCAGCGGTGGGCCACCGACCATCCCGAGCGGGACGTGCTGCGGGACCGGATCCTGGCGCTGACGCCCGGGCAGCGCAGCGCCCCGGTCGTCGTCGGCGAGCGCCGCTTCTGGACCGAACGCCAGCCTGGTCAGGACCACGCCGTGCTGCTCGTCGAGGACACCTCCGGTCGCCGCGCGCTCGTCGACCCCAATGCCATGGACCCCGATGGAACGGTGGTGCTCGACGGCTGGGCCCCCTCGATCGAGGGTGAGCGGGTCGCCTACCTCCTCTCTTCCGGTGGCGACGAGGAGAGCAACCTGTGGGTGCTCGACGTGGCCACCGGCTTCTTGCTCGAGGGCCCGATCGACCGGGTGCGGTATTCCCCGCTCGCCTGGTTGCCGGGTGGCGACGACCTTCTCTACGTCAGGCGACTCCCCCCGTGGGAGGTGCCGCCTGGAGAGGAGGTCTTTCATCGACGCGTCTACCGCCACCGGGTGAGGAGTCACGCCCAGACGGAGGATGAGCTCGTCTTCGGCCAGGACGGCATCGGGCCGGAGCTGGACCCGACCGCGTACCTCGGCGTCGAGGTGTCTTACGACGGGCGGTGGGTGGCGGTGACCGTCTCACTCGGCACCGCCCCGAGGAACGACGTGTGGGTCGCCGCGCTGCCGCCGCCCGGGACGGCGCCGCAGTGGCGGCCGGTGGTGGTCGGCGTCGACGGCCGGGCGGACCCCGCCTTCGACCGGCGGGGCAACCTGTGGCTGCTCACCGACATCGGCGCCCCCCGCCGGCGCCTGGTGAGGGCCGATCCCGCCCAGCCCGAGCCGGCCGGCTGGGTCGAGGTCCTCGCTGAGGACGCCGGCGCCGTGCTCGACGGCTACGCCCTCGCAGGCGACCACCTCGTTGCCCTCCGGTCCCGCCACGCCCTCTCGGAGGTGGCGATCCACGATCGGGCGGACGGCCGGCGCCTGCGGGACGTGTCGCTGCCCGGCCTGGTCACCGCCGATCTCACCGCCCGCCCCGACGAGGGTGACGAGGTGTGGGTCGGCTGGACCGGCTGGGCGACGCCGTACCGGGTGGCGCAGCTCGACGTGGCCGCCGGCGTGCTGGGCGAGGCCCTGGCGGCGCCGCTCGCGCTCGAGCAGCCACCGGTGGTGGACGAGAGGATGGTGAGCTTCCGCTCGGCGGACGGCACCGAGGTACGCATGACTGTCCTGGCGCCGGCGGGTGCGGCTGGCGGTCCGGCGGGTGCCCCCCGCCCCACTGTGCTGTACGGCTACGGCGGGTTCGACGTCTCCCTGACGCCGGCATGGTCGGCCGCGATCGCGGCGTGGGTCGGCGCCGGCGGGGTCTGGGTCGTGGCCAACCTGCGGGGCGGCGCGGAGGAGGGCGAGGACTGGCACCGGGACGGGATGCGCGAGCGAAAGCACCATGTGTTCGAGGACCTCGAGGCCGCCGCCGACACCCTGGTGGCGGAAGGCTGGGCGACCAGCGACAACCTCGGCATCTTGGGCGGCTCCAACGGCGGCCTGCTCGTCGGCGCCGCCCTCACGCGCAACCCGGAGCGGTACCGGGCGGTCGTGTGCTCGGCGCCGCTGCTCGACATGGTGCGCTACGAACGGTTCGGCCTCGGCCGCACATGGAACGACGAGTTCGGCACAGCGGGTGATCCCACCGAGCTCGAGTGGCTCCTGTCGTACTCGCCCTACCACCACGTGGTCGCCACCACGGTGTACCCGGCGGTGCTGTTCACCGTGTTCGACAACGACACCCGGGTCGACCCGCTCCACGCCCGCAAGATGGCGGCCGCGCTGCAGTGGGCGACGGGGGGCGCCCCGGATGAGCGGCCCATCCTGCTGCGGAGGGAGGCTGAGGTTGGGCACGGGGCGCGCTCGCAGGGCCGGCGCGCCGCCCTCGACGCCGACGAGCTGGCCTTCCTGGCGTGGGCGACGGGGCTGGCCGTGCGTGGGGCGTAGTTGCCGGCGCCGGCCAGCCCGGGTGCTCGCCGGCCAGGTCGGTACACAGCGGGCAGAAACCGGCCCTGAAGTTCCCGAGGTGGGCTGA